>JAFPGC010000006.1 GCA_017423025.1 Bacteroidales bacterium
CCTGACTCTCAGGAGAGCCGGTGTCCTTATTGGACTTCCCGTACTTCGCGAAAATCTCTTGCTTTTTCTCAGGCTGTAAATATTCTGCCATGATGCAATGAGTTTTTAGTTGTTAAAAATTTTAGCCCGCAAATGTACGAATTAATTTTGGAACCGCCAAATTTACTTGGCTTCGGCCTTCAAGGCCTCTTCCAGGGCATCCCAGTGTTCGGGGCTCATGCGTACTGGATTGTACAGGCAGATGCCGCTAGCGCCGGCGGCCAGGGAATTGTGAATGGCCACGGGAAGTTCCGAGGGAAGGAGGCCGGTGCTGGCCGGGTTCTCCTTGGAGGCGGGGTTCTTCCAGTCACGGCAGATGCGGAGGCTGCTGACCACGGGTACACCGCCGGCCGACTGCACTTCCTCTTCAACCACGGATGTCAGCCAATCCGGACCTTCTCCGTAGAGGTCGTTGTAGTTCATGGGGAAGAACATGTCTACCATCCACTGGTTCCACTGCTGGCGCACCATGCGCTCTGCGTAAGAACCCGGGCCGGGGAACACGTCCACACTTACTTTCTTGCCCACTTCATGAATGGCGCGGCCCACCCGGTCCACAAAGAGGGTGAGCTGGTCGCAGCGGAACTGGGCCCACTGGGGCACGGTGGCCGGATCTTCAACGGATTTGATGTCAATGCCGGTCTGGTCAAAGAAAGTCTTGGTGCAGAAATCGCAGTAGCAATAGTCTGCGGGAGCGTATTCGCCGCCCTCATTGGCAATGCCGTACAACTCTCCCAGGGCGCTGGCCAGGATGACGTCCGGGTAACGGATGAAATCCAGACGGACATAGTCCACATCCGGAATCCTGGCTACCTGGGTGTACTGTTCAATGAGGTATTCCTGCACCTGAGGGTTGGCGGGGTCCAGGAAGCGGTAGTTATTCCTATAGTTGGGGTTCTCGTCTGCGCTCTGGCCCAGGCGGTTCACGGCGTACCATTCGTGGGGAAGGTCGCTGCGAAGCATGGAGGGAACCCAGGCGTGGTATTCCAGTCCTTCCTGATGGGCGCGGCGGGCGGCCTCTTGAATGCGATCGATGTCTCCGTGAACGTCCAGGCAAACGCCGGTGATGCCTCTGCTCTTCCAATTGTGGAAGTCCCTCTGCAGGGAATCCATATCGGTTTTGACAGAAACACGCTGCCATACAAAGACGGAAACGGGTTCCTTGTGGGAACCGCTGCAAGCGGCCAGGAGAAGGGAGGCCGCCAAAAATATTGTAAAGTGATGCTTCATCTTCTTCTTTATTCAGTTTATACTGAGGTGCAAAGTTAAATAAAAACCGGCAAACTTTTCGTATCTTTGCGCAACCAATTTGGAAATTATGATTATTGGCATTTGCAACGATCACGCTGGCGTGGAGTATAAGTTCAAGTTAATCAAGATGTTGCGAGCTCGCGGCATCGAAGTGGTGAATTATGGAACCGACACAACTGCCAGCGTTGACTATCCGGACTTTGCCCACCGTCTGGCCCAGGCTGTGGAAAGCGGCGAGGTAGATCTGGGCATCGCCCTCTGCGGCACTGGCAACGGCATGGCCATGACCTTGAACAAGCACCGGGGCATCCGCGCAGGCCTGGCCTGGAACCTGGCCGTCGGCAAGCTGGTAGCCCTTCACAACAATGCCAACGTGCTCGTGCTGCCCGCCCGTTTCATCAGCTACCGCGAGGCATCGGCCATCGTGCGCGTCTGGCTGGACACCCCCTTTGAGGGCGGCCGTCACCAGAAGAGAATCGACAAGATCCCCTGCTAATGAGTTATACCCACGACATCGCAGATTACCCGGAGGGCATTGTCCTTGCGGTGGACAAGCCGTATCGCTGGACATCGGCCGATGTCATCCGCAAGCTCAAATACGCCGCCATCAGGCATTTCCAGAAGAAGAACCTGAAGGTGGGGCATGCGGGGACGCTGGATCCCCTGGCCACCGGCGTGCTGCTGGTGTGCATCGGCCCGGCGTGCAAACGCGCTCAGGAACTGCAGGACCACGACAAGGAGTACATCGCCCGCATCCGCTTCGGCGCCACCACCCCGTCCTATGATTTGGAGAAAGAGGTGGACCGCACCTTCCCCTACAAGCATATCACCAGGGCCGATGTGGAAGCCGCCCTTCCCGCCTTCCTGGGCGAGCAGGAGCAGGTCGCACCCCTTTTCAGCGCCAAAAGCGTCGACGGAGTCCGCGCCTACGAGCTCGCCAGAAAGATGTATAAGGCCCAACGGTCCGGTTCCGTCGCTCCCGGCTCCGACCGCGAATCCCAATTCGATGCCGCCGCCCTGGAAACCCTCCACCGCAGCAAAATCAACATCTCCGAACTGGAATTGCTGGATTTTATCGAGACGTCGCGTAGCGAAGCGGAGTCCCCCGGGAGCGCGCTTTCGACCGCTTCATCCCGCATCAACGTAGCCGATACATCGGCCCTGGGCCTTCCGGAGGCCGTCATCCGCATTGCCTGCTCCAAAGGCACCTACATCCGCGCCTTTGCCCGCGACCTGGGCGAAGCCCTGGGCTCCGGTGCTCACCTGAGCGGCCTCATCCGCTCCCGCAGCGGTGACTTCCGCGTAGAGGACGCTCTCTCCGTAGACCAGGCCCTTGCGCTTTTTAATGGAATCCGCTAACTTTGCACCTCCAATTTTAGAATATGGAAAGAAGAACACGTGTAAGATTTGCCCCGTCTCCCACCGGCCCGCTGCACATGGGCGGTGTCCGCACTGCTTTGTATAACTACCTGTATGCCAAGCAGAAAGGTGGAGACTTCATTATCCGAATTGAGGATACCGACTCCCATCGTTTTGTCCCGGGAGCCGAGCAGTATATCATCGAGGCCCTCAACTGGTGCGGAATCATCCCCGACGAGGGCGTGGATGAAAACGGCAAGGTGGTGGAAGTCGCTTCCGCGAAGCATCCGCACGCCCCTTACCGCCAGAGCCAGCGCCGTCCCATCTATCGGCAATATGCCGAGCAGCTGGTAGCCAACGGCTGGGCCTATTATGCCTTCGACAGTGCCGATGATCTCAACGAGCGTCGCGCCGCCGCCGAAGCCGCCGGGCAGACCTTCATGTACAACGCCGCCACCCGCAAGGAACTGCGCAACTCCCTGACGCTTCCGGCCGATGAGGTCAAGCGCCTGCTGGAGGAAACCACCGACTGGACCGTCCGCTTCAAGATGCCGGAGAACCGCATCGTCAAGATGGACGACCTCATCCGAGGTCACGTGGAGGTGAACACCGACACCCTGGACGACAAGGTGCTGTGGAAACGGGCCGATGAACTGCCCACCTACCACCTGGCCAACATCGTGGACGATCACCTGATGGAAGTCACCGAGGTCATCCGCGGCGAGGAATGGCTGCCGTCCCTGCCTCTGCACTATCTGCTGTACGAGGCCTTCGGCTGGACCGACACCATGCCCCGCTTTGCGCACCTTTCCCTGCTGCTCAAGCCCATCGGCAACGGCAAACTCTCCAAGCGTGACGGTGACAAACTGGGTTTCCCGGTGTTCCCGCTGGCCTGGAAGAATCCCGAGACGGGAGAAGTCTCTCACGGCTATCGTGAGGACGGCTACTTCCCCGAGGCCTTCGTGAACCTGCTGGCCTTCCTGGGCTGGAACCCCGGAGACGACCGCGAGATGTTCACCCTGCCCGAACTGGTTCAGGCCTTCTCCCTGGACAAGGTTCAGAAAGCCGGTGCCAAGTTCAACCCGGACAAAGCCAAATGGTATAATAAGGAGTATCTCCGTCTGAAAACGACGGCGGAACTTACGGATCTGTTCATCCCCGTGCTGGAGAGCCACGGCATCAAGGTGGTCGACTGCCCTTGCAACGCCCTCACCGCCGGAGCCGCCTTCGAAGGTTTCGGGGCCGATTTCGCCAACCACATCTTCACGCGTGAGTACGTGGAAGCCGTGGTGGAGCTGGTGAAGGAGCGCGCCACCTTCGTGGCCGATATGTGGGACATTGCCGCCTATCTCTTCGTCTCTCCCCAGCAGTTCGAGGCCTTCGGCATCAAGGCAGGAGCAGGTCTTCCCACCAAGCCGGCCGATCCCAACCGGCCCGTCGATCCCCGCGCCAAGGTGTTTGACGATGCCGCCACCGCCCCCTTCCTGGCGAAGGACGTGGACAAGTTCTGGAAGGAAGAGCACTACGAAAACTGCTTCGAGGTGTGCCAGTACATCACCGGTGCCGAGTTCGGCTTCGACGACCTGGATATGTACCGCGGTCCCATGACGGCCGAGGCCCTGGAGACTGTGCTGGAAGAGTACATCAAGAAGAACGAGTACCCCATGGGTAAGGTGATGAACAGCCTGCGTCTCGCCCTTACGGGCGCCGCCAGCGGCCTGGGCATCGCGGCCATCCTGGGCTTCATCGGCCGCAAGGAGTTCGCCCGCCGCATGACTTTCATCGCCGAACGCCTGGGTCGCAAATAGGCCGTGGATACAAGTTCTTAAACAACAGCTATTTAAGCAAAGTCCCCCTGGTTAAAAACACCCGGGGGACTTTGCTTAAGTATTTATCAATCAATTGTTTGCGTCCACGCTAAGCTAGGAATGCGCACGGCGGATGGCCGGGATGTTTTCCAGATCGGCCTTCCTTTCACCGGGATCTACGCACAGCACAGGCTTGTGGTCCGAGGCAAAGTTGAAGTGTTTGGCGTTGTCTGAGTTGTTGTAGCCTATCTTGATGGTGTCGGGGCCAGCGGGGATGGACACCTCGCCTTCGTGGCGGGGCTGCTCCCACTGGAAGTTCTCGTCAATGATGACCAGGTTACCCAGGTCCTTGTTGAGGCCCAGTCCGCCCAGGTCCATCTCGAAGCCCGTCACGATGGCCGTGATGCGCACCTTGTCACCAAACTCGGGGTCGTCGTCCCAAATGATGCCCTTCTTGAAATGGTTGGCGTCTCCGGTGTACTCGGAAATCATGTCGTCAATGCGTTCCAGGTCACTCATCTTGGCGCCGCGCTCGTTCTTTCCGGTGGTGATGTTGATGAGCACGTTCTTGGCCGTCTTCAGATCAAAGTCATTGAGCAGGGGACTCTCGAAAGCGCCCTTCACGGCTATCTCCAGACGGTCGTTGCCGGTGCCTTCGCCGCTGCCCATCAGGGCCATGCCGGAATTGCGCATCATCTTGCACACATCCTGGAAGTCCACATTGATGTAGCCGGGGCAGCTAATCACTTCGATGATGCCGCGCACGGCAGTGGCCAGTACTTCATCGGCCTTGGGGAAGGCTTCCTGGATGAGGGTGTCTCCGAAGAACTGGTACAGTTTCTCGTTGTTGATGATAAGGAGGGCGTCCACGTTCTTCTCCAGCTCGTGGATGCCGTCCACGGCCTTGGACTGGCTTTCGTTGCCTTCGTTGCGGAAGGGAATGGTGACAACGGCCACGGTCAGGATGCCGCGGTCCTTGGCCATCTTGGCAATGACGGGAGAGGCACCGGTTCCGGTACCGCCGCCCATGCCGGCGGTGATGAAGAGCATCTTGGTACCGCAGTCCAGCACCTTGCGGGCAATCTCGTCCTGACTCTCCAGGGCGGCATTGCGGCCGGCGGTGGGATCCGTACCGGCCCCCAGACCGTTCTGGCCCATCTGGATTTTCACCGGAACCTCGCTGGAGGCCAGGGCCTGCGCATCGGTGTTGCAGACGATAAAGCTGCAACCCTGAATGTTCTGCCGGTACATGTAGTTTACGGCATTGCAGCCGCCACCACCTACGCCAATCACCTTGATAATGGCGTTCTCGTCGTTCCAGTCAGTGGGAATGATCTCTTTCTTATAGTCTTCTTTCATGGCTGTTACTCCTCCGTATTATCCTTGTTTTCGTCATCGTAGAAATCCAGGGCCGTGCTCTTGATCTTGGTCCAGGCAATGCCCAGGAAGTTGGGCCGGTTCTTCTCCTTCTTCACCTTGACCTTGGTCTTCTTGGTCTCTTTCTTCACGGCTTCGCCAAACTCCTCGGGAGAGATGAGGCTGCCCGTTTCGCCGCTGGCCAGCTCTTCATCGGAGATGGTGTTCTGTGCCGGAGTCTCGTCGGTCACCTCCACTTCCATCATCTCTTCCTCTTCTTCTTCCATGACGCGCTCGGGCATGCTCACGCAGTCCGGCAGACCGTCTTCTTTGGCAGCCAGCACCATGCCGATGGCCGATGTGGCGCCGGTGGCATACACGCCGCTTCCCACCGAGGCGGAGAACATGAAGCGGGGATAGCCCTTGCGGACCTCATAGCCGGACATCTCCTTCACCAGAGAAACGAAGTTGGCCAGTTCGGCCCCGCCGCCGGTAATTACGATTCCACTGCGCAGGGAGTTTTGCAGCCCACTTTCCTGAATATAGTAAAGGATGGCTTCCACAATCTCGCGGCAGCGGCAGTCGATGATTTCGGAAATGTAGCGCACCGGAACTTCCTTGTAGGGCTCGGTGACGCGGATCTGCAGGACCTTCTCGCTCAGGGAAGCCAGTTTGCCGGGCAGGCAGGCGCCGAAGCGTTTCTTGATCTTCTCGGCCAGGTCTTCAGAGATGGAGCACTCCGTGCGGACGTCTCCCGTGATGACTTTTCCGCCGAAGGGGATGGAAGCATAATAACGCATGATGCCTCCGTGGTAGATGCCCAGGGAAGTGACGCCGGCACCCACATCCACCAGGGCTACGCCACTGGAACGTTCCTCGTCGGTGAGGACGGTGCGGGCCACCACCTCAGGAAGGAAGTACTTCTTGGCGATGGAGATGCCCATCTGGTTGAAGATCTTGTCCAGGGCCGTGGTGGCGCTGCGGTTGCCCACGAACACCTTGAAATTTCCCTCCAGGACCGAACTCAGGGTACCTACCACCTCTTCTTCCACCAACTGGATTTCGTCGTCGATGGAGAAGGACTGGGCCACGGCGCCGTAGATAATCTGCTTGTCGGGATTGTCCAGCGGATAGGTTTCCAGGGCAATGGACTTGAGGGTGGCCACTTCCTCCGCCGTGATGTAATCGTCGGGATTGGAGCGGTCAATGCGGGCCGATGCCGTCACCTGGGCAACCTCGTTGCGGGGCATGCCCACCACCACCTGAAGAATCTGGATCATCAGTTCCTGCTCGGCCTCGCGCACGGCTTCCTTGAGCTTCTGCGAGGCTTTCATCGGATTGGCGATGAGGCTGGAGCGGATTCCCTCCGAGGGGGTCTCCTTGTAATAGACAATCTGGACATCGTCCCCGTTCACCCGCGCTACGCAGATGCCGAACTTGGAACTGCCCAAATCAATGGAGGCTATGTATTTTTCTTCCATATTATTTGTTTTTATTTCTTGCAAACCAATTGGTTCCGGTATCGGAGGTCTACTTTGGAGTAGTATCCTGGATCTTTGCTGGGAGCCACGCTCTTGTAATAGGCCGTAAGCAGCTTGAACTTCTCCGGAATACGCACGGGAGGGCCGAAGAGGAATTCTTCCTTGCCCTCGACGGGGTACAGCAGCAGTTCACCATCGCTGCGGACGTTAATCTTCCGGATATCCTTTTCCCACACTGTTCCTTCCATGTAACCTATCAGGCTAATCACCCGGTCCAGCCAGAGGGCTTTCTCGGGTTCTTCCAAGTAGCCTTTGAACCCTTTCTGGACGGGGAAAGGGATCTTTCCGCTGACCACGGGAACACTCACGCTGCCGCGGGACTGGAGCGGGAACAGGTAGCCGGTCTCATCGGCATAGCAGGCGTTCTGGCCGTCTTCCAGCCTTATCACCGGTTGCCTCTGGCTCAGTTCCACGTGCAGCACTCCGTCATCCGTAATCCAGGCTTCGCAGTCGCGCACGGCGCTGTGCGAGCAGATGAGTTTCTCTATGCGCGTAAGGTCCACGCTGTCCAGCGGGAGTCCGGCATAGGCCCCGTATTCCTTGTCCAGCCATTCCTGGACATCGGCCCTGGCCACGAAGCGGCGCTCCAGCGAGTCGGTCACCGTCACTTGCAGCTTGCCCTTGCCCTGGCAGGTACGGGTACGCAGTTCCCGCTGCGCCATCCCGGTGGTAAGCACCCAGACGGCGGCACAGGCAGCTATGAGCAAAAGGCCTAAACTATGACGGATGAAGGGCTTCATTTCATGAAACATCAAATGTTGGACGTTACCCCCTTCCCTCGGGGGAGGGACTATAGGCGACTTTTAACGAGTTGAGTTATGGGTTCAATGAAACGGTCAATATTACCTGCTCCAAAGGTGGCTACTACATCGAGCGGCTCGTCCGCCAGGTAGTCCATGAGTTCCTCTTTCTTGAGCAGAACCTTCTCGGGAGCGGTCACGTCCTTGAAAATCATCTCGGACGTAACGCCCGGGATGGGCTCCTCGCGGGCGGGGTAAATGTCCAGGAGGATGAGTTTGTCCACGGCAGAGAGAGCCTTGGCAAAATCGGCCGCAAAATCCCGCGTGCGGGTGTACAGATGCGGCTGGAAGATGCCCGTGAGCTTGCGTCCGGGGAAGATGTCCCGCATGGACGTGATAGCACTTGTGAGCTCGGACGGATGGTGTGCGTAATCGTCGATGTAGGAGAGGGAAGGGGTATTCACATGCAACTCCAGGCGGCGTTTTACGCCTTCAAAAGTGCCGATGGCAGCCTTCACTCCCTCGGGATCCAGCCCGTAGGTAAGGGCGATGGCAGCGGCAGCGATGCTGTTTTCTGCATTCACCCAGCCGGGCGCTCCTACGCGGATGTCCTTGAGCACGCCACCCGGCCAGCGGAGGTCATAGTGGAAATAGCCCAGGGAATCGGGTTTAGGGCCGATGGCATAAAAATCGGCCTCGGAATCTGTATAATGATAGGTTAGAACTTTGGCGCGGGTATGTTCCTGCGTGACGGGGGCTCCCTTCTTGACGATGACGGTGCCGCTTACCTGGCTGGCGAAATTGCGGAAGGCTTCCACCACGTGCTCATAGTCTCCGTAGATGTCCAGATGGTCGGCCTCCACGGAAGTGATGACGGCAATCTCCGGGAACAACTGCAGGAAGGAACGGTCGAATTCATCGGCCTCCACCACCACGGTGTTGTTCTGGGACATGAGGAGGTTGGTGCCGTAGTTGCGGGAGATGCCGCCCAGGAAGGCGCTGCAGCCTTCGCCCGTCTGGGTGAGGATATGGGCGGTGAGGGTGGAAGTGGTGGTTTTCCCGTGCGTGCCGGCCACGGCCAGGCAGCGCTGACCGCGGGTGATTTCACCCAGGGTGCGGGAGCGCTTGAGCACATTGTATCCCTCGTTCATCACCTTCTGCAGTTCCTGCAGGTCGGCGGGGATGGCCGGAGTGTACACCACCAGGGTTTCGGCCTTGTCGGCCGGCACCAGGTCCGGCCTGTCTTCATAGTGCACGGCAATGCCTTCGGCCTCCAGCTTGCCCGTGAGCTCCGAAGGAGTCCGGTCATAACCGGCCACGTTCAGTCCCTTGAACTTAAAGTACCGCGCAAGGGCAGACATGCCGATGCCGCCAATCCCGATGAAGTATACGTTTTTCATACCAATTTGTAAATCTCGTCACAAATTACCTGCGCAGCATTCCGCAGGGCCATGGCCTCTGCGTTTTTCTCCAGCTGCTTTACCTTGTCGGGGCTGTGGAGGAGGCCCAGGGCCGTGGGCAGGAGGTCATCTATGGCCTCGTTGTCCTTGACCAGCATGGCAGCGTTCTTGCGCACCAGGGCCATGGCGTTGTGGGTCTGGTGATCTTCGGCCACATTGGGCGAAGGCACGAAGACGGTGGCCTTGCCCATGGCGCAGAGCTCACTCACCGTGCTGGCGCCGCTGCGGGAAATCACCACATCGGCCACCGCATAGGCCAGGTCCATGCGGCCGATGAAGTCGTAATGGCGAATGCCCTTGACCTCGGAATGGGCCTGCATGAAGGCGTCAATCTCTTTCTTATAGTATTTACCGCACTGCCAGATAATCTCTACGCCTTCCCCGTCGGGGCAGCCGTCCTGGATCCAGTGCTGCATGGCGTGGTTCAGGGTGCCGCTGCCCAGGCTTCCGCCCACCACGAAGATGTGCTTACAGGCGGCATCCAGGCCGAAGAACTCCAGTCCATCGGCCTTCTGCTGCGCCGTGGCCGGCTGGGACAGCACCTCGCGGATGGGATTTCCGCTCATCACGATTTTATCGGCCGGGAAGAATTTATCCATGCCTTCATACGCTACGCAGATGCTCTGCACGCGGCTTCCCAGGATTTTGTTGGTGAGGCCGGCAAAGCCGTTCTGCTCCTGGATGACGGCGGGAATCTTCATGCCCGTGGCGGCCCAGAGCAGGGGAGCGCTGGCATAGCCGCCCACGCCCACCACCACGTCGGGCTTGAACTCTTTCACGATGCGACGGGCGTGCGCCACGCTCTCCAGCACGCGGAACGGAACGCTGAGGTTGTTCATGAGGTTCTTCATGGACAGGCGTCTCTGCACGCCGGCGATGGGCAGGCCCACAATCTTGTAGCCTTCGGCCGGCACCTTTTCCATTTCCATCTTGCCTTCGGCTCCTACAAACAGGATTTCCGTCTGGGGGCACAGCTGCTTGAGTTTGTTGGCAATGGAGACGGCCGGGAAGATGTGTCCTCCCGTACCACCGCCGCTGATGATTACTCTGATGGGTTTGTAGTCCATTATACAGTACTGTCTTGGGTCCAACTGTTGGCTGCTTCGGCCTGCAATTCGGCCTGCTTGCGGGCCATGTTGTCGCGGGCGTCCTTGGAGATGCTGAGCAGGATTCCGAACACCACGCTGAAAACGATGAACGCATTGGTTCCGTGGCTCACCAGGGGCAGGGTCTGGCCGGTCTGCGGTACAAAGGGCATGTGCACGTTCACGCACATGTGCATAAAGGCCTGTCCGGTAACCAGGATGATGAGCCCGCTCACTATTATCTTGTCGTAGTAATTGTCACACATCTTAGCCACCAGGGTTCCCCGGGCCAGGAGGCTGAAGTAGAGGATGATGAGGATGAGCGCGCCCCAGAGGCCCGTCTCTTCCACAATGAAGCTGAACATATAGTCGCCGAAGATCACCGGTACCTGGTATTTCTGGGTGCTGTTGCCAATTCCCTTACCCAGGATGCCTCCTTCCTTGATGGCCAGTTTGGCACCCACGGGCTGGTCCAGCTTGGCACGCGCCCTTAGCCATTCGGGCGATTCCCTGGGGCTTTCCAGCAGGATTTTCATGGTGGCCTCGTCGTCGTTGGTAATGCGCGAAACCAGGGTGCCCAGACGGGTATCCTGCAGCCAGCCCCACTTGTAGGCCATGAACATCCCGCCGAAGCCCAGCAGGATCACAAGTCCCACCATGGCCACGTCCTTCACCTCCAGACCTCCGATGAGTACCATCAGGATCATGATGCCTCCGATGAAGATGGCCGATGAATTGGATCCGGCGCTCACCATGAGGGTGACGATGAGGATGGGCATGTAGATATAGATGACCTTCTGCCAGCCGTCCCGGGCCAGGAATTGCAGGCGCGGGAAACGTTCAGCCAGTTTGGAAGCCCATTTGAACTGGCCTTTGCGGAAGGTGTCCAGGGCCCAGCCCAGGTACATGATCATGAACAGTTTTATATATTCATACACATGCAGCTGGAAGCCGCCTATGCTCAGGATGCGGCGGGCACCGTTGATGGAACTGGCGCGTACGAAGCCCAGATTCAGGTTAAGCACCAGGATGGCCAGCAGGGCGAAACTGGCCACGAAACCCAGTTCGGATAGGGCTTTGAACCAGTTTTGCTTGCCAAAGAAATACAGGCCGAAGATGATGATGAAGCCAAGGGCAACCACCTTGAGCTGATCCACCATGATGGCCACGCGGTCCACTCCGTGGCTCTCGTTCACCAGTCGCGGGGTAGACGAGAACACAGAAACTACGGAAATGAGCATGAGGAACAGGGCAATCAGAAAGATCACCTTGTCACCGCTGAAGCGGTCCATCAGCTGGGTCAGATAGCCCAGGAAGCCAGTCTTGGTCTTCTCTTCTTCCATGCTTTACAGTTTGCGGACGGCAGCCTTGAACTGCTCGCCCCGGTCTTCATAATTCTTGAACAGGTCGAAACTGGCGCAGCAGGGGCTCAGGAGCACCACATCGCCGGGGTGGGCCAGTTCGGCCGATTTGCGCACGGCTTCTTCGGCACTGGCGGTATCGGCAATGATGGGAACCAGTTTCTCAAAGGCCGCGTGGATCTTGGTGTTGTCCACACCCAGGCACACGATGGCCTTCACTTTCTCTTTCACCAGGTCTTCCAGCACGCTGTAGTCGTTACCTTTGTCCGTGCCGCCCACAATCCATACCACGGGCCGCTTCTGGCACTCCAGGGCATACCAGGCGCTGTCTACGTTGGTGGCCTTGGAGTCGTTGATGTACAGCACGTCCTTGATGCTCAGCACGGGCTCCAGACGGTGCTCGATGGGCTGGAACGTAGCCAGGGACTTGCGGATGACCTCGTTCTCGATGCCCGTGGCCTTGGCTGCCAGGGCCGCCGCCATGGAGTTGTAGATATTGTGCTTGCCGCCCAGGGCCAGCTCTTCCAGGAAGAGGTCGGTCTCCTCTTTCTCGTAGCGGATGACCATCTTTCCACCGCGGAGGAAAGCACCCTGCGGCACTTCTTTCTCCTGGGTGAAAGGCAGCATCTTGCAGCGCAGGACAATGTTGTTAAGATGGCCGATGGTGATGGCATCATCGGAATCGAAGATGAAGCAGTCGTCCTGGGTGAGATTGCGGGTAATATTGAATTTGGCTGCTACGTAGTTCTCCATCTTGTGGTCGTAGCGGTCCAGGTGGTCGGGAGTGATGTTGGTGATGATGGCGATGTCCGGCCGGAATTCATAGATGTCGTCCAGCTGGAAGCTGCTGATTTCCAGCACATAATAGTCAAAGTGCTCGGTGGCCACCTGATAGGCGTAACTCTTGCCGATATTGCCGCCCAAACCTACGTTGAGGCCTGCGTTCTTGAGCAGGTAGTAGATGAGGGAGGTTGTGGTGGTCTTACCGTTGGAGCCGGTGATGCAGATCTTCTTGGCCGAGTCGTAACGGCTGGCGAACTCGATCTCCGACACTACGCGGATGCCTCTTTCCCGGATCTTCTGCACCATGGGAACCGTCCCGGGGATGCCGGGGCTCTTCACCACCTCATCGGCATTGAGGATGAGGTCCTCCGTATGCTGTCCCTCCTCGAAGGGAATCTCCCACTTGCGAAGGGTATCGGCATACTCTTTCTTGATCTGTCCCTTATCGCTCAGGAACACATCCATACCTTTCACTTTGGCCAATACTGCGGCGCCCACTCCACTTTCAGCGCCACCCAAAATAACAACTCTAGACATCTTGTTATTATAATTATCTGATCTTTAACAATGCTAACGTACTTACTGCCAACAATATCTGCACAATCCAAAAGCGGACGGTGATTTTCGCTTCGTGCTGCGCGGGGACCGGTTTGGGGAAGAGCACCGGACCTTCCGGGGCCTTCTTGTCCTGGTAATGGTGGTGCAGCGGAGCCATGCTCCAGATGCGCCTGCCGGTACCCGTGCGCTTGCGGGTGAACTTGAAATAGCTGCGCTGCAGCAGCACCGAGAGGCTCTCGGCGAAGAACACGCCGCACAGCAGGGGAATGAGCAGTTCCTTACGCATGAGCACGGCGCTGACGCCGATGATGCCGCCGATGGTAAGGCTGCCGGTGTCTCCCATGAACACCTGTGCGGGGAAGGAATTGTACCAGAGGAAACCCACCAGTGCCCCCACAAAGGCACTCATGAAGATGGCTATCTCTCCGGATCCCGGAATGTACATGATGTTCAGGAAGTGGGAATCGATGAGGTTACCGCCCAGCCAGGCTATCACGCCCAATACTACGCCCACGATGGCCGATGTTCCCGCCGCCAGGCCGTCCAGACCGTCGGTGAGGTTGGTGCCGTTGGAACAGGCGGTGATGACCAGGATGATCATGAGCACGTAAATGCCCCATTTGAAGTACCAGCCCCAGGCGCCCTTGACGGGGGAGAGCCAGCGGTAGTCAAACTCGTGGCTCTTCACGAAGGGGATGGTGGTCTTGGTGCTCTTCACTACGTCTTCCTGCACATAGCGGCCCTTGGTGACGGTGGTTTCCGTTTCCAGGGTGCGCTCCACGCTCTCTTTCACTTCCACCTTTTCCCGCACCACGATGTCCGGACTCATCCACACGGTGAGGCCGATGACAAGGCCCAGCAGCACCTGCGCCAGGAGCTTGCCCTTCTCGCTCATGCCTTCCTTGCGGTGCTTGAACACCTTGATATAATCGTCGGTAAAGCCCAGTGCGCCGCACCAGAGGGTGCTCAGCAGAAGCAGCAGGACATAGATATTGGTAAGGTCGCAGAACAGGATTACACCGCTCACGATGGACAGGATGATGATGATGCCGCCCATGGTGGGGGTGCCTTTCTTCTGGATCTGGTCGGCCAGGCCCAGGTCGCGAACGGTTTCCCCAATCTGCTTGCTGCGCAGCCAGTCAATGATCTTGTTGCCGGCGAACAGCGACATAAGCACGGCCGTGACCGCCGCCATCATGGCGCGGAAGCTCAGGTAGTGCATCAGGCCGATGCCGGGAAAATCGATGCCGATCTTCTCCAGGTATTGGAACAGGTGGTAAATCATTGCAGCATCAGTTTAAAGGTTTCGTTCACAATCTCTTTCTCATTGAAGGGCACTTTCTCGTGGCCCAGAATCTGGTAGTCTTCGTGTCCCTTGCCCGCCAGCAGGATTACGGCCCCGTCCGGGGCGGTGAGGATGGCGGTGCGGATGGCCTCGCGGCGGTTGGTAATCACCAGGGTCTTGGCCAGTCCCTGGGCGTCCAGCCCGGCCTTGATATCGGCTATGATGGCCTCCGGGTCCTCGGTACGGGGGTTGTCGGAGGTGATGACTACGCGGTCGCTGATTTGCTGGGCAATGCGGGCCATTTCCGGCCGCTTGGTCTTGTCACGGTCTCCGCCGCATCCGAACAGGCAGATGAGCTGCCGTTCCGGGGCGGTGGTGCGCAGGCACTTGAGCACGTTCTCCAGGGCATCGGGGGTGTGGGCGTAGTCCAGCACCACGGTGACACCTCTGGGGCCGCTCAGGTTCTCCAGGCGTCCCGGGGCCGATTCCAGCTTGGAAAGGGCGACGAGCGTCTCGGACGGATCGGCCCCCAGGCACACGGCGGTGCTGTAGATGGCCAGAAGGTTATAGGCGTTGTGTACGCCGATGAGGCGCACCCAGGTCTCGGTGCCGTCTATCCGGAGGAGCATGCCGTCTACACCCTGTTCCAGGATGCGGGCGGTATGGTCGGCAAGGCCCTTGACGGAATAGGTGACGGTGGTGGCCTTGCAGTTCTGCACCATCACGGGGCCGTTCTTGTCATCGGTGTTGATGAGGGCGATGGCCTTGGGGGACAGGTTATCGAAGAAGAGTTTCTTGCAGCGCAGGTACTCCGCAAAAGTCTTGTGGTAGTCCAGGTGGTCGTGGGTGAGGTTGGAGAAGATGCCCATGGCAAACTCCAGCCCGGTTACACGGTCCTGCTCCACGCCTATGGAACTTACCTCCATAAAGCAGTATTCGCAACCCTTTTCCACCATTTGGGCCAGGAAGGCGTTGAGGGAGATGGGGTCCAGGGTGGTGTTCTCGGTTTCGTACCGTTCGTCTCCTACGTAATTGGCAATGGTGGACAGCAGGCCGCACTGGTATCCCAGGCCCTTGAACAGGCGGTACAGCAGGGTGACCGTGGTGGTCTTGCCATTGGTGCCGGTGATGCCCACCAGGGTGAGTTTGCCGGAAGGATGATCGTAGAAAGCGTCTGCTGCCAGAGCCAGGGCGCGGCGGGAATTTTCCACCACTTCCACCTCTATGCCGGTGGTGTCCACGCCTTCGGGAATGTGCTCGCAGATAATGCCGGTGGCACCTTTTCCGAGGGCATTGGCGATATAGTCATGACCGTCACTGCTGAAGCCTTTCACGGCTACGAACAGCGCTCCGGGAACCACTTTCCTGGAGTCATCGGTAATCAGTGTGAAGTTTTTGTAATTCATTTCTCAGGGTTCATTACGGGCACGGAGCTGGTCGGATGCAGCACCGGACGCCATTCTTCGTCCAGGGCGTAAAGCTGGTCCACTATGTCGCGCACGGCCAGGGCCGGCATGGTGCCACCGTAGAAGCTTTGACCGGACAGGTATGAATACACCGTCACCAGGATGGTGTATTTGGGTTTATCGGCCGGGAAGAAGCCCACAAAGGTACCCTGGTTCTTCTTCCTGCCATAGGCATCCTGGTACTGGCCGCTGGGAAGTACCACGCGGGCCGTACCGGTTTTGCCGGCGACGGGCAGTTTGGCGCCCTTCAGGCGGGTACCGGTACCGCTGTTCACCACGGCGCGCAGGGCCCGGGTGACGGTATCGGCCGTAGCGGGGGAGCAGATGCTCTCGTTGAGGGCCGAGGGTACGAACTTCTTGATTACCTTGCCGTCTTTCTCTACGCTTTCCACCAGGTAGGGCTTCATCATGCGGCCGCGGTTGGCGATGCCGTTGTAGAAGGTGACCACGTGCAGCGGCGTTACGCTGAGGCCGTAGCCGTAAGCCACGGTTCCCAGGGTGCTGTTGGACCAGCCGGGCGTTCCCGGGCGGGTGACCGAAGGGGCACGCAGTCCTTCGATGTCAAAGTCGAAGGCTTCTCCCAGCCGGTAAGAATACAGGTGGTCGAAGAGCTCCTGGGGCCGCTTGCCGTAATAGGTCTCGGCCAGCTGGGCAAACACGTAGTTGGAGGAAATCTCAAAGCCGTGCATGACGGTGATGTCCCGGCGGCCGGTCTGGCGCTGGTAATCGCTGATATGGTCGTCGTGCGGGTATTCCGAGGCGCTTCCGGGCCTGCGCCAGTTGGGAACCCAGCCGTTGTTGGTGGGCAGGGTCTGGCTAAGTTTCTTTACGTATCCATCTTCCACCAGGGACAGAAGGGTAGCGGTCTTCATCACCGAACCCTGCTCGCCCCTTTCGGTAAGCACCAGGTTTTCACGCTCCCAGAGCACGGTCTGGGGCGTATCTCCGCGGGAGAGGTTCACCATGGCGCGGATGGCTCCGGTCTTGGTTTCCATGATCACGCAGATGCCGGCTCTCACATCCGGGTTTTCCTTGATCTGGGCGCGGAGGGCACGGTCGGCAATGTCCTGGAAATCCACATTTATAGTGGTTCGGATGTCATTGCCATCCTGCACCGCCACAACAGTGGAATCCAGATCCCGCACCCAGCGGTTGTTGTCCGTCACGCGGCGCCATTCGTAGCCCTCGTGTCCGTGGAGCTCGCTGTCAAAACTGTCTTCCAGGCCCTTGCGGGAGATGTCCTTCACATAGCCGATGGTGCGGCGGGCCAGGGAGTCGTAGGGGTAGATGCGCTCCTCGTGGGATTCTACTATGATACCGCCAGTGTAGGGCCCCTCCCGGAACAGCGGGAAGCTCTTCACCAGTTTCACCGTCTCCAGGTCCACGTTTTTGCGGATGGACAGGTAGCGGTTGTTGTTGTCGCGTCCCTTTAGGATGGCATTGGCATACTGATCGGCCGATTTGTCGCGGAACTGGTTGCTCAGGTACACCGCCAGTTCACGGGCCTTGCTGCGCCAGGCGCGTTCCAGACTGTCCTTGCCGCTCTGCTTATAGTACTGCTTTTTCACCGTGCAGTCCATATAGATATCGTACAAAGGGGCCGAAAGGGCCAGCGGGCGGCCGTCGGTGGCCAGGATACGCCCGCGCACGGGATGCTCTACGTGCAGGGCCGATGAGGGACGGAACAGGTCTATCACCTTCTCGTCCACCTCATAAGTGGTCTGGATATGGATAATGCAGGCGAGAACCCCTATTCCGAGCAATAGGAAGATATAGGACAGGAAGAACATCACCACGTGGATTCGGTCGCGGTTTTCGATGGTGTCCTGTATTTCTCGCTGCTTCTGACTCATTTCTTCTTAACAATCACGGCGGGTTCCTTGGGGATGGATACCGGGGAACCCAGTTCGCGCAGGCGCTTTTCGGCGGCCGATGCGCTGTGCAGTTTTACCAGCTGCGCCTCTTTCTGCGCGTGGTAGATGCGCAGCTGCTCGATGGCGCTCTTGTTGTCTCCCACCCGGGAGAGGGTCTTGTCCACCTTCAGGCTCAGCATGATGCTCAGCCACATGAGGAGGAACAGATACATGATGTGCATGTAGAACTTGTCGGCCCCCACTTTCAGCAGGAACTCTCCGTTGCGGAGGCTTCGCATGCCCCGGCGGAACCTATGCCACAGTTCTCCCAGGCTCATACATCGGCCCTCCTCTCAGCAATGCGGAGCTTCGCGCTGCGGGCGCGGGTGTTTCCAGCAATTTCTTCTTCGGAAGGCAGGATGGGCTTGCGGTTCACCGCCTCCAGCGGTGCCTGCACGCGGCCAAATACGTCTTCCTTGACTACGCCTTCCACATTTCCGGCCTTGATGAAGTTCTTCACCATCCGGTCTTCCAGGCTGTGGTAAGTGATTACCACCAGACGGCCGCCGGGTTTCAGGCTCCGGCAGGCGCCATCCAGGAATTTCTCCAGGGAACGCATTTCCTGGTTTACCTCGATGCGGAGGGCCTGGTACACTTTGGCCAGCACTTTGTGCTCGGCTCCGCGGGGGAGCATGCGGGCAATGGCGTGGTCCAGGTCTCCGGTGGTGTGGAGTTCTCCGGCGCCGCGGGCATCGGCTATCAGGCGGGCCATGTTGCGCGCCCCGTCCACCTCGCCGTAGAGGCGGAGGATGCGTTCCAGATCGGCCTCTGCGTAGCTTTTCACCACCTCGGCGGCGGTGAGCTTGGCCTCCTGGTTCATACGCATGTCCAGCGGAGACTCCTCAAAGCGGAAGCTGAATCCGCGTTCCGCAGTGTCAAACTGGTGGCTGGATACGCCCAGGTCTGCCAACACGCCGTCGAACTGCACGCCCTCGTGGCGGGCATAGTTCTCAATAAAGCGGAAGTTGTTGTGCACCAGGGTGAGGCGCGGGTCCTTGAGGGCTCCGTTGATCGCATCGATGTCACGATCGAAGGCGATGACACGTCCGTCATCGTTTAAGCGTGAAAGTACGGCAGCGGTGTGCCCACCGCCTCCGAAAGTGGCATCTGCGTATGTTCCGTCGGGATTCGTGATGAGGGCGGAAACACTTTCCGCCAACAGCACAGGGATATGATATTCAGACATGTTCGAGACCTCCTATTTTCTTACGGATAGTCTCGATGCGGTTTCTTTGAACTTCTCGTCGGAGAGAAGGTCGGCCTTCATAGTTTCTGCGTCCCAGATTTGGAGTTTGTAGCCGACACCGCCGAATACTACCTCTTTGGTAATACCTGCACTTTCAAGCAGCTCAGACGGGATGTTCAAACGGCCCAGCTTTCCGTCGGGGACCAGGGTGAAGACACCGTCATTGTACTTGGTCCAAAATTCAGCGTCTTCGATATTGAGTTCAGGGTCACGGTTTTCGAGCACCTTGTCGCTCCGCCGGACCCACTCCTCGTAAGGGAAGAGGTCCAGGCAACGTTGGTGCACATTCTTTTTGACCACAAGCGTCATATCTTCCGCACAGCCCCTGATCATGGCGTCACGGAAGATGGAAGGGAACACGAGGCGTCCCTTGTCATCTACCTTTCCGGTGGCTTTGCCGAAGAATCTGACCATACTTGTTAAACTTTCTACTTTCACGCTGGGGACAAAGTTAGGAAAAATTTTCCATTTTCTTCCACTTTCTTACAAAATTTTCCACAATGATATTCACATCATGCCCGGGAGGGCTTTCCCGGAAGGATTGTTTTTGGAGGGAGAAGGTCCGTGTGGGCATAATCTTCTGTAAATCAGCGACAAACATAATATCCCCCTAGTCCAAATGACCAGGGGGATATTGCTTAAAATTCACTGTGTGAGCAAGTTACGCCCACGCTCCCGTCTTTCCCGTTAAAGTTCCACCACGGCATCGGCCAGAGTGGCCGCGAAGGGGCGGTGAGAAATGAAGAGGATGGTTTTGCGGCCGTGATAGCGGGAGTGGAGGGCCGATATGAGCGCCTCCTCCGTGGCTGCATCCAGGGACGAGGTGGACTCGTCCAGGATGAGTACGCCACCGGGCCTCAGCAGGGCGCGGGCCACGGCAATGCGCTGGGCCTGGCCTTCGGAAAGACCGCTGCCCACCTCGCCGCAGGGTGTTTCAAGTCCCAGGGGCAAATCAAAGACAAATGAAGCCTGTGCCAGGGTAAGCACCTCCCGAAGTTCCTCTTCGGAAGCGTGCGGCGCAGCCAGTAACAGATTGCTGCGGATGGTACCGCTGAGGAGCGTATTTCCCTGCGGTACATACATGAAATTGCCCCTCAGGGCGCTGCCGGCCGGGAAACCGCCCACGGTAACGGAACCGTCCGCAGGCTGCATAAGCCCCAGGATCAAGCGGATAAGCGTGCTTTTTCCCACTCCGGTGGGACCGGCGATAACCGTCAGCTCGCCCGCGCCAAACTTGCAGGAGAAATCGGAGAGCACCGGCTCTTCCAAACCCGGATAAGCATACGAGACATTAGAAACCACTATCTCCGGTGCTCCTTCCAGAAGCTTGACATCGGAGAGAGGTTCTTCCTCCAGTTCCTGGAGTTCCATCAAACGTTCGATGGAAGTGAGGGCCTGGATGTACGCCGGAATCTGTCGGCCCAGTTCGGCGATGGGACGCTGCACCTGGCCCACCAGCTGCAGGAAGGCCGTCATCATACCGTATGTGACCGTTCCGGACATGATACCGAAAACGCCCCAGAGGAAAGCGGCGGCGTGGCCGGCCTGGAAACCGAAGAACATGAGTCCGCGGGCCACAGCGTTGTAATTGAGCCGCTTGCGGGTGTTTTCCTCCACGGACGCCTGGAGCCAGCCAAATTTCTCCAGCACCCGTTCTACATTGGTAAGCGTGAGCACCAGCACGCGGTGCTGCAGACTCTCCTGCATGAGTTGCTGAAGTTCACTCTCGCGGGCGCGGATGGCGGCCATGATACGGCGGAACTGCTTGAAAAACAGCTTGGAACCAAAGACCGTGGAGAACATGAGGATAAGCAGCACCCACAGCAGATTGGGAGCCAGCGTAAGTAGATAGGCCGATGCCGCCAGGAGTTGCAGCAGCGTCACCACCAGCCCGGGAATGCGCTCCACCAGGAGCTCGGATGTAACGCGGATGTCCTCTTCCAAGCGGTTTACGGTATCTCCGGAGAGAAAACGGTCACGGCCGTCCCAGCGGGCGCGCAACACGTGGCCGAAGAGGTCTTTGCGAAGAAGATTCTGGGCCTTGACATGGTTGTAACTGTCCCACCAGTTGGCAAAGATGACGGTGAGAAGCTGCAGGACCAGAACCCCTACAAAATAACCGATGCCCCATGAAACAGGGTCCGGATGGTCTCCGGTGGCAATGTCCACCAGGTGCTTGCTGGCCCATACGAAGCCCAGCGAAGCGGTTATTCGGACCAAACCTACGGCCACGCTGACCACCATTCGCCAACGAACGGGGCCCGACATGGCCCAAAGGGCCTTCATGCAGGCACGGAAACTTTTCATTTATTCCAATACGCCCTGCTCTTTCCACCCTTCAAAAAGCTTCTTCACATCTTCCAGGGCATGTTCGGGATCTACGTCATATTTTTCCAGCAGCAGGTTCACGGCATCTTCTTCCGTGAAATCACGGTCCTTGAGCTGCTCCCACAGATAGGCGGCAGAGCCGTTGAGGGACAGCATCTTGTTAAAATTCACTTGCGCCAGGCCCTCGCCGATGACGACATGCTCTCCGCAGATGGTACGGAGCGTAAAACCTTCTTTAATTCTCATATTATGCGTCTGTAAATTGCCAAAATAATTCTCCTGAAAGGTTTGAGGAGACGCCAGAGGGAACCGTCACCCGGCGGCCTCCCGTTGATGGTGGTCACCGTTCCTATCACATCGTCCCGGGTGCAGCTTTCCGTGCCCCGCAGGTTTCCGTCACCCATGAGCGTGAGGAGGCTGCGGTTGCGGTCTACCACACGGTGGAGCACATAACTGGGGCCGGGCAGGCGTGCCAGCACAATGTCTCCCACCTCGATGTGGGGCATAACTTTGAGGGTAACCTCGTCTTTCCCGCCGCGGATAAAGGGCAGCATGCTGTTGCCCAGTGGGGTTATCACCACTTCGCGCCCTTCTTCCAGCAGCCGGCAGGCTTCTTCCAGAACCATTTCGTTGGGGAGAACTTTCTTAGTCATGGATCGTTTTATAACAGAGTTCGGCCGCCGCCTGGTCCGGCAGGCAGTCCAGATGATAGCAGGGAACGACGGCCGCCAGCCCTTCCAGCGTGCGGTGCCAGCCATCGGCCAGATCTTTTAAAGGCCGGAAGGCCGATGCCGAAGCCATGAGCGACGCATAAGCCTGCACCAGCGGGAGGCGGGTTATCTCGTTGCGGGGCGCCTGGCTCAGCCGCACGATGGCCCCCACCGGCACGTCCTGGACCTTGTAGCAAGGGGTTTTGCCACTCCAGGGGCTGCCGAAAACGCGGGCGGTACCGTCCGGCATCAGGCGCAGGATGGGGTTGTCGTCGTTGAGGAGCTCCGAGCCGGGGATATGCTGGAGCCACAAGCGGCTGTGCGTACTTTTTCCCGTGCCGCTTTTGCCCAGGAACAGATATCCTTTGCCTCCCTGCATCACCACCGAAGCGTGCATTTCCAGCGCACCCAGATGGGCCGATGCAAAGGCAAACAGCAGCATGAGCGCGTTGTTGAGGCCAAAGGAATTGTCCGACCCCTCCAGCTTCAGCCACGCCTCGTGCCAATCGGCCGAAACGTCCATGGTGGCCGCCAAGGGCTGCGAAGGCAGCGGCTTCATCAGCACGCGATAGCCATCGGCCCTCTTAAATAGGGTAATTTCCGGGAAACCGGGGCCGTCGGAGGTCTGGTAAATCAAGGGGGAAGCGGAAGACGGCAAAGTGGGAACCACGTGGACGCAAAAGAGCGGAGAAACCTCCGGAACGCGGAAAGGCCGCAGATTGGCCGGTTCGAAGGACGCGCCGTCTATGCAGAAGCCAAAACCCGCCACGGAGTATGAGAGAACACTATTCATAAGCGGATACAAAGATAATGGTTTTTTATAAATACCCGTTTCCTCGCCTTGAAATAGGGAAATCTATCATTAACTAAAGGTTATTACATTCCGCCCATTCTGAGCTCCTACATCAAGATTTTCAAGCACATCACTACTTTTGGAGCCGCCGTGAACCACGAATTCGGGAATGTGGTGGAGATGGGGCTCCTGGCCAGTGTAAGCAATTTGCTTCCGGGCCGTTATGCGCAGATTATAGAAGAGATCTGATTACCCCTTTATAGAGATTAAAGCTCCCTTCTGAGCCTGGCTTTGGGAATGTCCAGGAGGGCGCGGTACTTGGCGATGGTGCGGCGGGCCACTTTGTAGCCCTTGGCGGCCAGGCCGTCCACCAGTTCGTCGTCCGTAAGGGGATTGTGCTTGTCTTCATTGTCCACCATATCGCGGAGGACCTTCTTGATTTCGCGCGTGCTCACTTCTTCGCCCTCGCTGTTTTCCAGACCTTCGGAGAAGAAATACTTGAGCGGGAAGATGCCGAAGTGGGTTTCGATCCACTTGCTGTTCACAACGCGGGAAATGGTGGAGATGTCAAAGCCCGTGCGCTCTGCAATGTCCTTGAGTACCATGGGCTTTAGCGAGCTCTCGTCGCCGTCAACGAAGTAGTCGTGCTGGAAGTCGATGATGGCCCGCATGGTGCTCTCCAGAGTGTTCTGGCGCTGGCGCAGGGCCTCGATGAACCATTTGGCCGAATCTATCTTCTGCTTCACGAAACTGGCGGCTTCCTTATCGGCCTTGGACTCCGAGAGGCGGCCGTTTTCCATAATCTCCGAGTATTTGCGGTTGATGCGGAGTTCGGGAATGGAGAAGCGCGGCATACTCAGGATGAGCTGGCCGTTTTCGTAGTCCAGCTGGAAGTCCGGCACTACTTGCTGGGCCTGTTCGTTATAGGAATCGTCTATCTGTCCTCCGGGGGCGGGATTGAGGCGGCGGATCTCATCCAGCACGCCCTTCATCTCCTCTTCCGAGAGGTGCAGACGGGTCATGATCTTCTGAAAATGACGGTTCTTGAAAGCGTCGAACTGGGTTTCCAGCACGCGGATGGCGTTTTCCACCGAAGGGGTGCGCTTCTTGTCTTCCAGTTGCAGCAGCAGGCATTCGCGGAGGTCGCGCGCACCAACGCCCGAGGGTTCAAACTCCTGGATTACCTTGAGCATCTGCTCCACTTCCTCGGCCGATGACTCCACGCCGGCGCGGAAGGCGAGGTCGTCCACCAGGGATTCGATGTCCCTTCGGAGATAGCCGTCTTCGTCCAGGGAGCCGATGATGAAGCCGGCCACGGTGCGCTGATGCTCCGTAAGATTGCGGTAGCCCAGCTGCTCCTGCAGGCTTTGGGTAAAACTCTGTTTGACGGAGAAGGTATTGTATTCCGGACGCTCGTCCTTGCCCCAGTTGTTCACGTGGAGATTGTAGGAAGGAATGTCGTCGTCCTGGGGACCGTAATTCTCTTCCAGGGAACCGCCGCTCTGCTCCTGGGCCTCTACCTGGGAGATGGACACATCGCGGGGTTCGTCGTCCGAACCGCCCTGGGGCGTGTCGTCCACCACGGGGTTGTCATTGAGCACCTCGCGCACATGCTGCTCCAGGGCTTGCACCGGCATTTCAATGAGCTTGATGGTCTGAATCTGCAGCGGTGAAAGCTTCTGCTGGAGTTTTTGTTCCAGTCCCTGTTTGATGGCGGCCATTAGAGAGGATACTCGATATTGTCCTTGATGATGTAGGCGGTGGGGTAGGTCTTCTTGAGCGCATTGAAAATGCGGAGCGCCTCATCCTTGGAGCGGAAATTACCAATGAGAACCTTGTAGTTGGGGCTCTCGAAACTGCGGTATACCTTATGCTCGGGATACTGTTCCATGAGGGCGTTTTCAATGGCCTCGGAACGGGTGCGGGCCTGGGGGGTGTTGTCGTAGAAGACGCGGATGCGGTAGCCGGAAATGGGTTTGGTGGCATTCTTTCCCACATACTGGGTCATGGCCTGCCGCACCTCGTCGCTCTGGACAACCTTGACGCCGGGGCCCATGACGGTGAAGATGTTCTTCCCCAGCAGCAGGGAGTCCACGGGGGCGGTTCTTTCCACTTCCTGGGCCTGCAGGCTCGCGGCGGCCAGCATCAATCCGAATATAAGGAGTATACGTTTCATAGTCTATTGTTGTGACAGTTCGTGGAGGTCCAGGTCCCGGAACCGGAAAGGTGCCCGGAGCACTCCGTTCTTTTTCAGGGCGGCCTGGACGTCCACATCGGCCTTCAATCCTTTCAGGTTGCCCTTGGAGGCGACGATGAGGATGTCCAGCAGGGAGGCGCCTTCGGCCAGCGTTACTGTGCAGGGAAGCTCATATACCTGTTCCGACTTTCCCTCCAGCTGCAGAGGTCCTGTCATAAAGTGTGCCAATTCTTTCTCGTTGTACCTTACCGTGCCCGTTACTTCCTGCACGGCGAAGCCCATGGCGGGGTTGTTGATGCCCAGTTCCAGCTTGGCGTCCATGGAGCGGGCCGATGTGGGAACAATGTACTGGATGCCCACGGAAGTGAGGGAAATATCCTTCACTTTGGACACTCCGCAGGAGCAGGCGACGAGCGCCGCTACAAGAAAGATGCCGATATGCTTCCAAGCTTTCATGAACACAAAGGTAGTGATTTTTTTTCGTATCTTTGCACCCTATGAATAAGAAAGCCTACATAGAAACCTACGGGTGCCAGATGAATGTCAACGACACCGAGGTAATCTTCTCCATACTGGAAAAAGCGGGTTATGCCCGCACCGAAGAAATGGCCGATGCAGACCTGGTCATGGCCAACACCTGTTCCATCCGCGACAATGCCGAGCAGCGCATCTGGGGCCGCATCGAGGTGTTTCATCAGCTCCGTTCCAAAAAGCCCGGCCTGGTGGTAGGCATCGTGGGCTGCATGGCCGAGAGACTGAAGGACAAACTCCTGGATACTCACAAGGTAGACCTGGTGGTAGGCCCCGACGCCTACCGCTCCCTGCCCCGGCTGCTGGAAGCCATCGGCCCGGACAGTCCCCAGATTGACGTACTCCTTTCCCGCGAAGAGACTTATGCCGATATTACCCCCGTCCGCACGGACCGCAACGGCATATCGGCCTTTATCTCCATCATGCGCGGATGCAACAACGTTTGCTCCTACTGCGTGGTGCCCTATACCCGCGGGGCCGAGCGTTCCCGGGATGCGCATTCCATCGTCCGCGAAGCCTGTGACGTGTATCAGAAAGGCTATAAGGAGGTTACGCTGCTGGGACAGAACGTGGACAGCTACTTGTGGAAGAGTGAGTCGGAGACGGTTAACTTTGCCAACCTGCTGGAGCGGGTGGCCGCCATCGCCCCGGACCTCCGCGTGCGTTTCGCCACCTCCCATCCCAAGGATATTTCGGACGAGGTTATCTACACTATGGCCGCCCATCCCAATATCTGCAGGCACATCCATCTGCCCGTCCAGAGCGGCAGTTCCCGTATGCTGGCCCTTATGCGCCGCAAATATGACCGTGAGTGGTACCTGGAGCGCGTGGCCAAAATCCGCGAAGTGATGCCGGACTGCGGCCTCACCACGGATGTGATTGCCGGTTTCTGTACGGAAACGGAACAGGACCACGCCGATACTTTAAGTCTCATGGAGGCAGTGGGCTTTGACTGGGCCTTCATGTTCGCCTACTCCGACCGCCCGGGCACCCTGGCCAACCGTACCATGCAGGACGACGTCCCGGCCGATGAAAAGAACCGTCGCCTGAACGAGATCATCGAACTTCAGAACCGCAAATCCCTGGAGCGTTACCGCGCCCAGATTGGCAAGGAACTGGAAGTTTTGGTAGAAGGTCCCTCCAAGCGGGACCCCAACATGCTCTGCGGCCGCGCCTCCAACAATATGATGTGCGTATTTCCCGCCGAGGGCCGTTCAAAAGGCAACTACACTACTGTAAAAGTGGTAGACTGCACATCCGCCACGCTTATCTGCGAATAATTATTATTCCTATCCCCATGAAACGCACCCTTCTTCTGCTGGCCGTTGCGGCCATTTGCTGCCCGCTCTTTTCGCAAGAGTATGATGGCCAGAGTTGTACTTCCATCATGGTGGGCCGGAAGGCCTCCACGGACGGTTCCGTCATCACTTCCCATACCTGTGACGGGCGGTATCGCACCTGGGCCCAGATGGAGCCCGCAGTCGATCACGAGCCCGGCGCCATGCACCAGGTCCTGAGAGGCACTATGCACACGAGGTTCCGTGGAGACACCGTGGGCGTAAAAGTCATGGGTGAAATCCCGCAGGTGGCGCATACCTACGCCTACCTGAATACGGCATACCCTTGCCTGAACGAGAAGCAGCTGGCCATGGGTGAGACCACTTTCAGCGGTCCCGACACCCTGGTTAACCCCGCCGGATGGTTCACCATCGAGGAACTCGAAAGGGTGGCGCTCCAGCGCTGCGACAATGCCCGCGATGCCATCCGCCTCATGGGTGAATTGGCCGAGCGGTACGGCTATGGTGACGGCGGCGAATGCCTCACGGTGGCCGATAAGAACGAAGTCTGGCAATTTGAGATTGTGGGCATCGGCAAGGATAAGATTGGTGCTGCGTGGGTGGCGAAGCGCATTCCGGATGACCATGTGGGGGTATCGGCCAATATTCCCCGCATCGGCCGGATTGACCGCAGGAGCAAGGATATGATGGCCTCGGCCAATGTAGAGCAGGTGGCCCTGGAGAATGGCCTGTGGGACGGAAAGGGTGAGTTTGTCTTCTGGAAGTGTTTCAATACCAGTTATGCCCGCGGCAGAAATTTCCACGACCGGGAATGGTTCATTCTGAGCCATTTGGCTCCTTCTCTGGGCCTTACCTATGATATGGACGAACTGCCTTTCTCCGTCAAGCCCGACAAGAAGGTGGACGTCCGCGAGGTCCTGGCTCTGTACCGGGAAACCTATGAGGGAACGGACTTCGACATGACCAGGAATGTCAAGATAGATACGGTCGTGAGCCCCATCGCCAATCCCTGGCTTACGGGCAACATGCAAAAGACGCTCAATAGCATCGCTCCCGGAACCATACAGTTCCGCCGGACGGTAGCCGTGGCCTGGTGTGCCTATTCTCACATTACGCAGTTGAGAAACTGGCTGCCGGACAACGTGGGCGGCGTCTGCTGGTTCTCTGTAGATAATCCTGGCCAGAGCCCCCGCATTCCGGTTTTCTGCGGCACTACCCAGCTTCCCAAGGCCTACGAGGTCTGCGGCCAGAAACAGTACGTAGCCGACTGCGCCCTCTGGCAGTTCCGCCGCGCCAACAAACTGGCCACCCTCGCCTGGCAGACCACCAAGAAGGGCTTCAACGAGGAAATCCTCCGTGTGGAGAACCTGGCGCTGGAAGGCCTTCCCGGAAACGGGGCCTCCACCGCTGCGCTTAATGCCTACACCGAGTACATTTACCAGGAAGGTGTCCGGAGCTGGAAAGCCCTGGAAGAGAAGTACTGGTTACAGTTCGGACTGGGATTCTGATTCCTACAGTTTTTCACCAAAAGCCAAGTCTCCGGCATCTCCCATGCCGGGGATGATGTAGTTGTGGCTGGTGAGTTCTTCATCAATGGCAGCTACCCACAGGGTATAGTTGCTGTCCAGTTTCTGGCACAACTGGTCTACGGCGTAGCGGCTGGCGATGGGGCACACCATATGGGTATGGTTGGCCATTCCGCCTTCTTCTTCCAGCTTCTGAAGGGTCACCTCCATAGAGGCGCCGGTGGCCAGGAGAGGGTCTACCAGAATGAGCGTCTTTCCCTCCAGGGAAGGGCAGGTGCAGTAGTCGGCATGTACCTTGAAATAGTCTCCCTTGCCGGACTTTCTGTACGTAGCCAGGAAGGCACTTTCGGCGTGGTCGAACACGTTGAGGAAACCTTCCTGCAGCGGCAGACCGGCCCGAAGGATGGCGGCCAGCACCAGAGTGGTGTCTGGCGTGGACACCTTGGCCACCCCCAGGGGAGTGGTGACCTCCTTTTCCGAGTACGTCAGGGTCTTGGAAATCTCATAGGCGAAGATGGCGCCTACCCTTTCCATATTGGTACGGAAACGGAGGCGGTCTTTCTGGATGCGGACGTCGCGGATTTCGGCGATGAAGCTGTTGAGAACGGTATTGTTCTCTCCAAGATTGACGACTTTCATAGGCTGATGAATTAGGATTCCACCTACAAATATAATAAAATCCCCCTTACATCTTCACCAACTTTTCCTCCGAAAATGAAAAAAAGGAGTCTTCGCACACAATGACATGATCCATAAGGCCGATTTCCACCGCCCCCAGCGCTTTGCGCAAGATGTCGGTCTGGCGGATATCGGCCTCGGACGGAAGGGCCTGTCCCGAGGGATGGTTGTGCACAAGCACCACCTGGGAGCACTGCTTCTCAATGGCTTTACGCACGATGCGGCGGGTGTCTATGAGGGTGCTCTCCAGCCGGCCTACCGTTATCATTTCCTTGCCGATAAGATAGTTGGTCCGGTTCAGGTACAGGACCCACGACTCTTCGTGGTCCAGGTGCTTGAGGAAGGGGATCATGACCCGGTACACCAGCTCCGGCGAGGTGATGGCGCGCTTGTCCACCAGGGACATTTCTTCAAAACATCTCCGGCCCAGTTCCAGCGCCGCGGCAATTGATATGGCCCGCACTTCTCCCACGCCCTTCTGCTGCATCATCTGTTCCAGGGGCATAGCACCTAGCAGCGATAACCGGCCGCCGGCCGCAACCATGAGTTCCTGCGACACTTCCAGAGCATTTTTGCTGACTGTTCCGCTCCCCAGCAGAATGGCCAGCAGTTCGGCATTGGAGAGCGATTTGGCTCCCCGCTGCCTCAGTTTTTCCCTGGGCTTTTCTCCCAAGACATAATCTTTCATTTTCATGGGAACCAAATATAGGATACAATAAAAGAAAACAACACAACCTTAAAAAAGAATGTGTTGTTTCAGGGGGTATTTTGCGGGTTTTACCCGACTCTTCGTAAGAAAAAAACAGGTTTTTTACTGTACGAAGGCTATGATTTCGCCCTTGGCTACGTTGTCTCCCTGCTTGCCCAGCACGGCTACCAGCAGACCGTCCACCGCAGCTACGATGTCTTCGATGCCGTAGTAAGTCTGAACGTGGCCCACCACTTCACCGGCCTTGACTTTCTTGCCCACGATGGGAGCCTTGGAAGCATCGTCCACATCCAGTTCCCAGAGAAGCTGACCCTTAACAGGGCACTGTACGGGCGTAGCCTTGGGATAGCGTTCCACGTATTCTTCCACCTTGAACTTGGGCATTTCCACAACGGGGCGTTCCACCACGATTGGGGCGCCGGCCTTGGCCTTCATATCGGCCAGATCCTTTTCAAAGCGCTCCTTGGCAATACCGCTGCGGTAATCTCTGTACTGACGCTCGAACATGGCCATGTTCAGGAGCTCTTCGTCGTCCTCGCCGTAGTCCCAGCCTTCCTCGTCCATCATCTTGCGGAACTTGGGAAGCTCGTCGGGATACATGTCCTGCGGGTTGCCGGTATAGAACTCCATGCCCTTTTCCTTGGCCAGGGCCACAATTTCGGGATCCAGTTCTCCGGGCAGTTTGCCCATGTTGCCCAGAATCATGCCCCAGGTGTCCTTGTCGATGGTGGTCCAGCGGGGTTTGTCGTTGAGCATGTTGAACAGGTTCATCAGGGCCGTGTTCTTCACGTACTGGCTGAACGGGGTAACCAGCGGCGGATAACCCAGGCGGGGCCATACGTATTCTACTTCGTCGAAGAGCTTCACCATCAGGGTGTCCAGGCTCATCTCGGGACGGCCATGGGCACGCTGGGCGGCGTTAATAGCGCCCTGGAAGCCCTTGAGGTCGGCCATCATGGAGCCCATCATGCCGCCGGGCAGGCCGCAGCCCACCAGCAGGGAAGTCATCTGGGAGTTGGTAGGGTTAATCCAGTAACCCAGGAAATCGTCGATGAACTCCTGCGTGAGGCGACGGACCTCCATGTAAGCGTCCATATTGATGTCCTTGACCTGGAAGCCATCGGCCCTCATCATCTGCTGCATGGTAATTACGTCCGGATGGACCTTGCCCCAGGAGAGAGGCTCTACGGCTACGTCCAGGTAGTCGGCTCCTGCACGGGCCACTTCCAGCATGGATGCCGGAGAGAAGCCGGGGCCGGTGTGTCCGTGATACTGGACCTTGATTTCCGGATGTGCCTTCTTGATGCCGGCCACAATCTGTCCCAGTTCGGTGGGACGGCCCACGCCCGCCATATCCTTGAGGCAAATCTCGTCCGTACCGTATTCCACCAGCTGGTCCACCAGATGGAGGTAGTAGTCCACGGTGTGCACGGGGGAGTGCGTGATGGACAGGGCAGCCTGGGAAATCATTCCGCCCTTCTTGGCAAACTCGATGGATAGCTTGAGGTTGCGGTGGTCGTTAAGGCCGCAGAACGAACGGGCGATGTCGGTGCCCTGTTTCTTCTTGACCTTGAACATGAGTTCACGGACGTCTGCCGGGACGGGGTTCATACGGATACCGTTAAGACCACGTTCCAGCATGTGCGTCTGGATGCCTGCCTTGTGGAAAGGAGCCGTCCACTTGCGGACGGACACGTTGGGGTTCTCGCCATAGAGCAGATTCACCTGCTCAAAGG
>JAFPGC010000068.1 GCA_017423025.1 Bacteroidales bacterium
ACGGGCGGAAGAATCCGCCCGCCCGGCTCACATTCTCACAGAAAAAAGTTATCTTTGAGGAAAGATGCTCATCCGTCTTCATATAGCCATCCTTTTCGCCGCTTTCACGGCCCTCATAAACCCTGCGCCTATGTCCCGCTATCCAGACCCCCAGCAAGTAAGAAAACCCGCCGTTGCCGGCACGTTCTACCCGGCTTCCGCCAAGGAAATTAACGCTATGATCGGCCCATGGCTGCATCCTGTTGCCGATGGTCCCGCACCGCAGGCAGTTATCGTGCCGCACGCAGGGTACGTCTTCAGTGGGGATGTAGCGGCATCGGCCTTCAACAAGATTCCGAGAGGTCACACCTACAAGCGCATCTTCCTCCTGGGCCCCAGCCATCGAGTTGGCTTCAACGCGGCCAGCGTGCAGACGCAGTACGCTTACGCCGAAACGCCTCTCGGCCAGGTTCCCATCGACGCGGCGGTAGGGAAAGAGCTCATCAGCAAAGGCGACGGAGCCTTCATTTTCCGTGCCGATGCCCACGACCGCGAACACTGCCTGGAGGTCCAGCTGCCCTTCTTGCAGGCCCTCTGCAAAGAGGTTCCGCCCATTGTCCCCATCGTCATCGGTTCGCAGCATCTGGAAGTCCTGGAAAAGATAGCCGAAGTCCTGTCGCCATACTTCAACGAGGAAAACCTCTTTGTCATCAGTTCTGACTTCTCCCACTATCCCTCCTACGAGGACGCTAAGAAGTCTGACCTTTACATGGCCGAAGCCATCACGACGGGCGGTTTAGAAGAGTTCCTGCAGGCGCTCCATAAGGTGGACAAGATGGACTTCCGTGGCGAGGACACTGCCGCCTGCGGCGCCAACGCCATTGCCGTGCTACTGTCCATCCTGGACGCCCAGGGCCCCGGCTATTTCTCGGCCGAACACGTGATGTACCGCAACTCAGGAGACTCAGTATACGGAGACAAGGATAGGGTAGTGGGCTACAATTCCATCGTCTTCACCCGCAAGGAAAGGGCTGTCGATGAGCCTGAGGACCATCTCTTCAGTTTCTCTCCCGAAGAGAAAGCCGCAATGATTGCCACGGCCCGGCAGGCCATCTGTTTGGCGCTTCGCCTGCCTTTCGACGGTGACGCCCGCCCCGTAGGTGTCCTCAAGGAGAGCGGCTACGGCGTCTTCGTGACGCTCCACCTGAACGGTCATCTGCGCGGCTGCATCGGCCGGTTCACCTCCGAGGACACCCTCGCTGAAACAATCCGCGATATGGCCCAAAGCGCGGCTTTCCACGACCCCCGCTTCCCGTCTCTTTCCCGGAATGAAGTACACCTGATTGACATTGAAGTCTCTGTCCTTTCGCCCCTGAAGAAGATAGAGAGCATCGACGAGTTCAAGTTGGGCCGCGACGGCATCTATATCATCAAAGGCCGCAACCACGGTACCTTCCTCCCGCAGGTGGCCGAAGAAACCGGTTGGAACACCGAGCAGTTCCTGGGCCACTGCGCCCGAGACAAGGCTGGCATCGGCTGGGACGGCTGGAAGGATGCCGACCTGTATACCTACCAGACGGAGGTCGTGAACGAATCCGAACTGTGATGAAGGAGGCACGTTTCTATACGCCTGCCGATGAGGGGGTAAAGTGCCTGCTCTGTCCCCATCACTGCCGTATCAGGGAAGGGGGCAGGGGACTGTGCCGGAGCCGTGAATGCCGGGACGGGAAGCTCTACGCCCTCTCTTACGGGAGACCCTGCGCCCTCGCCATCGACCCCGTGGAGAAGAAACCCCTTAACCACTTCATGCCGGGTACCCGGTGCCTCTCCCTCAGCTGCACGGGCTGCAATCTCTCCTGCCGATGGTGCCAGAACAGCGATATCTCCCAGGCGGGACCCGAGGAGGCGGAGTCCGATGAATGGTCGCCGGAAGAGATCGTCGATGCGGCCCTGAGGCGCGGCCTGCCCTCCATCGCCTTCACCTACACCGAGCCTTTCACCTGGTGGGAATACATGTACGACATCGCCGCCTTTGCACACGATAGGGGTTTGAAGAACATCCTCGTCTCTGCCGGATATGTGGAGAGAGAGCCCCTGGAGGAGCTGCTGCCGTATCTTGATGCCGCCAATATCGACATCAAGGCGATGGATGATGCTTTCTACCGTAAGTGGTGCGGAGCGTCCCTGGCTCAGGTCCTGGAGAATATTATAACGATGCATGGCGCAGGCATCCATGTCGAAATCACGAACCTTCTTGTCACTGGCCTGAATGACTCCGAGGGGCAGGTTGCCGCCCTCTGCCGCTGGATGGTAGAAAACGGTCTCCGGGATGTCCCGCTGCACCTGAGCCGTTTCTTCCCCCGATACCATTTCACAGACGTGGGGCCCACTCCGAAAGCGACCCTTCTCATGGCAAGTGATATGGCCCTCTCGCATGGGATCCGGACGGTCCATCTTGGAAACATAAAGGAGACGCTATCGAATTTCCGTCCTTGAAAGAGATGGCGGCAAGTTGTTGAGAGGGTGTCTACTAACAATACTCACCCCATTCGCAGCCCACATTCTCGGCATGGATGCGGTCGATAAGGTCCCCCTTGATGTCGAAAAGCTGCACAGTACCCCTGCCATTGCCTCCGTTCCAGAGGCGGTTGTGGCGCTTCTGACCGTCCGGAGCCTCATAGTTCACCAGCAGCATGTCCTTTTTCTCGCAGGTGATGTCGGTCACCATCCTGCCGGAAAGGGAGCGCTGTTCCACGTGCCAGATAATCTGCGAGTCGGTCTCCTTGCAGTCGAACTCCGTATGGACCCCCGTCCAGGCCTTCGAGAAGTTAAACTCATAGGGTTTTCCCTCATACCAGAAGGCGGAAAGGAGCTTACGGGGAAGGGCAAGGTGGCCAACCTTGGGTCGCCCTCCGCCGATATCGAATACACTGTCCGTCAGCTTCCTCCCGGTGATTTCGCTGGTGAGGTTGTTGGAAGAGAGCCACACCCATGGACTGGTGAAGTCCTTGCCCCAGTTCTTGTCGGCGTAGCCGTAGCAGTCCTCCGGGCGGACCAGGTAGCGACGGCCGTTCCAGATGACTTCTCCCTCGAAGGTGCTCTTCATACCCTCCGCATGCCAGAACATCTCGAAGGCTTCAGCCTTGCGGAAGACCTCATCAGCACCGAAACCGACGTTGAAGGCCGTTATCTTGTTGATCTTGAGGTCCCACGACATCTCTCCATCTTGGCACATCCACTCAGGATGTGCTGCGGCATCCTCTACTTTCACATGGCCGTGGGTGCGGTCTTCTGTGAGGAAGCACTCATCGGCCTCGATGGAAAAGGGAACACCCCAATCCACCTGGATCTTCTTCCAGCCGAAGAAACGATGAAGCTGTGCGGCATCCTCTCCCCAGGCACCGGTCTTGACCATCAGGTAGGACGGCTTCCGGGGTTCCCCGGGGACCTGGCCGAAGACAGGCTCATCCCCGCCGAGGGCGGGATTACAGAGGAAGAACTCGATGAAGAAAGGTTTGGC
>JAFPGC010000069.1 GCA_017423025.1 Bacteroidales bacterium
AAGCGTTGCCCAGGGAAATCCCTTACTGACGCCCTTCATAGCCAACGATACCAGGTATCTTGCGGCTCCACCTATGAAACTGCCAGCACCAACGACAAGTATATTTTTGATAATGTCTGAGACCATTGAATTCCGATTTATTGACACAAAGATACCACAAAGTTCTGACATACACACGAAAAACCCTCCCGGCATCTCTGCTGGAAGGGTTCAACTTAAGAACGGAACCAATCCGTGGGTGGTCTACTCACCAGCGGTCCAAGTGACATCAGCCAGCATCACGCCCGACTTCTCACCGGTGGAGGAGTTGACGTAGTAGTAGCGGAAGAAAATCTTAGGAGCCGCAGCGCTGGGAGCGCCGTTCTTGGCCACGTAATCGGCACGGATGTCGATTGCGGCGGCTGTGGGCTCTTCGACCATCTTGATGGCGGCAGCCTTGCTGTGGGCACGGCTCACACCGTTGGACTGACCTTCGGAGGCCTCGATGACCAGGAAGATACCGCCATTGTCGGCAAGAGCCTGGTCCAGCTTGAAGGTGAAGGTGTCACCCTGGCACACGATGGTGGCAGAGGAAGGGTTCTCTACACCCACGAGAGTGGGCGGGGTGGTCTCCGGAGAGCCGCCGCAGGCGACAATCCAGTAGTTCAGACGGGTGAAGAGGTTCGCACCGGAAATCTTACCCTTGGTACCGAGGACGCTGCGGGCCTCCTGGCTCAGGGCGAGTTTGTTCCAGGCGAGGATCTGGTCGTTCGTCAGGCCCCTCCACATAGTGGTGAGACGCTTGAAAACGCCCTTGACCTTGGCCTGGTCCGCAGTACGGACACTGCCGCCATATCCGCGGTTGCGGATGTACTTGCGGCTCTTCACTTTAGCGGCCGTAACGCCCTTGGCGCTGCCGCTCATCTCCTCGAAGGCGATGGAAGGAATGTACTTCATAAGCGTTTAAGTTTAAGTAATTGATAATAAAGGTTGATATAAGTATTTGTCATTCATTGCTATTCGATTCTCCATCCCTAACCAGGAAAGCATACACGAACGGATCGTGAGCCGTATCGAAGAAACCCATTACGCGACGCTGGCTGGTGAGAACCTTGTTCTCGATGTGGGCTTCCGCCATACCGTCACAATTGGGGTGCATCTGGTTGCCACCTCCGCAGATTGGAACATCTGCCGTGATGTCGGCAGGCAGCTGCTCCATAGTTACTTCCCACAGCGCTTCCCTATAAGCATAAGTGACGCCGGAGAACTTCAGGTGAATAAACACCCAGTGCTCGAACTCACACATAAAAGTTTCATAGTCAAAGCGCAGGTAATTCCCCTCCGTGGTCATCGTAAGGCGCTGCATCGTGCTCTTGATGGTGTCGCTGCCCTGATTCAGCTGCGGGTAGAGCGTGAGGATGTAGATGATGAGCGGGCCGTTCTCGTCGAACCAGGGCTGCTTCTCGATGACGATGGTGTTCTTGTCCTTGATCCAGGACTTGAGCACCGTGCCACCGTCATACACGGAATCACCCCAGGAGTAGTGGTAATCCTCGACAAAGCGGATGAATACGCCGCCCAGAGCGCTGCGGTCGATGGTCAGATCCGGAACGTAGATTTCCAGCTGGTCGCAGGCCTGGTAGTCGGCATTCGTCGGGTCAAAGGTCAGCTTGGCGTTGAGGACCACGTAGTTCTCCGCCTGGTAATCCTTGAAGGTTATCTGGCCGGCTCCGAAGTTATTTCCTGTACTGTTGAACATTGCGAGTCAGATTGAAGGTTAGTAGATGATACCGGAGCCGAAGCATTCCGTAGGTTTCACATAATAGCCACCACGGTGGGCAAAGGTCATTTCTGCGCCGCTGCTGTAGTTGCGGATATAGACCAGATAGGACTGCGGGATAATCTTCCCGTCAGCACCGTTTCCGCGGCCCAGGCAGATGCCGGTACCGATGACGTCGGCAGGAAGCTGGCGGTCCAGATAAACCTCGGAAGAAGCGACGTTGCTATGGCCCAGGCACATTGCGTTGAACTCTGCTACGGGAACGCCGGTGGAGAAGTCCACATCCAGTGAGGAGACGTGGCTTTCCTCGTTAGGATCGAGATTGTCCATAGTGGCCTTGACACGACGCTGGTAGGGAGATTCACCGGTAACGACGACAGTGTCGCGTGCTTCGATGCCAGCAAAGCCGGTAGACGTGTCGAGCCAGTAAGCCTGAACGAACACCTTTTCGCCCGGTACCGGTTCTACGCCTATGGTCTTGAGGTAAAGCCTGGTCACGTCAGCCTCGCCCCAATCGTCCTCCATTCCGGGAGTAATGATGACGGTTTTGCTCCATCCGTTGGAGATACCGGCGCTCTGGGAACTCGACATCTTCACGACGAGTTTGAACGGATCGGGCTGGTGCTTTATACCTCCGATGACCATCAGCTCGGGGGTCACGACAACCTGCTCGTATTCCACGTTGGGAACGGCCACGGTATGAAGCGGAGCGTTCGTCATCAGCGGCTCCCCTGCCATCGCCCTGTTGGCGTTGAGGCGCACATAGAGGTTCATACCGGAGAGCTGTGCTGCCTGGCCGAAGACGGACTGTCCCGTGGCGGTTTCCGCCAGCCGGTCCCAATCGCGCATCTGGTCGGAGGTGAGTTCCTTCCAGCTCTTCGAAATCTTCTTCAGCGATGCCCGGCGGATAAGCTGCGCTCCGGTGGCTGCACCAGTCGGCCAGCATTTAACGGAAAGGATGCTACGGCCGCCAACCTGGCGAGCCGTAACACCCTTAGCCGACCCAGAAAATCCCCCGAAAGCGATGGAAGGAAGTGCAATCATAGTTTAAGTCTAAGTTAAGTTTTCGGGCTGTTTCGGTAGCCCTTCGACACAAATATACATAAACTTATTTAATTACAAAACAAATAATTATACTATTTTATCTAAACCAAAACAAGAAGTAAACAACCCAAAACAAACGGATATGGGAGGAACGACCCGGGGACATTCCGGGAACGATCCACGCCATACGTCCGGGCGTAAAGACTTAGGGGGCCGCCCTTCAACTGGAGCAGTCCCCTATTCCGATTCCGGAGATTTTTTGCGATATTTGTCTTCGGCTTTTTGGCTCAATTTTCAGTCCGGTTTGTTACCAAATAAACGCCCTTTTTTCTGAACCATATTTGAACCACGGAGGCCGTAACCAATTG
>JAFPGC010000007.1 GCA_017423025.1 Bacteroidales bacterium
CAGATGCTGTGTCCTTCGCCTTCCTGAATCTGCAGCTCGGCATCCGGGCAGATGGCGTCCAGCTCCTCCTTGACGATATCCTCTCCCTTCAGGAACCTTTTCTCCATATAGAACCTGTAGCGTTTCTCACCGGGATTCTTTTTGATATAGTCCGCCATGATTTTCAGCGCATCCTGCTTACCGTCGGGCTCAATCCGCTCTCCCATGGGTGCGTACTCAAAACCTACTGGAATGGTGACATGCACGTGGCTGTCGATGATGCCGGGCATGATGAACTTGCCGCCCAGGTCCGTGACTTCGCCTTCAAAATCCTTGAGGCCGGCTTCGTCGCCGACATAAACGAATTTGCCGTCCTTTACCGCCAGTGCAGTGGCCTGCGGATGGTTCTTGTCAGAAGTGAAGATCTTAGCGTTCTTGATAATGTGGTCAGCTTTCATAGTTTCTTTCTTTTATTTGGTTATTATTTATTCAGATAGGCGGCCACGCGCTTGGCGACGTTGGCCTTGATATTGTTGAAGTAGTACATATAGTCGTATGCGTGGCGGCCATCCGGGCCAAAGAACTGGGCCGATACTTGGGCCACATACTCCGACACCGGAGGTACTTGGGCATGCGTCACCACCACTCCGCGCTTGAGGTTAATCTGCGCATCGGCCCCGACATCCCCGATGGAGCGCTCTCCAGTTTCCTCGTCCAGGATGATGGAACCCAGGTTCATGCTGGCCGGAGCATAGGTCTCGTCCAGTTTCCAGTTGAGGGGGTTGATGCTCATGGTTTCGGGCAGGACCACCACATTGTGGGCGTTGGTCTCCACATTCCCGGGTCCCTCCGTGTTAAAGGCAATGATGACGCCCGTGTCGGTTTCGCCGGTGGCGAACTTCAGGTGCGGGTTGGCCGCAAGATAGCTCTTGGTAACAGAGTAGCCGATGGTGTAGGCCGCGAGCATACGCGAATAGTACTCGGGGTGATCCTTGAAGTAGGTGCGGAGCAGCAGCAGTGCCATAGCCGATCCCTGGCTGTGGCCGGCGATGATGAACGGACGTCCGCCGTTGCAATTTTCAAAGTAATAGTCCAGCGCGGCGGTAATATCCTCATAGGGCATCCCCACAAACGCGCCGTCGGCGTTTCCGGTCTTCTTGAAAATTTCACCGGCATACTTCAGGCCGGACTGTCTGTAATACGGCACAAATACATTGGTAGCCTCTGCGAAGGCCGCTGCGTGGTCCCTGTATTCAATCTTGGCACCTTCCCGCATCTCGGCGTTGTCGATGGTCGCAAAATCGGGGGCACCTTCCTCAAAGCTGCCCAGGATGTACTCCGTGGCGTAAATATAAAACGTGTCAACCTTCTTGGTAATCTCAGGGAGCTTATACCAACTTGCTTTCTTGGAATAGTCGATAGGAATAATCTTGTCCATAGTTCAGCATTATTATTAGTGTGGTTATTATTTCTTTAGAACTTATACCGGTCAATCGCAAGCTCCTGACCGTAATAAATTTTGTCGTCTGCTATCAGTGTGGGAGCTCCATCTTTAGCTTCTATGATATTCACGCAGCAATTATACGGAACGTGTCCATGCCAGAAATCATCCGGATTATCATACAGGAAATTCAGCATGGCTCTCAGGGCGCATCCGTGAGTGGATACCAGATAGGTCTTATCATCATCTTTTGCTATAAACTCTTTCAGGAACTCCTGTGTTCTTATCATTAACTCTGTGGCGCTTTCGCCTTTTGGAAACTTAAAGTTCACATCCGGCTCTTTCAGAAACCGGACTATCTTTTCATCCCGGATGTCCATCCTTTCGTAGCTGCCAAAATTCATCTCCTTGATGCGCTCGTCGAAGGAAACGGGAATGTCGTTGCCAGATTCCCTAAGGATAATCTCCGCGGTCTCCTTTGCCCTGCTTAACGGACTGGATATGCAATGGTTAAAACGGATGCCTTTCATGCCCCGTCCTGTAAGCTGGGCAAGCAGAATGCCGTTTTCATTCAACGGGTCATTGCTCCACCCCTGCAGATAGCCTTTCTTATTGGCCTCCGTCTCTCCGTGCCGAACTATATAAATCCGCATTCTTCTACTGCAAAGGAGTTAAGGGATAAACGATGTTGACAATAAAGATATTGGCGGCGAGGATGATGAAGTTCATCGGCAGGCCGATTCTTATAAAGTCGCTGAAGCGGTAGCCGCCGGGCGCATAGACCAGCATGTGGGTAGGGGAGCCGATGGGTGTGGCGAAGCTGCTGCTGACGCTGATCATCAGGGCAATGAGGAAGGGGAAGGGGTCGTAGCCCAAGGTCACGGCCGCATCATACATGATGGGGAAGAACATGGCACCCGCTGCCGTATTGGAAATGAACTCGGTGGCAAACGTGCCCACAAGGCAGATGGCCGTCATTACCACCAGAGGGTTGGAGCCACAGACATCTAGGATGCCGAAGGCCAGCCGCTCGGCAATACCCGTTTTTTGGATGGCCAACCCCAGGACGACCGATCCGGCAAACACCATGATAATATCCCAGTCGATGGCCTTCATGGCCTGGTTGGGCGTACAGCAGCGAAACACGAGCATGGCCGCCGCCGCGATAAATGCACACTGCAGGAGGGGCAGGACTTTAAGGGCCGACAGCACAACCATGGCAATCATAATGAAGGTTGATACAAGGGTCTTGGGCCCGGAGTAAGGGATTTGCTGCGAATCGAAGAACTGCACATCCTTACTCATTGCCTCGGTGTTGAGGTTCAGTTCCGGCGGGCATTCGAGCAGCAGCGTGTCTCCGGCGTGGAGTTTGATTTGTTGCGGCGCCCGCTTCAAGCATTCTCCCTGCCGGGCTACAGCCACCAGAACCATGTTATTGTCTTTCTCAAACGTGGTTTCTCTAATTGTTTTGCGGATGAGGCTGCTTCTAGGCGGGACGTGGGCCGTGCGGAGCTGACGGCTATGGTCCAGCTCATCCATTGAAAAGACCGTATGGTTGGCATTTACAAAACCGTGACTCTCCTTGAGGTCCAGAATCTCGTCAATCTGACCGGCAAAGATCAATCGGTCATTGCCCATAATGGGCTCCTTATCGGATACAGGCGAGATGACCGTGTCGAAATGGACCAGTTCGATGAGCTTACCGCCGGGAACCTCGTTGAGACGGGCCTCGGCTATGGTCTTTCCAACATACGGATTGTCGGACGGAACCACGAGTTCGACGGTATAATCAGCCGTCTCTTCAAAGGCCGATGAAGGGGTCTGCCGCTCCGGCAGCAGACGGCGCATGGCAATGATGGAGAGGATGCCGATGAGCAGGCAGAACAAGCCGGGGAGGGTGGTCGCCAGCACGTTCATGCTGGTGCCCGTATGGTCGGCATAGAGTCCCGAGATAATCAGGTTGGGAGGTGTGCCGATGAGCGTACACACGCCGCCCATGCCCGAGGCATAGCTCAGCGGAATAAGCAGCTTGGACGGTGAGATTCCCAGTTTCTTGGACCAGATCTTCACAATGTTCACGAACAGGGCCACTACCGTGGTGTTGCTGAGGAAGGAGCTGAGGGCCGCCACCGGTACCATCAGGCGCGCTACGGCATCCGGATAGGACTTGGGATGACCCAGGAGGTGCTTGACTATCCATTGCAGCACACCCGTATGCATGAGTCCTGCCACAACCACGAACAAGACCCCCACCACCACGACGGATGTATTGCTGAAGCCCGAGAAGGCTTCTTTGGCATCCAGCACGCCCGTCACATACAAAATGCCTATGGCTCCCAAAAAGACCACGTCGGAGCGCAATTTGGTAAAGAGCAGCACGCTGAACATGGTCAGTACCGTGAAGATGGTTATCCACGCGTGAAGGTTAAAGCCTAAAAACATAAAAGATTCAGCATCCATAATTTATACTGCTTTCATAGTTCTAGTTCTTGGTATTTTTGATGGTAAGGCACATCATGGTGAGGTCGTCGTTGGGCTCGGCCCCATTCCTATGCTTTTCTACGTCGGCAACGATGGTTTCAATTACTTGCTGGGCCGATTCGTAGCGGCAATTTCTGAAGAAATGGAGCAGGCGATCATCCCCAAACTGCTCGTGGGCGGGATTTTCGGCCTCATTGAGTCCGTCGGTATAGACAAATAGCGGTTTGCCCATGATGCTCTCTATCTCATCTCCCACGAACTCCAGGCCCGGCAAGACTCCGATGGGGGTGTTGGGGTGCATCTGGATGAAGTCGTAGCCCTGGTTGCCGTCTCCCAGGATGGGCGGATTGTGGCCGGCATTGCAGAACGAGAGGTGCCCCGTCTGCAGGTCTATAAGTCCCAGGAACATGGTGACAAACATGTTGCCTTCGTTATCGGCCCCCGAAAGGGCGTCGTTGATGCGTGTGCAGATTTCGGCAGGAGTCATAGACTGCTTGGCCAGCGTCTGGAACAGACGGGTGGCCTGCGCCATGAACAGCGAAGCGGGTACGCCCTTGCCGCTGACGTCGCCTACGGCAAAATAGAGGCTGTTGTCTGAAAGCAGGTAGCCGTACAAGTCTCCGCCCACTTCTCTGGCGGGCATCATGGACGCATACATGTCCAGGCCCGGATAGATGGGGAACATGCAGGGGACCATGGACATCTGGATGTCCCGGGCGATGCGCAGTTCGCTCTCCATGCGCTCCTTGATGGTGGTGGTCTCTTCCAGCTGGTCGTAGGCCTCCTTCAGCGCCTCGTGGGCCTTGTGGAGTTTTTGATCGGCCCTGCGGCGGAAGACGATGTAGATGGTAAAGGCGATCAGGAGGATTACCACGACGATGCCGGTATAGATCTGCCGCTGGCGGGCCGAACGGGCTTCGGCCTCCACAATCTCCATGTCTCTCACGTGGATGGAATGCAGTTCGCTGGCGTCGAGGCGGCGGTTGTTGATGATGGCCGAATCCAACACTTCGCAGATCTGCCGCGCCGTAAGATTGGTCGAATCCTGCCGGTTGAGCATCTGGTAGGCGCGATACTTCTTGAGCAGATATCGCTGTATGTTGTCCAGGGAGTAGACGTTGAGCTCCTTCTGGAGGTATTCCATAATGGTGCGGTAGCTGGCTACGGCCTCGTCCCAGCGCTGCGCAACGGTTAAATAGTCACTGGCGTTGGTAAGGCCCTCAGTGGTGTTGGAGAACTGGGTCTGGCGGTATTCCTGATAGGCATTCTCGGCCTCCTGGTGACGCCCCGTTCCCTCTAGCGAGATGGCCTGGAAAATCTTGAACCTGCCCCACTGCTTGTCAATGTAGTCCTCGTCGTCGGGATAATGCTCCTTGTACTCCTGCACCAGCTGTCCCAGGCGTTCCGTCCAGAAAAGCCCCTGCTCATATCCCTTGACATTGACCCAGATGTAGGCGATGTTGATGATTCCGGCCACGGCATCGCGATAGGCCGATTTGGAAGCCTTCTTCTGAATATTGTCCAGGTGCATCTGATAGGCCCGCTCCAGCATGTCGGTAGCCGTGGGGTCTTCCTTGTCGAAATAAGTCTTGGAGCAGCCCGCGAAAATGAGCAGGTTGGTGTAATCGCTGGTGGTGTCGCACTGGATTTTCTCGAGCCGGGTGATGATGGGAAGGGCCGTATGCAGGGCCGATGCGTATTCGGCATACCGACAAAGCTGGCTGGTAAGGTAGCTGGCCGATTTGGCATAGTAGAACAGGTCGTTGGGGTCCGTGGAATTCTCCGTGACCCTTATGGCCTCCTGCCAGAAGTACTCGGCCAGTTCGCGCTGGCCCAGCTGATAATGGGCATAGCCCTGCCAGTAGTTGCTCTCGCCTTTGGAAAGCTTTCCGGCCTTTCCCAGGCTGTCGGCCAAGCTTTGCAACCTTTCATAGTCCCTTGCCTGGGAGGCTGCGTTAATCTGGCTGATGGCTTCCGGGGCGGAGGATTTATTGGCTCCACTCTGACAGCCGGTGAAGGGCAGCGCCGTGAACATAAGCACGACGGCCGCCAAAGCAAAGGTCTGAACAACTGACTTTTTCATATGGGGAGGATATAGGGGGATTACTCTTGTGTTTCCTTAATGTAGCAGGCCACCAGCCCATAGGTAATGGTGGGACGGATCCAGATCTCTACCATCATATAGTTGCTGGTCTCATCGATGGGCTCCATATAGATGACGATGTTATAGATTATCGCCAGGAGCATATCGATGATGAAAATCATCCACAGGTTGCCCTTGGAATAGGTTTTCCAATCCTTCCGGGCATAGAAGAAGGTGAGCATCATGACCAGTGCCACGGCCAGGACCAAACAAGCCAGGTGGAGGGGATAATTGGAAATCTTGGGCGGGAAAAGGATGTCCCTGAGCAGAACCGTGGTGCCCACGCAGACCGTGCACCAATAGTAGAACTGCTCCTTGCTAATGCGATACTTGAAGAAATACATCCCCATCATTACCAGGCAGGCAATGTAGAACAAGTTGAGTACCAACTCGGGCCAAGTCTGACTTATGCCGAAATGCAGCACTCCGTAAAGCATTATCACCACGGACAGAATAGCGGCAACAGCGGTGATCCCGACATCGAAGATCTCCGACTTCTTCTTGAATCTTATTTCCATAGCTTTAGTGTTAAGCTGGTTGGTTAGTTATTCAACTATGCAAGATAAGAAAAAAAACACGAAAAAACAAATGCCGCTTCTGCGCCCATGGAGCTCTTCGAGACCGAGATGAGCAAATAGTTTATATAGGCCAAATCTGCCTCATTACCCACTTTTCTGCATCATTTCCTCAAATTTGATGCAGATAATTATAAAATGAGGCAGAAAAAAGCTATCTTTGCACTATAATAATGATGCACTATGCATGAGTTTGATTTCATAAACCGCCCCAAAGACCTCCTCACTCCGGAAGTCGTTAGCATCCTGACACGCCTCCATGAATGCCGTGGCAGGCAGGAGCTTTTTATAGAAGCTGAAGCAGATGTGTTCACGGCTTTGCTGGAGGTAGCGAAAATCCAGAGTACCGGTGCATCAAACCGCATCGAGGGCATCTATACTACTGACGAGCGCCTTAATGCTATTGTCCAGGACAAAGTCAAGCCTCGCAACCGCGACGAGGAAGAGATTTCTGGCTATCGCGATGTTCTGGCCACCATCCATGAATCCTATGAATATATAGCGCCGCGTCCCAACAACATCCTCCAGCTACACCGGGACCTCTATTCCTTCAGCAGCAGTTCTGTGGGAGGCGTATATAAGAACTCCGACAACATCATCGCAGAAAAACGCTCTGATGGAACGAAGACCGTACGCTTCCGCCCGGTGCCGGCCTTCCAGACGGCCGACGCCATGCTGAACCTTTGCACGCGTTTTAACGAGGCCATCGAAGCTGGTACCTACGACCCGCTCCTCATGATGCCGGTGTTCATCTTGGATTTCCTCTGCATCCACCCATTCAATGACGGGAACGGCCGTATGAGTCGCCTCTTGACACTCCTGCTGCTGTACCGCGCCGGATTCATCGTGGGCAAGTATATCAGTATCGAGATGCTCATCGAGAAGAGCAAGGATTCCTACTACGAGGCTCTGCAGTCCAGTTCCCAGAACTGGCATGAGAACGGCAACGACTACCTTCCTTTCCTCAAATATATGCTGGGCGTGGTGGTCAAGGCCTACAATGAATTCGAAGACCGTGTTGCATACCTGCGTCACCGGAAAATGTCCAAGGCCGATCGCATCAAGGACCTCATCGAGAAGACGCCCGGGAAGATTTCAAAGAAGGAAATCGCCCAGGCCTGCCCGGATATCAGTGTTACCACCATCGAGCGCACCCTTGCGGAGCTTGTAGCCAGCGGATTTATAGATAAAATCGGTGTTGGGCGCTCTACAGCCTACGTTAAGAAGTAACGTGGGGAGAAAGACACCTCCACAAAAAAGGCCGGATTATCCGGCCAAATTTTTTGTGGAGGTGAGCGGACTCGAACCGCTGTCCAAACGTCGCACCAGGCGGCTTTCTACATGTTTATCCTGCCTTTGGTTTTCGGGGCAAGCCAGCCGGAAGGCGGGCAAACTCACCCTTAGCCTTTAAGTCTTAACCGGCTTTAGAGGCGTCCACCGGAGCAGCCTCAAATGGATGATACCCCTTGAGGGGCCCTTAAGAGGCGGAAGGGCCGAGGGATACTCGTCGGCCTCGCAGCCTTGGCGAGGCGGATTAAGTTAATTTGCTTGGCAAATTAAGCAGCGAGAGCGTAGTTGTTGTTGGCAACTAATTTTGCGAAGTCTGAGATTTACGGGCAAGGCTTCCACGCCCGACATGCTTACCGTCCAGCATCAGCGCTGTCAAAACCAAAACACCCCCGTTGAACGTGAGGGCAAAGATACGAATTTTTTATTAACTTTGCGGGCTATGAGAAAAACTCTCATATACTTGGCTATGGCTTTCCTGATGGTCTCCTGCTCGTCCATGAGGCGGGCTACTCCCATTGCCGTGGAGGACGTCAAACAGTATCCCACCCCCGGGAAACAGGAGAAAAAGCCCGCCGCCACGCCTCAGCCCCAGGCATCGGCCGATAGTCAGAAGTATCCCACCAAGCTGGAGCCCCTGCCGGAAGAACCGGCGCCGGAGAAACAGTTGCCGCTGGCCCAGCAGATTATCAATTACGCCCGCACGTACACGGGAACGCCTTACCGGCTGGGCGCCGCGGGTCCCGACCACTTTGACTGTTCCCATTTTACCAGCCACGTCTTCAAGAAGTTCGGCTATACCCTTACGCCATTCTCACAGGCCCAGTTCACAGAGGGCAGGGAAGTGGCCTCGTTCGGGGACCTGAGGCCCGGAGACCTGGTTTTCTTCGGCAAGCGGGGCAGCGTGCGCAACATCGGCCACGTGGGCATCGTGGTGTCTGTTAACGAAGAAAACGGAAGCTTCGATTTCATTCATGCTTCCGTCTCCAAGGGTGTTACCGAGGACAATTCCAATCATCCCTACTTTATGATGCGCTACATCGGCGCCCGCCGGGTTCTGCCGGAATAATCGGCCTACTGCCCGTAGTTTCCCAAATTGATGGGGTGCGGTTCCCAGGCAGCGACATTAACACTGAACATAACCTCTCTGGCGTCGCCCGAAAGTTGGGCCGTAATGGTATTGGTGGCTCCGCCGACCAGGTCTACACTGCACGTCTTTCCAGAGAAAGTCTTGGTATAATTTCCCTTTGTGGCAGTCCATTCAGCCGTGATCGTGTAGGATCCGGGAACAAGGTACAAATCGTTGGATTTGGTTCCCGGAGTGGTGTTGGCTATGGTCACGGGGGCGCCCACTGTGGGAGTGCTCCAACCGGTTCCGTCTGTCTGATCGGCTCCTGTGCGAAGATTGTAGGTTCCGCCGGTTTTGGGCGTAATGGTAACGGAGATGTTGGTTATGGTGTAGTCGTCCACAGCCGTTAAGGTTACGTCGGTGATTCTGGCAAAGATGTGCTTGAATGCCAGGGTATTGGGCTCGTTATAGTTGGGGTCGGGCAGGTATGCGCACACCACGTCGACATCATTGGTGGCCGATACGGTGGCGCCGCCGGCCGTGTGGGTCAGGGTAATGTTGCTGGCATAGAAGTGGTAATTAGGGTCTGTAGAAGGCCACCATTTGCCGCCGGAAGCCTGGAAAAATTCCGAACCTTTGGAGAAGGCTACATCGGTCCAGACTGGGTTTTCCGACGGTGCTTCACCTGTTGTGGCAGAGACCTTGAATCCACTGGCAACCAGAGCAGCCTGGTTTACTTCTGAGGCCTTGGTCTGTACGTCCACCGTGATTTTAGGCTGGGTCCGGAAGACAATCTGTCCTGGTTCTGAAGGAGATGGGGCCTTGTTGCAGGACAAAAGGAGAGAAAGCGCCATCAGGGACGCTACAATGGGGATAAGTTTTGTTTTCATAATGGATTAGTATAATAGTTAAAGTTCGAATACCAGGTTGTCGCCCTTTTCCCATTCGGCAACGGAAATGCGGAATTTGGCCTCGGTATAGTCGAATTCCAGGTTTACATCGGCCAGGTTCTTGGCTTCCCAGGAGAAATCCTTCTGCTCCCGGAAAATGTTCCATAGATTATAGGAATCGGCCAGCCCCTCTTCCTGTCCCAGTTCCGGAATGCCGTAGAGTTCCATGATAAGGGAATGATCGGCCTGGCGGGGAACGATGAAACGGTAGATTCCGCTGGCCTCTTCCTCGGGTTCATAGCGAAAGACTCCTTTGACGGGAATGCCGGTAGAGGCGTCAATCCCTACGGTATGTCCGCTGATGGACAGGCGGAAGGGGAATCGGCCCCCTGCACTCTCGAATTGGTCGAAATTGGTAAAATGAATGGTTACACGGCAATAATCCTTCACGAATTCTACGGGGATCAGGATGGACTCTTCCTTAGCGGGGATTTTGTCGTAGGCAAAGCGGAAGAGCGGGACATAATTGGCCCCTTCCTCAACCACCCACTTGAATTCTCCCTCTTTCCGGGCCCCTTCAAATCCCATGATTCCATAGCCTTTAACCGCATCCGACTTCTTGACTTTCAGATAGAAAGACTGGTCCTGGATGTTGTCCACCATGGTGGTGTCGGCCGTCAGAAACACCTCTTCCGTTTGCGAATAAGCCGCGATATGTACATGATTGACCCCGTCGAAAGCGTCAGCATTCTCAATGTTGAACAGCAGCATACTGGGGCAGCTGATGCGATTTTCCAGGACCAGGTTCTGGCAGGAAAGCAGGAGGCCGATCGCCCCCAGTAAAGGGATCTTGGTTTTCATGTCTATAGTTCGTAGGTGAGAGTGGTATGGCCTCCCCATTGGCCCACGGTGACGGTGGCCGAGATTTTGCCGAACTTGGGACGGTCGCCGGGTGCATCGGTGGCACCGCCGGGCATGGTGATGGTAATGTTTTCGATGTCGTAGGTATGGTTGCGCTCCAGGGTGGCTCCATTGCTGGATTTGGGAATGTCAAAACAGTAATAGGACTCTTCTCCGTGGGCGGCATTGTCTCCCTGGTTGCGTCCCGCCGTGCCGCGGACATACCCGTGCAGGATAATACGGGTCAGACGGGCCGAAGGAGTGGCCTCCGTGTTGTCATTGGATGCCGTAGACGCATTGGGATACACGTAGAAGAAGCGGTTGAGGTCCTGTGTCCCTGTGGTCGGGCCTATGGATACGTTGAGGTTTCCCCGGTCTCCCAGAAGGGAACGGGCGGCGGCGGGAACGGATTCATTCCAGGCTTCCAGGTTGTACCAGTAGGCCGATGAGGCCAGCTCTGCCACGGTGCGGCCGGTGCCCGAGAGGCTTACGCTGTTGACGGCGTTGAGGACATAGACTTCCTTGATGTCCAGGTAGCAGCCCTCCAGGGACGTGTTGGAAAAGTCCACATTGACGTTTCGAACGGATATGCGTACTCCCAGGTGGCTGACGGTGATGGGAAGGGGAGTGATGCTCCCTACTGAACCGGCGGTATTGAGTTCGGCCACTTCTATGGCGGCGCTTCCGGTCATCACCAGTCCGGTTGCGGAGTTTTCTTCCAGCAGGGAATAGTGGGACATCAGTTCCTGCTCATTGTCAAAGGACTGACGGGGCGCATTCACCAGGGCCCAGACCTTCTTTTTTCCTATATAGGTGTTAAGCGTCAGGGTGGTGCTTCCGTCGGTCGTCCATTTGTCGGTTTCCCTTACGTTAAGGGTGAGATCCGTACTGCTGATATCTTTGAAGACAAAGATCTGCAGGTTATTGACGGCCGATTCGTCCGTAGCGCTTCCCAATACCTTGGTGGCGGGGTCGCCCGGCAGAATCAGGTTCACCAGAAGGGTCCCCGTGGGATCGGATTCCGGGCTTTTCTCCCAGTTAGTGGGTGAGAAGGGTTGACACGCTGCCAGAAGCAGACTCATAGCAAACAGGATAGTTTTTCTCATGATAAATACAGGTTATTAATAGTTAACATCTTCTTTTTCTTGGTTGAGGCCATACCTCTGGATAAGGGTGTTGATTTCCGGATCCAGATTCCCTCGGAAAACATAGGAGCGGTCTTCGTGACAGGCATGCAGATACGACTGGACGGCATTCTGGTCATCTCCCTTTCGGGCATACAGCAGAGCCATCATGTAATTGACCTGCGGCGTCTTTTCCAGCTCTTCCAGAATAGCCATGGCCGATGCATTGTAGTCCAGGGAAACATAGGCGATGGCGGTGTTGTAGTCTTTATATTCCCTCAAAAGGCTGAGGGCTTTCTCATACTCCCTTTCCTTCAGGGCCGATACCCCTTCGAGGTAGGTGCTGTCCACTTCGGTAGTGTGTACAGTGTCTTTCACCATTCCTTTTCGGTGCAGATGGAAGTCGAAGCGGACCGTTCTGAGACGGGGATAAAGATTCTCACGAAGATACCGGTAGCAGGAGAGTTCCTGCAGCTTCTTTTCCCGAAGGTCGGGATCCGTGATGTCCTTGAGCTCGTTGTACCGGTCTTTATCGGCCTCCCTTATGGTACTGTCCTTTTGCACCAGGGCATCCAGCATGACCCAGTTTTCGGCATCGTAGTGGGGGAGGAAACGGATGGGTTCCTTTTTGGCTTTCCGGTATGTGTCGTCCATGGAAAGAATGATTCCCTGGCTCCTTCTGAGCGAGTCCTCCCTGCGTTTGAGGAAGGCCTGGTAATGCCTGGAGACCGACTGGGAGCGCTGCACCGAGAGTTTCCGGTTGCTCTCCCAGGTGCCTTCCGGGGAACACGAGGCCGTGATGACGATGGAGTCCAGGTCAAACACCTTGTCTTCCACCAGGCTCACCAGGTTTTCCTTGATGCGCCCCATTTCGACGGGGTTGTTCCCCTGGCTTTCCCGGATATCGGCCCGGCCCTGTTCAAATTCTATGTAACAGGCGGTATTGGCCTGGACCGTGCGGCTGATGACCTTGGTTTTGTAACGCACGCGGTTGTCCGTAAGGCTGCTCAGGGAACTGATATAGAACGTGAGGGGCTCACTGGCCGGTACCTTGTAAATGACTTGTCCGTCCTGGAGAACTTCTCCGCCCAGGACTATGGATGCTTTGCGCATCTTGGGCCGGACCCGGATGGATTGCACGTATTCGTAGGCGATGTCGCCTCCAATCTGGTGAATCACCGTGTCCAGGCGCAGCCCCTCCGATACGATGGGCGCTTTCACATACTGCCGGAAAACTTCCTCCTTCCGTTCCACCTTCATGCGGTTCAGGCGTACACGCAAACGGTTGGTGTAATGCTCCAGGGCCCGTTGTTCCGTAATGCCGAAGGCCGATGTGAAGGCTTCGTCCGACACATAACTGCTGTCGGTACGGAACCGGTAAATGGAAGGGATGTTGCGGCGAAGGAAGTTCTCAAGTTGCCGATGGTCAACAAAGTGAAGCGAATCGGCGGCAATGGATTCCAGGAAGCGGCGGTATTGTTCGTATCCTTTTAACTGCGCTTTCCGGTATCCGCTGCCGGTGATGAGGACGGGCTCCAGGCGGATGCTGTCTTCCAGGACAAACAAGTCGGGATAGAAACACAGTTGCCAGTCGCTGTCCTGCATCTTTTCCGGGACCAGGATCTGGAAGCGAAGGTCTACACTTCCGCCGCGTTCCGCTACATTCCGGAACCGCGCGGTGACCTTGGCGGCCTCCAGGGTCTCATGGGCCACCATTTCTCCGTTATCGTCTTTGACGGCTTTCATGATGATGACTTCACGGCCTTCCGGGTCCTCTACCACCAGGGTATCCCGGTGGACAGGCGTCCCTACATCCAGGGTGGGGAGCTCCCTTTCCTCGCTTAGCGACAGCTGGGCCGTCACCTGACCCTCCCTCAACTGCCGGATATGGGAGGTCTGGGCACAAGCGGACGCCAGCAGGAGGAAAGCCGGCAGGAGATAGCGTTGACAGGCTGTGTTCATGGATCCTAATCTCTTTGGGGTTGCATGGTAGAAGCTTCTTCCTCTTTCGGGAGCAGGACCACTTTGCCGGCGATAACGTCCATGGCAGAACGCTCTTCTCCGGTCTGGGTAGTGTACTTGCGTACGCGCAGGCGGCCGATTACATGGACCCAGGACCCCCTTTGGATATTATAGAGGTCCGTGATGTTGTTCCGGCCGCTCCAGGCCGATACATTGAACCAGGCGGTCTCGATGATGGAGTTGCGCTCCTTGTCTATGGTGCTGTATTCCGTCACCACCGAAAAGTTGCAGACCTGGCTGTTGTTGAAGCTGTTGATCTCGGCGCGTCCTACCACGCCTTTGAGCTCGATTCTGTTTAGAAATTCCATACTCTCTTGATTATTTCGTTGAACATGGGCCCGGAACCGGCGCGCGCTGCCGCGGACCCCGGAAGCAAAGTAAAGGCGGAAACCTGCCGTTTCCTTGTCCAGCGATAATCAGGGGAGCAGATTTTTCTGTTTTTTATGCTTTTTGTGTGTTTTGCCTGTTGTATCACAAGAAAAAAAGCGAATCGCAAGAATAATTCTTACGACTCGCTTTTCTTGTTGTTCGGGTAAAACAGAAATACTTTCCGAAATGTTTTTTACGAAGCTTGGATTTGTCTCATCTCTTTTACACCTTTGCCAAAAACCGGTTGATGGCCTATACGCTCAAATACTTCAAGATCCAGACCCGTTGCCTGCAATGCGGGAGGGAGATTCTGTATGGCCGGTCCGACCGCAAATTCTGCTGCAACGACTGTAAAAACCAGTATCATAATAAGCGCCGTTATCCCATGAGGGAAGAACTGGAAAGCTCGGTTCTGAGGAGAATCAACCTCAATCACGCCATTCTGCAGCGCTTATACAAAATGGGCGTGAATACCATTGACCATATTGCTCTGGCTCAATTGGGATTCGACGCCCGTTTTGTCACCTCGTTCTGCCGGGTAGGCCGTCACGAGGTATTCGCTATTTTCGATCTCCAGTACGAAATGACCCCTTCCCGCCTAAAAAACCTGGTCAGCCTCCTGGAGGAAGAAGATAAGAAGCGCTAGGCTTCAGCCTTCTTCTGGGGATCTTTGAAGAGGATCCAGAAGAGAATGGCCACCACCAGGGCGTAGCCGGCAAAGATGTACCAGGCGTTGGGCCAGTTGGTGGGGGTGTTGAACACGTCGCAGGCATCTACCACGGCGCCGGCGGCCAGGGTGCCGATGGTGGCGCCGAAGCCGTTGGTCATCATCATGAACAGGCCCTGGGCGCTGGAACGGATGTCCGTAGCGGCATTCTGCTCCACGTACAGGGAACCGGAGATGTTGAAGAAGTCAAAGGCCATACCGTAAACAATGCAGCTGAGGATGAACAGCAGCACGCCGGGCATGGAGGGATGACCCATTCCAAAGAAGGCAAAGCGCAGCACCCAGGCGAACATGGAGATGAGCATCACCTTCTTGATGCCAAACTTCTTCATGAAGAAGGGAATGAGGAGGATGCACAGGGTTTCGGAAGCCTGGGAGATGGAAATGAGGGCGTTGGAGTGCTTGACGGCAAAGGTGCCTGCCAGGGAAGGATCCGAGGCGAAGGAGCCCAGGAAAGTATTGGCGTAACCGTTGGTAATCTGGAGCGAGGCGCCCAGGAGCATGCTGAAAATGAAGAAGATGGCAAACTGGCCGTCCTTGAAAAGGGTAAAAGCCTTGAGGCCGAAGGCATCGGCCAGGGACTTCTTTCCGCTGCTGACGTTCACCGGGCACTTGGGCATGGTGAGGGCGTATCCGCAGAGGATGAGGGACAGGATGCCGGAGCTGATAAGCTGGGTGAAGCTGTCCTGCATGGCCACACCGTCAATGTGCAGGAAATTGGTGAGGAGCATGCTGCAGATGAAGCCTACGGTACCGAACACGCGGATGGGCGGGAAAGCCTTCACCGGATCCATGCCTTCCTTGGCCAGGGCATTGTAGGCCACGGAGTTGACCAGGGCGATGGTGGGCATGAAGAAGGCCACGCTGAGGCTGTAGAGAATAAACAGCGGTGCAAACTCCACCCCTTCACCGGCCGTCATGCAATACACGCCGGCACCGGCCATGAACAGGCCTGCGAGGCCATGGCAGAGGGAGAGCACCTTCTGGGCCTCTATCTTCTTATCGGCCACGATACCCATGAGCGTGGGCATGAAGATGGACACGACGCCCTGCATGGCAAAGAACCATTTGATGTGGGTTCCCATGCCGATATTGCCCAAGTAGCGGCCCAGCGAAGTAAGGTAGGCGCCCCAGACGGCAAACTCCAGGAAGTTCATCACGATGAGCTTGATGGTAACGGGTTTGATCTTAATCTGCATATTTGGTATTCTGTGTTATTGTTTTCAATCGCTCAAATCACGCAAATTTACGAAATTTTCCGTATTTTTGCATGTTAATACCTGCCCGATGTACAAATTTGAGAAGATAGCCTCCGACCCTGCCAGCGCCGCCCGCGCGGGAAAGATTTCCACCGACCACGGGGAAATCCTCACCCCCATCTTCATGCCGGTGGGAACGGTGGGTTCCGTCAAAGGCGTGTATCACCGGGATCTGGAACAGGACATCAAGGCCCAGATAATACTGGGCAATACCTATCACCTGTACCTGCGCCCCGGTCTGGACACGCTTTTCAAGGCCGGCGGCCTGCACAAGTTTGAGCATTGGGACCGTCCCATCCTCACGGACAGCGGCGGCTTCCAGGTCTTCTCCCTGGCGCCCATCCGCAAACTCACGGAAGAAGGCTGCAAATTCTCCTCCCACATAGACGGCAGCAAGCACATCTTCACGCCGGAAAACAACGTGGACACTCAGCGAAAGATTGGGGCCGATATCATCATGGCCCTGGACGAATGCTGCCCGGGAGATGCCGACATCCGCTACGCCACCAAATCCCTGAAACTCACTCAGGGCTGGCTGGAGCGTTTTGCAAAGCACTTTGACGAAACGGAACCCCTGTACGGATACCAGCAGGTGATGTTTCCCATTATCCAGGGCTGCGTGTATCCCGAACTGCGCAAGCAGGCCGTGGAGCACGCCCTCAAACTGGACAACGCCAACCGGGGCGGTTATGCCGTAGGCGGCCTGGCGGTAGGGGAGCCCACGGAGAAGATGTACGAGATGCTGGAGGTAACCTGCCCGCTGCTGCCGCAGGACAAGCCCCGCTACCTCATGGGCGTAGGCACGCCCGCCAATATCCTCGAAGGCATTGCCCGCGGAATAGATATGTTCGACTGCGTGATGCCCACCCGCAACGGCCGCAATGGCATGCTTTTTACATGGGAGGGAATCATGAACATGCGCAATGCCAAATGGACGGACGATTTCGGCCCTCTGGATCCCCAGGGAACCTCTTTCGTAGACAGTTACTACACGCGCGGATACATTCATCACCTGTTCATAGCCAAGGAAATGTTTGCGGCCATGGTGGCCACGGAGCACAACCTGGCTTTCTACCTGGACCTGGTCCGCGTGGCCCGCGAGCACATCCTGGCCGGTGACTTCCTTTCCTGGAAGAACGCCGTAATCCCTAAACTGATGCAGCGCCTATGACGTTCAAGTTCAAGGGACTCCAGCGGCTGGACTGGTACATCATCAGGAAATTCCTGGTGACGTTCTTTGTGGCCATCCTCTTCCTGGCGGTGCTCATCATCATCTTCGATATCAGCGAAAAGATTGAAGACTTCATCAAGAAGGAAGCCCCCCTGCACGAGATTATCTTCGATTATTACGTGAACTGGGTGCCGTTCTTCATCAACCAGTACGCCCCCATGTTCGTGTTCCTGACGGTGATTTTCTTCACCTCCAAGATGACGCAGGATTCCGAGGTGGTGGCCATGCTGTCCAGCGGTATCAGCTATCACCGGTTTGTGCTGCCTTATATGCTGTCGGCCTGCTTTATTGCGCTGCTTTCCCTGGAACTGGGACAGTGGGTGCTGCCACATGCCAATGGCGTGCGCGTGGAGTTTGAGCAGAAGTACAATCCCTGGCGAAAGGTGAAGATAGGGCACGACATGCACTACAAGCTGGAGAACGACCATTTTGTGTATCTGGAGAGCTTCAGTGCCTATAATAATACGGCGTACAATTTCACGCTGGAAGACCTTTCGGGAGGCCGTCTGCGCTCCAAGATTACGGCCGAAAGTGCCCAGTACGACACGCTGACCGGCGTCTGGCATCTGAGGAACTGGTTCATCCGTGACTATGACGAGGGTCTCCGGGACCATATTCGCAGCGGAAGGCAGATGGATACCACCCTCAGCCTCACCAGGGACGACTTTTTCCTGAACAAATTCACCATCCAGCGCCTGAACAAACGGGAGCTGGACCAGCTTATCGAGACCCAGATCATGCGTGGCGACGCCTCCGTGAACCGGGCGCTCATCGAGAAGAACAACCGCTATTCGCTGCCCTTCTCTACCATCATCCTCACCATCATCGGCCTGGCGCTCTGTACCAAGAAGAAGAGGGGAGGAATGGGCTGGAACCTGGCGGCGGGAACGGCCCTGGCCTTCTCGTACATCCTGTTCATGCAGTTCAGTGAGATGTTTGTGATAACGGACACCCTGCCGGCCTCCATTGCCATCTGGCTGCCCAACTATCTCTATACCATCATAGCCATAGTCCTGTATATAAAAGCTCCCAAATAATGAAGGTTAAGATCGTTAACAATTCGCCTTATCCCTGCCCGGCTTACGCGACTCCTCAGAGCGCCGGCGTGGACCTCAAGGCCAACCTGACGGAATCCGTGACCCTGCAGCCGCTGCAGCGCACACTGGTTCCCACGGGTCTTTTCATGGCACTCCCGGCCGGTTACGAGGCCCAGGTCCGTCCCCGCAGCGGCCTGGCCGCCAAGCACGGCATCACCGTGCTCAACACCCCCGGCACCATCGATGCCGATTACCGGGGAGAAATCAAGGTGATCCTGGTGAACCTCTCTGACGAATCCTTCGAGATTGTCCCCGGAGAGCGCATAGCCCAGATGGTGATTACCCGCCACGAGCAGGTGGAATGGGAGCAGGTAGAAGAACTGGACGCCACCGAGCGGGGAGCCGGAGGCTTTGGCAGTACTGGAAAATAATGGAAATCAAGGAATTATACGATATCTTCCTGCAAAGCGCAGGCGTATGTACGGATACCCGTACCCTCAAGAAGAACCAACTCTTTTTTGCCCTCAAGGGAGAAAACTTCGACGGCAACCGCTTCGCCCTCCAGGCGTTGGAGAAAGGCGCATCTTATGCCGTGGCAGGGGAGGACCTGGAGGCCGATGATCCCCGCCTCCTCAAGGTTCCCGATACCCTGGAAACGCTGAAAGCACTGGCGGCCTACCACCGCCGGCAGCTGCGCATTCCCGTAATCGGCCTCACCGGCACCAACGGCAAGACCACCACCAAGGAACTCATCAAGACGGCCCTGGGTGCCGCCTATCGCGTGAGCGCCACCGAGGGCAACCTGAATAACGAGATTGGCGTACCGCTGACGGTCCTCAAAATCGGCCCGCGTGCCCAGATTGCCATTGTGGAAATGGGCGCCAGCCATCCCGAGGATTTGAAACCCCTGCTGGCAGTGGCGCAGCCCAATCTAGGCCTTATCACCAATGTGGGCAAGGCGCATCTGGAGGGATTCGGCAGCTACGAGGGCGTCAAGCACGCCAAAGGCCTTCTCTACGACTACCTGAAAGAGCACGACGGCGTGGTATTCGCCAATGCCGATGACCCAGTGCTGCAGGAAATGCTGGCCCAGAGGGGCCTGGAAGCCATAGGTTACACCAAGGAAGGTATTGGAATATCGGCCGATCCCTTCGTGGAACTGGACTTTGGCGACGCCTTGCTGCAGACCCAGCTGGTGGGCGCCTACAACGCCGACAACATCCTGGCTGCCCTCAAACTGGCCTGGTACTTTGACGTTCCCCGTGAGGATGCGCTGCAGGCCATCGCCTCCTACATTCCTTCCAATAACCGCAGCCAACTGGTCAAGACCGGGAAGAATACCCTTATCGTGGACGCCTACAATGCCAATCCTTCCTCCATGGCCGTGGCCCTGGACAACCTGGCCCGGATGAAAGGCCGCAAGGTGGCCATGCTGGGAGACATGAGGGAACTGGGGGCCGATGCCGCCCAGGAGCATGACCGTATTGTGGCTCGTCTGGAAGGTTTGGAGGCCTGCCTGGTGGGCGAGGAATTCACCCGCGCCGCCGCCGGCAAGCCGTATAAAGCTTTCGCCACGTCCGAAGACCTGGCGAAGTATCTGAAAGAGAATCCACTGGAAGGATGCACGGTGCTGCTCAAGGGCTCCCACAGCATCCAGATGGAAAAGGTTATAGATTCGCTTTGACTATCAGTTTGTGCGCGGCGAAAGCCAGCACAAGTCCCAGGGTTAAGCCAAACAGGCTTCCTACCAGAATATCTCCCAGGTAATGGGCCGCCAGCATGGTGCGGCTCAGGGAAACCAGCATGGCCCACAGCATGATGAAGCAGCCGTAAAGGCCGTAGTGGCGGCTTTTGTCATTTAGCTGGAAGCCAGCCCAGGAGCCCGCCGCAAAGCCGAAGGCATTGCTGGCATGGCCGGAGAAAAAGCCGTACAGGCCACCGTGGATGCCGTCCGGGCACAAGACCCCGTTGGCTATCATCCAGGGATCCCGGCAGGGGCGCAGGCGCATGAAACCGTCTTTGAATAGGTTGGCTATCTGGTCGGTAATGAATACTCCCAGAGCCAGGGTGAGGACAACCACCAGCCCCTTTTTCCAGCCCAGCCGCCAGATAAGGGCCACTATCACCAGTACATACAGGGGAATCCACTCCCGGATGCCGGACAGGGCATGCCAGAAGCCGTTCAGGGCTTCCGGATTGTTCTGGTTGAGCCAGAGGGATATTTGCTGGTCTATTTGGACAAGGCGGTCCATAGCGCTTCCTTGAGTTCGTTCAGACCGGTCTGCGTGACCGAAGAGATGAAGACGTGGGGAATATCGGCCGGAAGTTTCTTTTCTATCTTGGCCTTCTGCTTTTCGTCAATGAGGTCCGTCTTGGTGACGGCCAGCACGCGGTCCTTCACCAGCAGTTCCGGATTGTATTCTTCCAGTTCCTTGAGCAGGATCTTGTAGCCCTTGGCCACGTCCGGTTCATCGGCCGCTACCATGAACAGCAGCACCGAGTTGCGCTCAATGTGCCTCAGGAAGCGCATGCCGATGCCCTTTCCCTCGTGGGCGCCCTCGATGATGCCGGGGATATCGGCCATGACGAAGGAACGGTTGTCGTGATATCGGACGATGCCCAGGTTGGGCTCCAGCGTGGTGAAAGCGTAATTGGCAATCTTGGGTTTGGCCGATGTGATGGCGGCCAGCAGGGTGCTCTTTCCGGCGTTGGGGAAGCCCACCAGGCCTACATCGGCCAGGACCTTCAGTTCCAGGATGAACCAGCCTTCCTGGCCTTCTTCGCCGGGCTGTGCGTAACGGGGCGTCTGGTTGGTGGCGCTCTTGAAATGGTCGTTGCCCCAGCCGCCGCGGCCGCCCTGGCACAGGATGTACTCCTGGTCCTTTTCTACCAGTTCGGTGATGACCTCTTCCGTCTCGGCATCCTTCACCACTACGCCCTGGGGAACTTCCAGGACGATGTCTTCTCCATTCTTGCCCCGTTTGAGGGCCTCGGCCCCGTTGCCTCCGTTCTCGGCCTTTACCACCTTGCGGTAGCGAAGGTGAATGAGGGTCCAGAGCTGGGGATTCACCCGCAGGATGATGTGGCCGCCCCGGCCGCCGTCACCGCCGTCCGGGCCGCCTTTGGGCACGTATTTGGCGCGATGAAGGTGTGCACTGCCGGCTCCTCCGTGCCCGCTGGCACAGAAGATACGGACGTAGTCTATGAAGTTGGATTCGGCCATAGCTTTAATTAAAATCCACGGACTCCCAGGTCAAATACCACACCGAGGGTTGCACTGGAGATGACGAGGAAGCCACCGCTGTGGTCTGTGCGGAAGGCTTTCTCGTTGGTGAGGACGGCATTGACATCCAGGGATATGCTCATAAAGTCGTTGACTCGGAACTGATTGGCGAGGCCGGCGCCGGCGCCTCCGTGTCCTTTGTGGGCTCCCAGGCTGGAAGCGAGGATGCCGTCAATTCTCAGATAGAAGACAGGATTCCAGACTCTGTTGGGTTTATATTTGACGAATGTGTTCCGGATATTCCACAGGAAATCCGCATAGAGCTGATAAAGGCCGAAGGCGGTGTTTTCGGAGAACCAGTTGCGGGCATCGGCCGGGCGGCCCAGGATGCCGCTCACACCGGCGCGGAAACCCAGGGAGGGGTTGAACCAATCACCTACATAGACTTGGCCGGAAGGGGAAACGGGAGAGAGTTGGCCATTATCTATAAGCATATTGCATCCAAGGCCGGCTCCAACGAACCAGTTGTTCTTCTTTTGGGCCTGGGAAAGGTTGGAAGTAGCCAGCATGGCCACAAACAGAGTCAGAATATAAAGGGTTCTTCTCATATAGTATAAGATTCTTATTATTCAATTTGCACAAAAGTACGAAATTCTTTTGAAAATACTATAAGTCTATGTCGGATAAAATGCTTATCTTTGAAAGATGAAAAGCCTTGTGTTCCATTTTAGCGAAGCGTACCGGGAAGAGGGGTTTCTCTCCTGGCTGCAAGAGGCTCAGGTTCTGGATTTTACCGGCTTGGAAGGCTGCTGCTGCTATTGTGACCCGGAGGCCCGGAAAAAGTTGGAAGAGGCCTTTCCCCAGCCTTTGCCCCGGCTGCGGTGGCTGGACAGCGGAGACTACCACTACCTGTCTCACTTGCTGGCGCTCAGGGAAACGGAGCCCTTTCACCTGGTGCTGCTGGACAACCACCCGGACAACCAGGACGCCGCGTTTGAGGGCGTGCTCTCCTGCGGAAGCTGGGTGAAGGAAATGGAAGGGGAGAATCCGCTGCTGCGGGACATTCTCACCATCGGCCCTCCCGGCTGTGAGAATGAGATTCCCCAGGCGTGGCTGGATAAGAGAAGGGGAGAGCGGGTGTATGTATCGCTGGACAAGGATATCATGGACAAGGCCTATGCCCGCACGGACTGGACGCAGGGAGGCCATTCGCTGGAAGACGTGAAAAAGGAATTGGGCCTGTTGGCACAGTCCATGGAGATAGCGGCGGTGGACATTTGCGGGGAACTGGCACCCTCCAAGGGCGCCACGCCGGAAGACCTCCGGATAAACATGGAAACAAACATAGAACTGTATCAATTTATTATAAATAACCTTTTAAAGTAACGCGCTAACTATGTCAGACGTTCAAATCCCTCTGGACCAGTTGCAGAAGACCTGCCTGTACGATGCCCACGTGGCCCTGGGAGCCAAGATGAGCCCCTTCGCCGGATTCATGATGCCCATCCAGTATAGTTCCATTACCCAGGAACACATGGCCGTGCGGCAGAAAGTGGGTATGTTCGACGTGTCCCACATGGGCGAAATCTTCGTGAAAGGCCCTGAGGCCGAGGCTTTTATCAACCACATCTTCACCAACGACATCCGCGGATTCGAGCCCGGAAAGATCCTCTACGGCATGATGTGCTATCCCGACGGAGGAACGGTGGACGATCTTCTTGTTTACCGTGAGTACCTGGCCGACCATTTCCTGCTGGTGGTGAACGCCGCCAACATCGAAAAGGATTTCGCCTGGATCCAGGAGCAGGCCAAGGGCTTCGACTGCAAGCTGGATAACGCATCCGACCGCATCGGCCAGATTGCCGTCCAGGGTCCCGAGGCCGAGAAGACCATCATCGAGGTACTGGGTTACAAGGAAGCGGCCGATCTTGCCTTCTACACTTTCTGCGACGTGGAGTACAAGGGCGAGCGTCTGATCCTGAGCCGCACCGGTTACACCGGAGAGGACGGTTTCGAGCTCTATACCACTCCCGAAAACATCGTGGAAATCTGGGACCGTCTGCTGAAGGCGGGCGTTGAACCTTGCGGCCTGGGTTGCCGCGACACCCTGCGTTTCGAGGCCGGTCTGCCCCTGTACGGAGACGAACTGAGCCCGGAAATCAGCCCGGTGATGGCCGGTCTGGGCATGTTCTGCAAGTTCGAGAAAGATTTCGTGGGCAAGGAAGCCCTCCTGGACCAGAAAGCCGGCAACATCGGCCGCAAACTGGTGGGCATCGAAATCGAGGACAAGGCCATCCCGCGTGCCGGTTATCCGGTAGAGACGGCCGATGAGAAAGAGGTAGGCGTCGTTACCACCGGTTATCATTCCCTGTCCCTGGACAAGAGCATCTGCTTTGCCCTGGTGGACAAGGAATACGCCGCTCTGGACACCCCGCTGAACATCCGCATCCGCAAGAAGGTGTTCCCTGGCAAGGTGGTCAAAAAGAGATTCTATCAAACAAATTACAAAAAATAAACACAAAACACTATGTCTAAGATTCTTGAAGGAATTAAGTATTCTGAGTCCCACGAGTGGGTAAAGGTAGAAGGCAACATTGCTGTCATCGGCGTTTCCGACTTCGCCCAGAAAGAGATGGGTGACATCACTTATGTAGATATGCCGGAGGTAGACGACGAGGTGACCGCCGGTGAGGAATTCGGCGCCCTGGAGAGCGTGAAGGCCTCTTCCGAACTCATCGCCCCCGTTTCCGGTACCGTGGTGGAAGTGAATTCCGAGCTGGAAGACACCCCCGAGAAGGTGAACGAGGATGCCTATGGTGCCTGGATCATCAAGGTCCAGATGTCCGATCCCGCCGAACTGGACGCCCTCATGGACGCCGCTGCATACAAGGCTGCAATTGGCGAGTAAGATGGCCCAGCTTCCTTATTTACCCCAGACGGAAGCGGATGTGAAGGCCATGCTGGCCCGCATTGGCGTGAACAAGCTGGAAGACCTGTACAGCGACGTTCCCGCCCAGTTCCTGCACAAGGGGGCCTATGCCCTTCCGGACGCCCTGTCCGAGCAGGAAATCCGCGACTATTTTGCCTCCCTGGAGGCCATGAACACCCGGCTCAAGGTGTTCGTGGGCCAAGGCGCCTACGACCACTACACGCCGTCCGTCATCCCTTACCTGTGCTCCCGTTCGGAGTTCCTGACGGCTTACACTCCTTATCAGTGTGAGATTTCCCAGGGTACGCTCCGTTATATCTTCGAGTATCAGAGCATGATGTGCGGGCTCACCGGCCTGGATGTCTCCAACGCCTCCATGTACGACGGCCCCACCGCCGCCGCCGAGGCCATGAAGATGGCTATTGCCTGCGCTCGCAAGAAGACCCGCGTACTCCTGTCGGCCACCCTTCTTCCCAACGTGATTGCCGTAGTCAGAACCTACGCCAAGTTCCACGGGGTAGAGATCGGCCTTATTCCGGCCGATGCCGGTCAGACGTCCCTGGAGGCCTTGAAGGCCGAACTGGCCAAGGACGACGTCGCCGGTGTCATCGTACCTTCGGTGAACCGTTACGGCATTGTCGAGGACCACAGCGGCTTTGCCGATGCCATCCACGAAGAGAAGGGCATCCTGGTAGAATACTGCGACCCTTCGGCCCTTGCCGTGGTGAAGACGCCCGCCGAATGGGGGGCCGATGTAGCCGTAGGTGACGGCCAGTCCCTGGGCCTGCCGCTTTGCTACGGCGGTCCTTACGTGGGCTTCATGACCGTGAAGAAAGAGCACATGCGCAAGATGCCCGGCCGTATTGTGGGGCAGACCACGGACAAGGAAGGCCGCCGCGTCTTCGTCCTTACCCTGCAGGCCCGCGAGCAGCACATCAAGCGCGAGAAGGCCACTTCCAACATCTGCTCCAACGAGAGCCTCATGGCCCTCTGGGTCACCGTATACCTGTCCCTGATGGGTCCGGAAGGCATGAAGCAGGTGAACAAGCTCAGTGCCGACGGCGCCCATTACCTCAAGGCCGAACTCATGAAGACCGGCAAATTCGAGGATGTGTTCCCGGACAAGCCTTTCCTCAAGGAGTTTGTGCTCAACTACAAGGGAAGCACTCCGCTTCAGGAGAAGCTGGAGAAGGCCGGCTATTTTGCCGCCTATCCCACCGAGGAAGGCTACGTGAGCTTCTGCGTAACGGAGAAGCGTACCAAGGAAGAAATCGACCGCATGGTCGCCATTGTAAAGGAGGGCTAGACTATGAAATACTACGACAAACTCGTTTTCGAACTCTCCCAGGAAGGCCGTACCGGTTTCTCCCTGCCCGTCAATAAGTTCCCGGCTGCTCCGGAGGTTCCCGCAAAGCTCCGCCGCGAATCGGCCCTGAACCTGCCCCAGGCCAGCGAGCCCGATGTGGTGCGCCACTACACCAACCTCTCCCAGATGAACTTCGGCGTGGATACCGGCTTCTATCCGCTGGGCTCCTGCACCATGAAGTACAATCCCAAGATCAATGAGGAGATTGCCGCCATGCCCGGGTTCGGCGGTCTGCATCCGCTCATGAAAGACAGCCTGGTGCCCGGCGCCCGCAAGGTGTACGAGGAAATGAACAAGGCCCTGGCTGCCATCACCGGTATGCATACCTTCACTTTTGATCCTTGCGCCGGTGCCCATGGTGAGCTTACTGGCCTCATGATTATGCGTCAGTATCACATCAAGCGTGGAGACCTGGCCCGCACCAAGGTCATTGTCCCGGACAGCGCCCACGGCACCAATCCTGCATCGGCCGCCGTCTGCGGTCTGGAAGTGGTGGAAGTGAAGTCCCTGGAGAACGGCCGGATTGACGTGGAGGCCCTGAAGCCTTTGCTGGGTCCGGATATCGCCGGTATCATGATGACCAATCCCAACACCCTGGGCCTGTTCGAGACCCAGATCGAGGAAATCGCCTCCCTGGTGCACGGAATTGGTGGTCTGCTGTACTACGACGGCGCCAATATGAACCCGCTGATGGGTGTTGTGCGTCCCGGAGACATGGGCTTTGACATCATGCACCTGAACCTGCACAAGACCTTCTCCACGCCGCACGGCGGTGGTGGTCCCGGTTCCGGTCCCGTGGGTGTGGCCAAACATCTGGAAGGCTGCATCCCGGCCATCAAGGTGTCCGGTTTCCACGGTAACTTCGGCGTAATCCTGCGTGCATACGCATACATCCTTTCGCTGGGTAAGGACCACCTGCAGAAGGTGGGGCAGTATTCCGTGCTGGGGGCCAACTATATCAAGGAATGCCTCAAGGATGTGTACAAACTGCCCATCGAGGGTGTCTGCAAGCACGAGTTCGTGTTTGACGGTCTCATCAACGACGGTGCCCACGACGATGTTCCCGGCGCCACCACGCTGGATGTGGCCAAGCGCCTGCTGGACTACGGTTTCCACGCACCCACCATCTACTTCCCGCTCCTGTTCCACCAGGCCCTTATGATCGAGCCCACGGAGACCGAGAGCAAGGAGACGCTGGATGCCTTCATCGAGGTCATGAGAAAGATTGCGGCCGAGGCTGCGGAGGATCCCAACATCCTCCACGAGGCCCCGCACAACACGCCCATCTCCCGCCCCGACGAAACCACCGCTGCCCGTAATCCTATTTTAAAGTATCAGGATACGCTATAATAGAAAAGGTAGTCTCTCTGAACCGTCGCTTCGCGACCCTTCCCTGCGTGGGTATAAAGGCGCCATCAGGCGCCCGGCCGTACCCGGGATTTTGCGCCCGCAAAATCGTAGAGGGAGAAAAGGCCGCGGGGGATAGTAGGGGGCAGAGCCCCCTCAAATTAGCCGAGGGTGGCTACGGGTTCAGAGAGACTACCTTTTTCTATTTTTTTACTACCTTTGCAATCCTTATGAAAGAGCGCACGTTACATACCATTCTGGATGGCTTTCAGAAGATGGAACTGGAAGACCTGGGTAGTATCCTGGGTAATGAACTGAGCCCGCGTCTTCGGAAATCCCAGCTGGTGGACCAGCTTCACACCTACCTGCACGCAGAGCCGCGCCGGTGGATGTCGCATTTGATGGAGCGGGACGTGCGTCTTTTGCGTGAACTCGTTCATGCCGGTCCGGAGAAGGTACAGTACCAGGATTTTGCCGATTATCCCTCCCTGCTGGAGGTGACGGGTCTGGTACAATATGACGATTCCGACGAGAATTTCCACAAGGTGTGGATCAGCCGGGAGATGTACGACATCGTGGCCCCGGATGTGGAGAAGGTGCTTCGCTCTTGCGAGAAGAGCGGACAGTTTGAAGTGGAGCGGGTTGGACTGGGTTACTTGAACCTTTACGGCATCCTACCCACGGAACGTTTCATAGATCTGGTGATGGACTGGTATGAGGAGGCGCACGGGGGAGACTTCAAGGAACTTTCCAAGATGCTGCACCAGAGCCCTCTGGTGAAGATGTACCGCTATACTGATGAGTGGGGAGACTATGTGTGCTCTCCCTGCGTAGAGAATGTGGAAGAAATCTTCACCCAACGCAAAGCGTTGGGACAGAAGAGCTTCAAGCCTTTCACCGCGGCCGAGGCCCGGGAAGCCGGTGCCGGTGCGCCGTACTTCACCATCGGCCTTAAAACGCCCGAGGGGATGCGTCTGGAACAGATGTACCGCCGCGTGGGATACGAGGGCTACGAACTGGTGAAGGCCCAGCACGATACCTGGATGGAGGCGCAGTACACCCTTGAGCAGAATGACGCCCTGTTCCAGCCGTTGATGGAAAGCCCCCTGAGCCCGGATCTGGACGAGGACAGCTGGCTGGCCTGCTGCAAGATTGTAAGCGATTACGCCGACAGCGTGCCCAAGTGGTTCCTTTGCGGGTACAGCGCCGCCGAGGCCGATACCTGCAAGGCCGATTGGCCCGCCTGGCATACGCCGCGTTCGCAGGAACCCGTATCGGCCGAAGAAGAGTACCCCCACTGGACCATGCCCGAGCCTACCATCACGGAGGGCTATGCAGGGGACCTCAATTCCGATTTCCTGCCGCTGGGATTCGCCATTCCTCATGTGGCGGCCGATGATCCCTGCCCCTGCGGCAGCGGACTCCGTTATTGCCGTTGTCACGGAAAATACCTCTCATAAGATGGCCGATGAACTTCTTCTGAAGCCGGTGGCTTATTATAGGGGACCTTTCGGTTCCAAATTCGGCATACCCCGCCAGAGTTCGCTGGTGGCCGATATCGAGGGACGCATTGTGTTTACGGACGTTTTCCGCGTACGCGAGGCGCTCCGTGGGCTGGAAGGCTTCAGCCGCCTGTGGCTCGTGTGGGGCTTCAGCGCCAACAAACCGGCCAAGGGGGACTGGCAGCCCACCGTACGGCCTCCCAGGCTGGGAGGCAACACCGCCATGGGCGTGTGGGCCACCCGTTCGCCTTATCGGCCCAATCCCATCGGCCTTTCCTGTGTGGAATTGCAGCGGGTGGATGGCATGGAACTTGTGATTAGGGGAGCGGACCTGATGGACGGGACGCCTATTTACGACATCAAGCCGTATATAGCTTATGCCGACAGTTTCCCGGATGCGTTTTGCGGTTTTGCCGGTGAGGCGCCCGGGAAGAAACTCCAGGTGGTGATTCCCCAGGAAATTCCGCTGGACAGCCGCCAGCGCCGCATTTTGGAAGAAGTGCTGGCCCTGGATCCCCGCCCAGCCTATCAGGACCAGGCCGATAAGGAATACGGAATGCCCTTTGAAGGGGGCGAAGTCCATTTCCGGGTAGAAAACAATGTATTAACGGTTAGTAAGTACTTATTATGATGAAGAAGTATTGGATGCTGGCGGCCCTGTGCCTGCTTTTCCCCCTGGCCTCCCTGCATGCCCAGGAACAGCCCACGTTGAACAAGAAGAACCTGGTGGTGAAGGAATGGAATACGGACCCCAAGGGGGCGCACAAGGTATTGGACCACGTGACCACCTACAATACCGAGGGCCGGAAGATAGAGGAGATTGAATACAGCACCGACGGGCAGAAGTGGCGCAAGCGCTATGAGTACGACGCAAACGGCCGGATGAGCAAGGAATACGTGTACGATAACCGCAACCGCCTGCAGACGTACAAGACCTTCGAGTTCAACGAGTTTGCCAAGAAGAAGGTACAATACACCTACAATGCGAAGGGAAAACTCCTAAGCATCAAGCATTACGAATATATAGCGCAGTAAGGCCTAGCGGTCGTTTCTGAATTCGGACGGGGTTTGCCCCGTCTTTTTTTTGAAGAAACGGGAGAAGTAGGACTGGTCCGGCAAGCCGGTTTTGGCCGATATGTCTGCGATGGAAATGGTGGGATCCTTCAGGAGTTTCTTGGCAATGTTCAGGCGCGCAATCTCAATCCAGTCGATGGCTGTGCGCCGGGTACGGTTCTTCACGGTCTTATTGAGGTAGTTGGGCGTAACACCAAGCATCTCTGCGTATTCGGCCACAGACAGGGGCACTTTATCCCTTTCAAAAACCAGTTGCAGGAAGCGCTCCGAAACGGCTGCGACCTTTCCACCGGGCCTCAGCTGGCCCAGGATGAGGTCCAGGGCACTCTGGAGGAAATTCTTGTCCTTGTCTTCATGCGCTGTCTTCATGCGCTTGAAAAGGGCTCCCATAAAGACGGCATCCTCGAACCAGAAACTCTGCTGGATGAGAGTATTCGCACGCAGGACAGAGTAGGAGGCATCTTTCACGAACTCCAGGGTAAAACAGCCGTCAAAGCCCTGGCATCCATTGAAGTACTTGATATCAATGCTCTTTTCCGGCGGAACCAACACAAACTGGCCCGGGCCGATGAGGATGTTCTGGCCGTCAATCTCGGCCAGGACCTCTCCATCCAGGAGAAAGCAAAAGACATAGAATGGGCGCTTCAGAGGCTTGGGAACGAAGGAGGTATAGCCTTTTTCGTTGAGCTCGTAAATGTTGAACTGGTTTTTCATAGTGTTAAAATTCTACGTCGAATCCGACATTTATGGTAAAGTTCTGTTTGGGTTCGGGAAGACGGTGAGTAATGCGCCAGAAAGCGTCTACCCGGAGTACCCGGAAGATATTGCACAAGCCAGCGCCAATCTCTATGTAGGGCTTTTCCAGGGTTCCGGAGCCTTTGGGCAGCAGGAACGGGCCATGGAGGCGGTTGGCATCGGTCAGGGTACCCCAGGCGAAGCGGAAGGTGAAGACTTCGCGGAGGTCCAGCTTCTTGATCAGAGGAATCTTCCCCAGGAAGAAACCGTTGAAGTTGTGCTCGTAGTAGCCCGATAACCAGCGGTCTGACATAAACTCATAGTAGTTCATGCAACTGAAGGAGGTCCGGTCCATGAAAAAGGTCTGGTTGCCTTCATGAAGCTTGAGCATAGGATAGGGGATGCTGCCCCAGATGGCGCCTGCATCCAGGTATATCCGGCCAAAACCCAAGGCATGGGAGGGAATGTGCCAGCTGAAGATGGCGTTGGTGCGCACGAAGGGGATGTCGTCCTTGGTAATGCCTTTGATGCCTCCTATCACATCCAGCAGGAGAACGGGATACTGGGAATATATATACGTCTTTTTGAACGTATTGCGGGTAACCCTTTCGTCTTTTGAGAAGCGGATACTGGCGTGGATGCTGTTGGACGAGAAACTCTCCTGGATGCTGCCGTCGGGCCTTTCAAAAGGCACCAGAGGATTGCTCCAGACCCGGGAAGTGGTCCATTCCAGCGAGGCGTTCACGGAAGGGGAGAATTCATGGTCGTACAGGATATCAAAGGAGCGCACCATGCTCTGGCGGTTGGCACGGGAGCGTGCAAACAGGGAGGAAAGCATGTTCTGGGCCGAGAAGACCCCTGCTCCGCTACCGAACTGGATGAGGTCGTGCTGGGCCAGGAGGGTTAGTTTGCGGGTGACCTCCCTGCGGAACATGAATTCCGCGGAGGCCTGCCATTTGAATTGTTTGTCGCGGAATCCGTAGGCTACATAGCCTCCCAGTCGCACGAATTTAGAAAAGTCCTTGTATGTGCGGCCTCCCAATTCGAGACGGAAACCCTCCATTTCGTTATAGGATGCCAAACGGGCCCATCGGCCCAGTTCTATGCCTACGCGGGGAATCTGGTAATATTCACCGATGAGGGTGTGCAAAAGGGTGTAGGAGTTGCGGTAGAAGCGGGTCTGCTGGAAATTTTCCACCATGTCGTAGATGCCTTGCTCACGCGGCTCCAGGGGAATGGGCCGCAACTTGGCCCACTCTTCCTTATCGCCTTCCTGGACGTCCCGTTCCACTACCACGTTCTGGGAATTGAGGGCATCGTAGTCCTCAATGGGGCCGAATACGGGCTCCTGGAAGGAGAGCTGGCGGCGTCCCAGGAAAGAAAGGATGCGGGAAGAATCGCTGGTGGCGATGGAGAAGTCTATGAAGAGGCGCTCGTCGTCGAAGAACCATCGGCCCTCTTCCGTGCGCCGGTTCTGGATATCCATGTTGATGTGGCGGATCCAGTTCACGTTGGAGTCCTTGGAAAGGGCGGCGTGCACGCTCCGGATACCGTAATCCTGCGCGTCAATCTGCATTTCGCCGTCCAGGGTGGGGGACGTGACCAGCTTCTTGGGATGGAAACGGAGCACATAGGTCTTGCGCCCGTCCACCTGCAGGGAGTCTACCAGGAAATAGTTGTAGAAGACCTGGGATGAGGTAGTTACCGGGTTGGGGATGGTCAGGTTGAAAAGGGAGATCTGGGGCTTGAAGAAATTGGCCCGCAGCAGGTGGGCACCCGTATACTGGCGCAGGACATTCTCTTCATTGAAGCCGGACATGTGGCTGTAGCGCATGACTTCCCGCTGGAATGCCGGATCCTGGCTGTGATACACGTCCGAGATATTCTCCGAGATAAGCGCAGGGATAAAGGCTTTGCCGGTAATGGCCGATGTGTCGGCGTATTCTTTCATGAAACCCAGGTTCCGGTTTATGAAACCTATGTTCATGACGTCCTCAATGTTGGTGACGTCCAGTTCGATTTTGCTGTAAAGGCGGCTGCTCCAGTCGGGGGCATTGTCGGGATCGTGGACCTCCAGATTCTGGCTTATCTTCCGGAGGATGGACTTGATGTAACGGTTGTCGGGCCTCACTAGAGCGGCATTCAGCTGGCGGGGGTCCTGGCGGAGGTTGAAATTGATTTCCGAGAAGGTGCCTTGCTGGATGCGGATGGAAAGGCTTTCATACCCAATGATCTGGGCCGTGAGGACCCGGGCTTCGGGAGAGCGGGTTTCCAGGCTGTACCGGCCTTCCATATCCGTGGAAATGCCGATGGTGGTGCCGTCAAAGTATACGCCTACGAAGGGAAGGGGCTCTCCGGTGTCCGCATCTTTCACAACACCGCGGACACGGGTCGTGCCCTGGGCTGCGGCTAAAACGCTGACCAGCAAGCACAAAAATATAATGCCCAATCTCCTCATTATCATTCAAAGATAAGGCAAAAAAATGAAAAGTACAAGAGGTTAGCTGTACAAGAAATTCAAAAGGGCCAGTTTGGACTTTTCGGGTAAATAGCGGACCAGAGCGCCCACAGCGGCGTAGTCTATTCTGGGAATGACTCTTACGCGCATATGCTTGCGCTTAAGCTGCTTCAAAATGGCCTTGCCGATGACTTCGGGTGCCATTCCGCCCTGCTCATCGGCCTCTATCTTTTTGAGGTTCTTGTCCATCCTGGCGCGGTAGGGGGAATCCGGGTCCTGGGCGGCTACATTGAGCTTGCGAGCGCCGGTGAAACCGGTGGCTACGTCTCCGGGCAGGATGCTGCAGCACTGGATACCGCTACCCTTGAGTTCCAGCGAGAGGGATTCGGACAGGGACAGGAGGGCGGCCTTCACAGAAGAGTAGAATCCCTGGAAGGGGAGCTGCAGAATGGCCATCACGGAAGTGACGGTGATAATGCGTCCATGGCCTTGTTTGCGGAAGACCGGCAGGCAGGCCTGAATGGTTTTGAGTGCGCCGAAGTAATTGGTTTCGAACTGGCTGCGGGCTTCTTCTTCCAGCGTTCCTTCAATGGGGCCGTAGATGCCGTTTCCGGCATTGCACACTACGGCGTCCAGCCTTCCTTCGCGGGCTACGATATCGGCCACCACTGCCTCTGTGAGGGCGGCGTCGTTCACGTCCAGCTTGACGGCGGTAACGCCTTCGGTGGGCGATTCAAGCGTACCGCGGCGGCTGCCGGCATACACTCTCATGCCGGCCTGGGCCAGAAGACGGGCGGTGGCGGCACCAATTCCGCTGCTGCCGCCGGTAACCAGGACAACTTTTACTTCTTCCATAATTCAGAACGCAAAGTGAAAGATTCGGGTAGGGGAATATCGTACACGCTGTGGCGGAGGAAATCCTTGAAATCGGCCTCGGAAACGGCATCCAGCTGCTCTACCGTAATGGTTTCCCCTATGTCCATGCGGGGATGCGTTCCCCGTTTGTTAAAGAGTTCGTGGAAGAGGCGCACAAAGCGGATGCGGTAGTCCAGCAATCCAAGCACATAGTAGAACCAGGTGTTGTGGTCAAAGAAACGGATGGGTACAACAGGCACACGGGCCTTGCGGATGAGTTTGATGGCGGCTTCCTGCCAGTCTCTCTCGTGCAGGGTCCAGCCCAGTCTGGGTTTGAGATCGGCCACGGCGCCGGAGGGGAAGATGGCCAGGGGTTCACCTTCGCGGATATTGAGCAGGGCGGCCTTGACGCCGTTGATGCTGGTGGAGGTGGCCCCGGCTTTGACTCCCAGCGAGGGATTCACCGAGATGAAATTGGGTGTAAGGCCCTTGATCCACATAAGGAACTCGTTCACCATGACCTTGGTCTTGGGCCGTACATGCCCCAGAACATCTACCAGGCAGATGCCGTCCACGTGTCCGTAGATGTGATTGGCTATGGCAATGAAGGGCCCCTCGGGCAGGCTATTAAGCCTTTCGGCATGGCCGATACGGAAATCAATTCCCACGTCGTCCAGGATGCCTTTGGCAAACTCCGGTCCAAACGGAATGCCGGCTTCACATACACGGTTGTGGGTCTCGTTCACGTGGTTAATGCCCGTGAGTTTGAGTCCTATTTTATACAAAAGCTTTCCCTTCCATCCTTTGAAGATGGGGGAAAGCTCATTGGCTGCTTTTTCGTGCGTGATGACGTACATCTAGTTCTGTTTCTTGGGCGGGTCTATTTTGCTGTAGTAGGCAGCGTCCCGGAAGAAGCTCACGACATAGAAGATAATCAGAAGGATGGCTACCGCGATGGCTGCATAATCGAACAGGCCCACTTGGAACTCATTGTGGAAGAGCCAGATGGTCTTTTTCCAAGTAGAGAGCCAGGGAACGTACATGAACAGGATGTTGACGATGATGAGGATTATGCGGAACTCGGTGGGGCCCAGGCCGCCGTAGGTGAGGCGCATCTCTCCCTTGAGGTGGCAGTCAATATAGACGTAGATGCTGAGCATGAAATAGCCCACCAGGGCAAACATGGCAAAACTCATGTTCACCAGAGGGCTGCAGCCTACGCCGATGAACATGATCATCTCGTTGACAACATCCACGTTGTGGTCGATGAAAAAGCCGTAGGTCTTGCGCTGGGCATTGCGCACACGGGCCAGACTGCCGTCCAGGGAATCTCCGAACCAGTTGACGAACAGGCCTAAGCAGCTGAGCCACAGCCATTGGAGGTTCAGGTTGGACAGGGCATAGCCGGCGGCCATGATAAGGGAACCGCAGAAGCCCACGAAAGTTAACATATCTGAAGTGACCCACGACGGCATTCTCTCTGCCAGCCAGACGAGTACCTTCTTTTCAGCGGCACTGAGGATGGATGTCTGGATGCGGGCGGCTTGTTTATTTTCTTCTGACATTATTTAGGACACTTTTAATAAGTCTACAAAGATAGCAATATTTGCGGAATTAGCTTCTTTTCTGGAAGCGCCGGAGCAGTTTGCGGAGATGCTGGAGCCCCAGGGCCATGAAACTGGCGGCATGCCGCTCCCGCTTCTCGGGATACATTTCTTCGAAGTTGATGAGGAGGCCGGAATCGTAAACGTCTCCGAATTCGTCGTTTATGCCGGTTCCAAAATAGGACATGGTGGGGGAGAGGTTCATGTAGGTGTTTACCAGCGGGGGAATGAATACGCCCATCTTGGTGATTTCGCTTTTGAGAACCTTGTAGCCTTCCTTGAAATCCAGGCCCTTGAACAGTTTGGCGTAGCGCTGGGGATTCTCTACCTTTACCTCCTTGCGGATTCGGATGAGCCGGCTGTTCTTGCCGAAGTACTTGCGAAGGAAGACCATAATCATTTCACGGGCCTCAACGGGATAACCGCGGTAGATGGTGGCCTTGCCGAAGAAATACTTGATGCGCCGGTTATAGAGGATGCCGATGGCGGCAATTCCGTCAAAGAGGTTGTCCAGGGCATAGAGGCTCTTGGCGCCGGCCTTGGAGCTTTGGTACTCTACCTGTACGAAACTCCGCCCCAGTTCCAGGGTATAGGGAAGATAATCCTCCAGGAAACGCTTGGAGAATTCGAACATGTGGGACGAGGTAAGGATGGGCTGGCCGAAGCGGTTGAAAACGGCTTCGTCGCAGATGCAGAAGCGGTAACCGCCTATGATTTCCTGTGCATCCGGATCCCAGAGGACCAGCTGTTTGTATCCGTAGGCCTTATTGGTGTCAAATTCGTCTATATCCAGCTCCCGGCCGGTTCCTCCGCCGTCGTTGCGGAAGGCGATTTCCCTTAATCGGCCTATTTCCCTTATGACATTAACCGACTCAGGGCCAACCAGATACAGTTCGTTTCCTGCACGGTTGGTTTTGCGGAGGAGGGTTTTTTCGTTGAGTTCGGACAGCAGGGCAGCCCTGTCAACGGGAGGGATGATCGGTTTCATGGTTTAGTACAAAAGCTTTGGCTAAGATAGGCCAATTTTGTGACATTTACAAAAATTTGTATCTTTGTATGATATGAGAAGAAGGGTAGAAATACTCAAAAAATTCGTCATGTTTTCCTTGACGAGTGTGGCCGGCACCATTGTAGACCTTGGTTTGCACTGGGCGCTCAGCCATTTCGCCTTTGACGATTCCTACTGGGGCAGTTTCTGGATTGCCCCCACCATCTCATTTGAAGTGGCCACCCTTACCAATTTCTTCATTGCCTACTACCTGGTATGGAGGGAGCGGGTGTCCAAGCCCGGGAGCATGCGTTCCCTTTTCCGGCATCTGGCAGCTTACAATGCCACCTGTATCGGCGGTTATGTCCTTAAGTTCATCGCCATGCAGGGCTTCCACTTCCTGTTCGTCTCGCTTAACTGGCTGCAGGACTGGTCCGTGGAACCGGTGTTCTGTAATCTCCTGGGTCTGTGTTTCTCCGGCTGCTTCAATTTTGTGATGAACGAGTTCGTAATATTCAACAAGAATAAAGTTAAAAAGTAAATATGGCCAACAAACCACTTGATACTCAGTTGCTGGACCGGGCTATTGTGTTCGCGGTCAAGGCGCACGCCGGTACAGAACGTCGCGGCAAGGGTTTCCCTTATATTGTTCACCCCATGGAAGCCATGGAGATAGTCGCCACCATGACGCCGGACCAGGAACTGCTGGCCGCCGCCGCCCTCCACGATACCGTGGAAGACACTGATGTGACCATCGAACAGATCAGGGCCGAATTCGGAGATCGCATTGCCTCGCTGGTAGCGGCCGAGAGCGATGATGTGGTAGAGGGTGTGAGCGAAGAGGACAGCTGGCATGGCCGCAAGCAGGCCGCCATCGACCGTCTGGCCCGTGCCCCGCACGATGCCAAGATGGTGGCACTGGGAGACAAGCTCTCCAATATGAGGGCTATCGCGCGCGATTATGCCATGCAGGGAGACAAACTATGGTCCCTGTTCCACACTACCGATCCCAAGGAACACGAGTGGCATTATAGGGGTCTGGCAGATTCCCTGCGGGAATTGTCCGACACTTTTGCTTTTAAGGAATTCGAATTGTTGATCAATCAAGTCTTCTCCTCGAGAAATGAAAATTAAGGTTTCCGATAGCCTCAAGCATGGGCATGGCATTCGCGCTGGTGTACTGCTGGTCATAGTGGCCACCATTACCTTGGAAGCCACCACCCTTATCCAATATTATTTCTCCCAAAGGGGAATCAAGGAGGAAGCTACCGCCCGGGCCCAGAGCCAGCTGGAGAGCTCCCGCAACCAGATTATGGACATTGTGAACCAGACGGAAGCCGCCGTTCGCAACAGCGTCTGGATTGCCCAGTGGTGCCTCAACCAGCCGGACAGCCTTATCCGGGTAGCCCAACGCATCGTGGAGGACAACCCCGTGGTGGTGGGTTCTACCGTGGCCGTGGTGCCGGGTTATCTCAAGAGGTATCCTCTGTTTTCCCCTTATGTGTGTGAAGGACCGGATGGCCTGGAATTCAAGACCCTGGCTACGGAGGAATACGATTATCCTTCCCAAGAGTGGTTTGCCGAGCCTTTGAAGTTGGGGAAGGGCTATTGGTCTGAACCTTATATCGATGAAGGCGGAGGAGAAATCCTCATGACCACCTACTCTCTGCCCATCCGGGACGCGGAAGGCACTATTGCGGCCATTTTGACGGCCGATATTTCCCTGGACTGGCTCACGCAGCTGGTGGGAAGCATCAAGGTGTATCCGAAGGCATACGGCATCATCGTCAGCCGGACTGGCCAGATTATGGTGTCTCCTGTGGATGGTGAACAGACAAACCGGGCTGTTCAGATGGTAATGGATGCCGCCAAGCCCGGAGAATCCGGCTGTGTAACCGTCAACAAGAGGGCTCTCACCAGCCTGGTTTTCTATTCTCCGGTCGAGCGCACCGGTTGGATCATGTCCATCGTTATTCCGGAGAGCGATATCTATATGGGTATCCACCGGGTAGCCCTGATTGTGATCCTGCTCCAGGTTCTGGGTATCCTTATGATTGTCCTCATCATCCGTTCCGTCTTCAGGAGCCAGAGGGAATACAATGAGGTCAGCGCCCAGAAGGAGCGCATGCAGAGTGAACTTCAGGTGGCCAGCGACATCCAGATGTCCATGGTCCCCAAGATTTTCCCTCCGTTCCCCAACAGAGATGACCTGGACATGTCGGCCTTCCTCGCCCCCGCCAAGGAAGTGGGCGGAGACCTGTACGACTTCTTTATTCGCGACGAGAAACTGCATTTCTGCATTGGTGACGTATCCGGCAAGGGTGTTCCGGCCTCTTTGCTCATGGCCGTGACCCGTACCCAGTACCGTACCCTGGCCGCTCATTACGACAGCCCGTCCAAGATTGTGACTTCCATCAACAACGGTATGTCGGACATGAATGACAATAGTATGTTCGTCACCTTCTTCTGCGGTGTCCTGGACCTCCAGACCGGCCTTTTGAAGTACTGCAATGCCGGTCATAACGCTCCTTACATCCTTACGGACGCCATCCGGGAACTGGACGTGATCCCCAACCTTCCGCTGGGTATCATGGAAGACATGACCTTTGAGGAGCAGGAGGTTACCCTGCACTACGACGACGCCATCTTCCTGTATACCGACGGTCTTAACGAGGCAGAGAACATAGACCACGATCAGTTTGGTGACGAAGGCGTACGCGCTGTCCTCCATACCCGCCGAGATGCGGATCATCACCTGAAAGCCATGCATCAGGCCGTGATTGATTTCCGCGGAGAGGCAGACCAGAGCGACGACCTCACCATGCTCTTCATCCACTATTTGAAGAAATAGGAAATATTATTTTTGCAGATTCGGGAATATCTGCTATCTTTGCATTCCCGTTTGGTACTATGGCCGAGTGGTTAGGCACAGGTCTGCAAAACCTGCTACAGCGGTTCGATTCCGCTTGGTACCTCCAAAAATGCCTCTGGACGCACTCCAGAGGCATTTGCGTTTCCAAAATGTGTCTCAAATGTGTCTCGTTTTTTTTGGCTATCCGAAATATCTGGTTGAATATTTCTTGGCTGACACTTTGTTTGGAAGTAGGGTATGGTTGGATTTGTACCACCTATGCTTAAACACACACATCGTGACCGAACTGTGGCGTGGACAGTTTTTGTTGTTTCACGCCTCTGATTCATGTTTCAAATCGCACAAAAATCAAAGAAATGCCTCCATTTTGACCCCATTGTTATTTCGTATCGTTTTCTCTAATTTCACCTAATTTTTACTCCCAACCCTAGAATAAATTTTATACAAATCAAATACTTATCATGAAAGAAAACAAAGAACTTTATGATGCCCCCACGCTTACAGCCGTGGAATTAAAGCAGGAAGGCGTCATCTGCGCCAGTCCGGAACCATACAATAATCCATATGGAGATGAACTGTCATTTTAAGGAGGGTACGACAATGAAAAAAGCACTGCTTATTATGAGTGCCCTTCTTGCACTCGTCGCATGTAACAAAGAAACTCCCGTTAAGGAGAGCGCTATCGATCCGTCCAAGATTGTTTTCAACATCAATGTAGAAAACGGTGAAGCAACCAAAGGAGTCAAGACCGTCTGGCAGAGTGGAGACGTAGTCTATGCATTCTTCCAGGAAAACACCTCTCAGTATGTCAAGATGACCTACAACGGCACCACCTGGGACTTTACGGACAAGAGTGGTGGTACCACCTTCAGTGGTCTTGTTCTATCCGCCTCCGGCAAGAAGTTAAGTGCCATATATATGCCTGGCTTCGTGTGCTCCGCGGCTCCTACTTGGAGCACCGACCGCTGGACTTTCGGGACAGTCGGGGGCCATTACCAGACCGCCGCTTCAGATTATACCGTCACATCAACCAGTGAGGTGAATACGCTGAGCGCCACTCTCCACATGGTTGCTCCTGCGAACATAATGCAGGTTTGTATCCCTGCCCCCAATCCCGCTTCCGGCAACGAGTATGTTCTGACGGCTACTCATTTCATCCCCTTCTCCTTCAGCGGCATTGTTCCTGGAGAGGCGGCAGCTTACGGTGCCGGTACAAATGGTTTCCCTATTACGGCATACAAGGGAACGATGGGCGGCGAAGAGGCATATTACTTCTGGGGTATTCTGGAAGGAACTTCCCTCGGGACAACCAGCTACACTTTCCAGCTCGTAGAGCGCAATGCCGATAAAAAGTATGCGATATCCTCGAAATCCCAGACCATCAACACTAATTTTACAGGTTCCGCAGCCATTAAACTAAGCACCAACCTTGTCGACAATGGTAAATTTGTGAGCCTGGGTTACGACGGCGGTCCCCTCTGGGCTACGGGTAACTTGAAAGAGGCAAGTCCTTTCATCGCCGATCCTCTTGAGGCTGGTAATTATTACAAGTGGGGCTATACCACTCCCTACGACGTGACAGGTATTACGGACGCATACAACAATTATAAGATCGCTGCAGGCTTTATGGATACTGCTGCCGCCAAAAATAGCAATTGGTGTATTCCCACCATAGCCCAGTTCGATGCGCTCATTAGTGATTCGAACACCAATGCTAAGACAGAATCCGAGAGTTGGAAGACGGGTTGGACCACTCTTGGAGGTAATAATGGTGGTAGGCTCATCACCAGCAAGGCCAATGGTATTTCATTGTTCTTTGCGGCTGCAGGCTACTACCTCAATGGATCGCTCGGCTATGCGGGTAACTACGGTTACTGTTGGTCTTCTACACCTTACGATTCCTACTACGACAAAACCTACTACCTGGGCTTCAATAGCTACGACATCAGCAAGTACGGCGACGTCCGTTACTACGGGTTCTCTGTTCGCCCCGTCAAGCCGTAGCCGCTCCTGTAGCTAAGGCGCTTGCCGATGCTACATCAGGGGACATTGGCAAGATAGCCGGGAAGGACGGAAAAATCTATGATACGAAGGCCGATGCTGAGGCTGTGGCTACAGGAAATGCCGTGGCTATGATTGCCTATGTTGGCACAGAAAGCGACTGCGCCCACGGTCTGGCTATCTTCGGCGACGACAGCGAGTCGATACAACTCCGCGTTCGTGCCTGACTCGCTTTTTAACCTATAGCAAATGAATTGCCGCCATCTCAAGATGGCGGCAATGCTTTGGCTGTTTCCAACCAGAAATTGCAGTGAGGGGTTAAAACTCACCCTTAAGCGAAAGGAGTAATCCAACCACATTTTGCGGATGCCAAAATAAGCCAGCCTTTGATGGCCGGCTTAAATTATCGTGTCTGTAGGAATGTCTGCTCTGGTTGTTTTAACTAATCAAAGAGTGTTGCCATACAAAAGACTTAAAGCTATTTTTGGTAGTTCACTACTGTCCATCCACTAGGGATACCGCTAGAGGTTATAGGCCATGAAGACAAAGAGCTCGCTTTGGTAAACGTTCCCTTATTGGCAACACCATGAAGCCATTCATGTGTGTAACCAGAGGCAGGTATATTAGTAGCCAAACAAGTAACAGATTGTAGTTTTGAGCAGAATCGGAACATATAATTGTAGCAATCTTGAACTAGTGTCGCTGCAGGCAGGACGGGGCTGGAAGTCAGGTTAGAGCAGTTTTCAAACATATTACCGTAGCATCCTTGAGCCAGCGTCATTGCAGGCAATATTTCGGGGGCAGTAGTCAGGTTGGCGCAATTACCGAACATGTACGAGTAGCAACTTGCTGAAAGTGTAGTTGCAGGTAGTTTCAGGCCGCTCGCGTCAGTTAGTGCGGAATAATAATTAAAAAGTCCACTAAATGCACCTGGGAATGTTAGAGTCTTTGCCGTTACAAAACTATCCTCGTTAACAAGGCTCATGATGTTGCCATATACCTTCACTTGGGCTGTCCCGTTACTGAATGTGGTACTGTAATATGAGGAAATCGCGTTTTTATTACCGTAGAACGCCACCTTATCGCCAGTTGTTACATCTATGGTGCAAGTTGGACGGCTCACAGTGGTCTTATCGCCTCCATTCAGGGAGTACTGCATGCCGTACTGTGCATTATTCACTACAATGGTTCCGTCCGTTATGGCCTCCAGCGTCAGCGGAACAGATAGCGGGTCTCTCTCCATCCTCCAGCTTACGTTGTAGCCGTTACCATACGTATAGGACTTATCGGTCAGCGACTTAACATAGTAGTTGGTCCCGTCGTTGGCAGTAATCTCGACGTTTGCGTTGTACTGTGCTTCAATGGCCACGTAGATGGGCCCTTCTGCGGCCGTGCGGTTGATAGTGTAGGAGTGGCTGTAATCTTCAGTGAAAGTGAGGGTCATTTGTTTGATGTCTCCGGTGATTTCGCTTGTACCATCGCTGTTTTTCAGAGTAATGGCAAGGATGGCGAGCCGGTTCTCCAGCGTGACAGAGGCCGGCAGTTGGGCATCCGAGAAGTTGCCCATATAAGAGCAAAGGTCCAGACTACTGCCGATGGTGGCAAGCAAACCGTCCTGCGTATCCAGTTTGGAGTAGTCAACGATCCTGGAAGTGTAGACTTCGTCATCAGGATCAATCTCCTCCTTGACCATAGCGGCAGGATAGATGAAATTAAAAGCACCGCTATTTGCAGGAGTATAATCAAGGGTGAATTTCAAATGAGCCGACTTGCCTTCGTTATATATATCATCAACTGTAAGAGGATTACTGACGGCCTTCCGGGATTGATTATTCTCGTCTTTATACACGAGAGCAATCCGATCATCTACGGAAAAAGTCTTCACGCCTTCGGCCGTGAGGGCCTTGGTACCCCCTTCATCGCTAAAACCGATGGTCGTGGTCAGAGTAATGCTTTTGTCTTCCTGCTGCTGGTCCTCTTCGACCTTGGCACAGCCCGCCAGGATGGCTCCCATTGCTACGAGGGCAGCCATGCCAAAAAGTTTCATTGTCTTTTTCATGCTTTCTTCGTTCTAATGGGAAACTTATTCTTCGTCAATGGTGTTCCAATTGTAGTTTTGCAATCCCCCGTCAGGGCTCTGGCAAATAATACCTTCTGCCTTAACCTGGACAACCATTGCCGAGGGGGCCTCATAAAGCTGCTTTTCTTGTAAAACCATAAATAAAAGGAATAGAATACTTTATTACTACTTAAAAACCGCGCAAAGTTACACTTTTCTGCCAGAACCACAATAATTATTTCCATCGTATCCACTATCCTATGAAAAAGCCCCGGCAGATGCACTCTGTCGGGGCCGATAAACTCGGTTTTCAGCCGGAGACTAACCGTTGCTCAGCACGGCACTCACAAGCATCTCCGCACTCTTCTCGCCGGTGGCGGTATTGATGTAGAAATACTTGAAGAACACCTTCGGGAATCCGGTGGAAGGAGCGCCACACTTGGCGTCATACTTCGCCTTGATGTCAATGGCGGTATCCACCAACCCGTGCACGAGAATCCGCCTTTTGGTGTACGGGTGGCAGGTTGCCTATGCCCTTCGGGCGGCGTAGACGCCCATGTCTCGTGAATGGGAGGGGCCCGACAGCAGTTGTTCCGGCGGGGAAGCTTGCTTCCCGGACGGTGCAACTGCAGGTGGGAGGGATAGGGCCGAAGGCCCGTACCGCCCGAAGGGCATAGGGCAACCTGTCACCACCTTCCAACAGGGGAAATGATTAAATTTAATGTTTTAGTTGTTTCCTGACCTGGTCCATGATCCTCAGGACGGAAATGGAAGTGTCAGGGGAGTTGATGCGGCTTTCGTGGCCGGAGAGGACGCAGGAGATGAATTCCTGGAATTCATAATAGTAGTCGTCCCTTTGCGCGACCTCCGGCACAGTCAGGTCTGTTCCGGTTGAATCCTCGCCGCGTCCAGACGCGGGCGTTCCGTGCGGGAAGTAAGTGACTTGGCGACAGATGTGAATCTTATCCAGCACGAGGCTGCCGCCTTCGCCGGAAATTTCCGTCGGGAGGAAAGAATCGGCAATCTTGGAATAAAAGACGGTGGCATTGAGGCCGGGATACACAAAATCGAGGGTTCCCTGGAGGTCCGTTACGCCCCTTCCAGGCAGCTCTCGCGTGAGGATATGCTGCCCTGAAATGCCCGTTGGCTCGCCCAGGAGATACACCATCGGCCATATTGTATAAATGCCGATATCCATGAGGGCGCCGCCGGCGCAGGGGGGGTCGAACGAGGCGGCGACTTCCCCTCTTTGCAGCGCTTCATACTTGGACGAGTATTGGCAGTAGGTGGCGCTGTAACGCCGAATAGGGCCGATTTCCTTCAGGAAAGAGGCGGCCTTGAGGAAGTTGGGGTTCAGGGTGGAGATCATCGCCTCCATCAGGATCAGGCCCCGGCGACGGGCTTCGGCCACCATCTCCACAGCCTCTTCCGCGTTGGCTGCGAGCGGCTTTTCGCAGAGGACGTGCTTACCCGCCTGCAGGCATTTCAAGGCAATCGCATGGTGGGTATGGTTGGGCGTGCCGATGTACACGGCATCCACCTGGGGATCCCGGAGCATTTCATCCAGGTTGTCGTATGCGGCGGGAATGCCCTGGCTTTGAGCAAATAAGCGGGCACGCTCGATGGAACGGGAGCAAACGGCTGCGGCGACGAAGCGTTCATTTTCCCTTGCGCCGCGCAGCACCCAGGACGTAATCCTTCCCGTGCCGACAAGCCCGAACCTGACGATATCCGGCATCCTGTCCTAGAGCTTCCTGACGAGGGAGATGGTGTAGAAGTAACGGGAGCCATCCTCGTTTTCGCGGAGGGCGTACCAGTTCATAACATCCCCGTTAATGGAGACCTCCCACCAGTCGCGAACTTCCTCCGAGCCTTCTTCCTTGCTCTTCCAGCGGAAGCACAGCAGGGTGCCGTCCATGAAGTATTCGTCAAACTCATCTTCAATGATCCACTCCTCCGGGCCGTTGGCAATGGAGAAGACGTAGGTGCCGTCTTCGTTTATCTGCCAGCGGCAGTCTCGCAATTCTGTGCTGCCCTGCGATATATCGTAGCCCTGCAGGGAAACACGTGCTTCCCAGGTGCCCACGATGGCTTCGCGGAAGTCGGAGGTTTGTTTTACCAGTCTCATGGGAGTCCAGTCTCCGGTGCTGACAATCAGTTCTCCGCGGATGGTGGTATGCCTGAACTCGCAATCCATTTCCTCTTCATCGATGCGGTTGATGATGAACTCGTCGATGAGGGTAATCTCTGCGCTGGACTGGCCGGTAAGGGTTACTTTGTTTCCTTCGATCTTGACATCGTACTCACGTAAGTGGCCCCATTTGGCGGCGGTCTCCGTGAAGTCGGGCTTGGAGGAACTCACCAGGGCCAGGGAGGTGGAACGGAAGGTGGTAACGGTCTTCTGGTTGGTAAGGGCTGTTTTTCTGTTGACCTCAGTCTGCATCCACTTGCCCAGGATGTTCTTCTCGATTTCCTGCTGGGAGGGGACGCGGACCTTCCTCAGGCTCACTGCATCGGTGTAGGTGGAACCGTCTTCATTCCGGCGAAGGGCCGTCAAAATGAGATTCTCTTTATCAAGGGCGGCAATTTCCCACCAGTCCCGTCCTTCCTGGGCTTCCGGGCCCACCTCTTTCCAGCGGGAGCAGAAGAGTTTGCCATCCACAAAGTACTGGTCGAACTCGTCTTCAAAAGTGGTCCACCGGCCCGGGGCGGTACTCATGGAGAAGACGTAGGTCCCATCGGCCTTAAGGTCCCATCGGCAGTCCTGGGGGTCGTCGAACTCGTCCAGGGGATAGAGTCCTTCCCAGGATCCGATAATGGCGCTGCCGTAGTCCTCGGCAACCTTTGCCAGGTGAACGTTTCCATGGGTTTCTTCATTGGCCAGTTTTCCGCCCTTGAGGGTTTGGTGCCTGAACTTGCAAATCATTTCCTTGGAATTGAGGGAATAGATTGTATAGCGGTTGATCAGGGTGACATCCGGTTCGGGGTGGCCGGTGAGGATAACTGTATTGCCGGTAATCTTGACCTCATAATCCAGACGGTCATTCCATTTGGCGGCTTGCTCGGTATAGTCTGTCTTGGAAGAACTGACAAAGGCCTGAGTGCCCGACACAAACGTCGTAACGGTCTTCTGGGTGGTAAGGGCGGGCTGGCCGTCTATATCGGTTTCCATCCACTTGCCAATAAGCAGTTCCACGGTTGCGGGGTCCAGGTCCCTGTCTTTGTAGCAACTGACAAAGAACAACGAGCTGATGACCGTTGCAAAGAAAAGTAATGCTTTCTTCATAATGAATATGTCGAGTTCGTTTGGTTTTAAGCTTTACTTGATGACTCCCAGCTCCTTGCCCACCTTTACGAAGGCGGCGATGGCCTTGTCCAGGTGCTGCTTCTCGTGGGCGGCGCTCAGCTGCACGCGGATGCGGGCCTGGCCCTTGGGAACCACGGGATAGTAGAAGCCGGTGACGAAGATGCCTTCTTCGGCCATCTTGGCGGCAAATTTCTGGGAGAGGGGAGCGTCGTAAAGCATGACGGCGCAGATGGCGCTCTGGGTGGGCTTGATGTCGAAGCCGGCAGCCAGCATCTTGTCACGGAAATACTCTACGTTGGCCTGCAGTTTGTCGTGCAGGGCGTCGCTTTCCTTCAGGATCTTGAAGGTTTCCAGGGCCGCACCGGCAATCATGGGCGGGATGGAGTTGGAGAAGAGGTAAGGACGGCTGCGCTGACGGAGCATGTCGATAATCTCTTTGCGGCCGGTGGTGAATCCGCCCACGGCGCCGCCGAAGGCCTTGCCCAGGGTGCCGGTAAAGATATCGATTCGGCCGTAGCAGTTAAACTGTTCGGCTACGCCGTGACCGGTGGGGCCTACTACGCCGGCGCTGTGGCTCTCGTCCACCATTACCAGGGCGTCGTATTTTTCGGCCAGGTCGCAGATCTTGTCCATAGGGGCCACATTGCCGTCCATGGAGAACACACCGTCCGTGACGATGATGCGGAAGCGGCAGGCCTGGGCCTCCTTGAGCTTTTCTTCCAGATCGGCCATGTCGGCATTGTTGTAGCGGAAGCGCTGGGCCTTGCACAGGCGCACGCCGTCAATGATGGAGGCGTGGTTCAGGGAATCGGAGATGATGGCGTCCTCGGCCGTGAAAAGGGGCTCGAAAACACCGCCGTTGGCGTCGAAGCAGGCGGCGTAGAGGATGGCGTCTTCCGTGTGGAAGTAGTCTGCAATGGCCTTTTCCAGCTCTTTGTGGATATCCTGGGTGCCGCAGATGAAGCGCACGGAGGACATGCCGTAGCCGCGGGCGTCCATGGCCTTCTTGGCGGCTTCGATGAGGCGGGGGTTATCGGCCAGTCCCAAATAGTTGTTGGCGCAGAAGTTGAGGGCTTCGCTGCCGTCCTGCAATTTGATGCAGGCGCTTTGGGCCGATGCTATATTTCTCTCTCTTTTGTACAGGCCGGCCTCGTCAATGGACTGGAGCTCGGCGCTCAGATGCTGTTGAAATTTTCCGTACATGGTTATTATCTCGTTTATGCTTTCAAATTTAGCGATTTTATCTTGAAAATATACGCAAAATGTAATAAATTTGCATGGATAAAACAGAAAGTATGAAGAATGTTCTGGTGATTGGCTCTACGGGCCAGATTGGATCGGAACTCACGATGAAAATCCGTCGTGAAGTCCCTGGAAGCACGGTTGTGGCAGGTTATATCCCGGGCGCAGAGCCCAAGGGTGAGCTTCTGGAAAGCGGTCCTTCCGCCATTGCCGATGTCCGCGACGCCGCCGGCCTGGCCGCCATCGTGTCGGAGTATAAGATTGACACCATCTATAACCTGGCCGCCCTCCTGTCGGCCGTGGCGGAGAGAAAGCCCCTGCTGGCCTGGGACATCCAGATGAACGGTCTCCTGAACATCCTGGAGATTGCCCGCGAAAAGGGCTGCGCCGTCTTCACACCTTCTTCCATCGGCTCCTTCGGCCCGGAAACCCCGCATGTGGGAACGCCTCAGGATACCATCCAGCGCCCCCGCTCCATGTACGGCGTTACCAAGGTTGCTACGGAACTTCTGAGTGACTATTATTTCCATAAATATGGGGTGGATACCCGTTCGGTCCGTTTCCCGGGCCTCATCTCCTATACCACCCTTCCCGGCGGCGGCACCACGGACTATGCCGTTGAAGTGTATTATTCGGCCGTGAAAGGGGAGGAGTTCGTATGCCCCATCGCTCCGGGTACCTATATGGATATGATGTATATGCCGGACGCCCTGCATGCCGCCATCCAGCTCATGGTGGCCGATCCGTCCCGCCTGAAGCACCGCAATTCCTTCAACATTGCGTCCATGAGCTTCGAGCCGGAGCAGATCTTCGCCAAAATCCGTGAATACATTCCGGACCTCCGCGTCCGCTACGAGGTAGATCCTGTGCGTCAGGCCATCGCCACCTCCTGGCCGGACAGCATGGACGATTCCTGCGCCCGTGAGGAGTGGGATTGGAAGCCCACCTACGACATGGATTCCATGACCCGCGACATGATCCGTCACCTCAGAGATAAATTGCTCTAAACGGGTTATTCAAGAGTGAAAGAAGAAAAAAGGCCGATGCTTTAAGATTGTAAGCATCGGCCTTAATTTTGCTTTTAAAATGAAAGTATCTAAATAACCAATAATTACCTCATAAATCTTAATTTGCTGATAAATAGTTAATTAAATCTTTTTAATAAGTATTCCAAATTATATACTCAAAAATAACTTATTTGTAACACTATTGATAATCAGCGAATTAAGAAATTTTTAAAAAATTTTGTTAAAAAAGTTTTGAAAAAATTTGCAAATCCAAAAATTTGCCGTACCTTTGTATCCGGATTGAGGAAGTGAGGTTCTCTCAACGGAATCAGTCTATTGGTTATTAGTTTTAGTGTTATTAATTATGTGGTTAGTGAGAGCGTC
>JAFPGC010000008.1 GCA_017423025.1 Bacteroidales bacterium
CTTCGTCCCATGCCGTCCGGACCTTCTTGTTCTCGAACAATTGTATTTTCTCCAAATCAGACATAGCTTCGTCGTTTTCCACAAAGATAATCCAAAAGAGGGGCGAATGCAAGTTTTGGCAAGCCTTGCCAAATTTTGGATTTTTCGTATTTGAGAGATTCCCGGTCGGGGCCGGGAATGACGGGCCCGTAAGCAAAAACGGTCACTGGAGCTCATCGACCATGAAAAAGGTTGCGTCCGTGAGCAAATAAGCCTTGTTTTGCACACGGAACGCGTAAGGGAACAAAAAAAGTTGTATCTTTGCAGCGAATTAATTCAGAAGGATATGAATTTAAGAGACATTAAAAAAGACATCGAGTATGTGGTTGGCGCATTCATTGACGATTGCACCCTTTTCCTGAACACGCATCCCGGCAAGCAGGCCGATGAGATTACCGACCTCATTGACAAGGCGGTAGATCTGTACAACGACCTGCGCGAGAAGGTGGTGAAGAGCGCCGGGGCAGAGAAACCCAAGGTCTGCTTCAACGCCATCCGCAAGGAACTGCTGGAGAAGATCGACGCCCTCTATGACGAGCTGGCCGCCGCTGTCAAGAAAGTGCTTGGCTAATAAGCCGTAACATATCAAACCCTTACCCCCGGACATTTTTTGCCCGGGGGTCATTTTTTTGGTATCTTTGCATTAGATACTATTAAACCAAATGAGAGCTAAAGCTTTATTCCTGGGCTGCATCTTCCTTGCAGCAAGCCTGTCGGCCCAACCTAAACTGAGCAAAGACAACATTCCCGCCGTCGTGAAGGCGATGAGCGCAGAGGAAAAGGCCCTCCTGGTGGTGGGCTTCAACGGCGCCTGCGAAGGATACGATCCCGGTCTTCCCGGAACCGGAGGCCTCACGCACCCCTTCCCCAAATACGGCATCCCTTCCGTCGTCATGATGGACGGCCCGGTGGGCGTAAGGCTGGAGGCCGATTGGCACGACGGCCGGGGCGAGGCCCATTTCACCACCTGCTTCCCTACCGGCCTTCTGACGGCTGCCTCCTGGGACCGGGGAATCGCATACCAGATTGGCCACGGCATAGGGGAAGAGACGTTGGATATGGGGGCCGATGTCATCCTGGGGCCCGGAATGAACCTTCTGCGCAACCCTTTGAACGGAAGAAACTTCGAATACTTCTCTGAGGATCCCGTCCTGAGCGGCTCCATCGCCGCCGCCTATATCAACAGCGTCCAGGAAACCGGCGCCGGTACATCGGCCAAACATTTTGCCGCCAATAGCCAGGAGACCAACCGGCTGGACGGAGACTCCCGCATGGACACCCGGACTCTGAGGGAACTTTACACCCGGGGCTTTGAGATTTGCCTGCGGGAATCGGCCCCCTGGACCATCATGGCCTCCTATAACCTTCTCAACGGCATCTATACCCAGGAAAGCCACGACTTCCTGACCAAAATCCTGCGCAAGGACTTTGGATACGAGGGGCTGGTGGTCACCGACTGGACGGGCAAGAGGAACACTCCTTTGCAGGTTCACGCCGGTAGCGACCTCTTTATGGGCGGCGTCTACAGCCAGACGGAACATATCCTGGCCAGCCTGGAAGACGGCAGCCTGCGGATGAAAGACCTGGACCGGGCCGCCACGAAGGTCCTGGAACTGGTGGTGAAGTCGGTTTCCTTCCAGAGGCCGGACTTCGAGCCCCCGCTCCAACCGGACCTGGAAGCCCACGCTGCCCTTGTCCGCAGCACGGCGGCCGAAGGAATGGTGCTGCTGAAGAACAACGGGGCCCTGCCGCTGAAACCGGCCAGAACCGCCCTGTTCGGCGTTCATTCCTACGACCTTATCCCCGGCGGTAACGGGGCGGCTTTTGTTTCCTGCCCTTATGTAATCCAGGTAAACGAGGCTTTGAAGGAAGCAGGCTTTTCCCTTGATTCCGGGCTCGAGCGCCTGTATAAGGGCTATGCATCCTTCGCCGATGCCGACCTCACCCTGAACCACAAAATCAACGTCCACGTGGGCAAACCCCAGAAAGGGGAGCTGGAAATCACCCGCCATCTCATAGAGAAGGCGGAAAAGGAGGCCGATGTGGCCATCATTACCTTGGGCCGCACCTCCGGAGAGGCCCGCGACCGCATTCTGGGGAAAGAGTTTCTGCTCCAGGAAGACGAAGTGAATCTATTGGAGAACGTCTGTGAGGTGTTCCAGGCTGCCGGCAAGAAAGTGGTGGTGGTCCTGAACATTTGCGGAGTGGTGGAAACCGCCTCCTGGAACTATCTGCCCGACGCCATCCTCTGCGCCTGGCTGCCCGGCGAGGAAGGTGGCCATTCCATCGTGGACGTGCTGACGGGCAAGGTGAACCCTTCCGGAAGGCTGCCCATGACCTTCCCCCTGGACTACTTTGACATTGCCGGGGCCGAGGATTTCCCGTACAACTTTGTGAGCGACAAGGCCAATGAGAGCGTCGTACATCCCGAAAGGCGTGGCCTGGACCCCAAGAACCTCAACTATACGGACTACACGGAAGGAATCTATGTAGGTTACCGCCATTTCCTTACCCGCGGCCTGGACGTGGCCTATCCTTTCGGTTACGGCCTCAGTTATACCTCCTTTGCCTATTCTGAGCCCGTCGTCCGGCAGAAAGGAGACCGGATAATGGCGTCCGTAAAGGTGACCAATACGGGTTCCGTGGCGGGCAAGGAAGCCGTCGGCCTCTATGTGCACGCGCCCCTTGGCAGCTTTGCCGACAAGCCGGAGCGGGAACTGAGGGCTTTTGGTAAGACCCGCCTGCTGCAGCCCGGCGAAAGCCAGGTGGTGGACCTGTCCTTCCCGGTGAGGGATCTGGCCTCTTTCAATTCGGCCCTTTCCCGCTGGGAGACCGCCAAGGGCACCTACACCGTTTACTTCGGGGCCGATTGCCGCCAGCCGGCAGCCTCGTTGCCGCTCAAATTAGCCAAAGGCAAAAACTACCCGGCCACCCGGGCCTGCGAACCCAGATAACACGAAACCAACTGTATTAACCATATGAAGAAGATCCTGTTTGTTGCCCTTGCCGCCCTTCTGGCATCTTGTGCAAAAGCCCCCGAGGTTAGCTACAAAATCTGGTATGACTGGCCGGAGAGATACCTCCCCGACTTCTCCACCCTGGGAGAACCGGATTTGCAGGGAACCAAAATCAACCTGGACCTGGAGGAAATCGACGACCAAAAGAACCATTTCTGCGTCCTGTTCGAGGCTCCCTTGAAGGTGAACAAGGAGGAAGAGTACGCTTTTACCCTTACCACCGATGACGGAAGCAAGTTTTACATTGACGACGAGCTCCTCATAGAAAACGACGGAGCCCATGGCCCCATCGAAAAGAAAATCTCCAAGGTCCTGGCCAAGGGAGAGCATCGGCTCAAAATCGAATTCTTCGACTTTGACAAAGGCCAGACCCTTACCTTCAAGTATTCCACCCCTACCATCCAGGAAAGGGAATACAACAACGAGGTCTTCAAGAAAGAAGACAAACTCACCAGCAAACACAAGTATGTCAAGCCTCAGGTGAAAGAGGCCCTGAAGCGTTATCAGGCGTGGAAAGGGGAGGACGAGACCCTGGTGTTCCCCATCATTACCGACGTGCATACCGGGCAAAGGTTCTCCTACAAGCACGTGGGCTATGCCGCCACGGCCGGCAAGTTGTTTAAGGCCGATTTTATGGCCAACCTGGGTGACATCGGCCTCAATTCCTATCCCGCTACGGTGGATTCCGTCTATGCGCGCTATATCCTGGATAAGACCAGGGCGGGCATGTTCATGTACAACGGAATGTGGCTCTATTCCCCCGGCAATCACGACTGGGACGGCGGTGGCGGAAAATGGCTTACGGAGGATTTCCTGTCCGACTTTTTCCAGAAGCCCTGGGAAGCCAAGGCAGGCGGAAACCTGCACCTTACTCCCGGAAGAACGTACGGCTATTATGATATTCCGGCCAAGAAATTCCGGATTATTTTCCTGAACAGCGAATCCAGCCGCACCAAAGGGGAGTTCTACTATTCCTACGGCGACGAGCAGCTGGAATGGCTGGCGGGTATTCTGGACCAGACCCCGGCCGATGTGCAGGTGGTCCTCCTTTCCCACTGGATGCCCCATTCCCTGGGCGTCTGGAATGCGGTTTCCATGAACCCCATCAAGAAGGAAGATCCCTCCAAAATCATGAACCTCCTGACCTCCTACCAGGGCAAAGGGAATCTGGTGGGCCTGTTCACGGGTGATACCCACGTGAACTTCCACCGGGTAGTGGATGGTGTAAACTACTTTGTATCACAGGGATACGGATGGGTAAGCCCGGACGTGATGGTTCCCGGACAGAAACACGCGTTCTTCGACTACAGGGAAACCCTCTGTATAGATGTAGTAGCGGTGAAACCGGCCAAGCGCGAGGTCCATACCTTCCGCATAGGCGCCGGCGGGGCCGATTTTGACACCTGCTTCCCCTATTGACGCGCTACTCGCTTAGGATCAGGGCCGATGCCCATACCTCGCACCCTTCGCATCGGCCAACAAAGCCCAGTTTTTCGGTGGTGGTGGCCTTTACGGACACGCGGTCTTCGGTGACCCCCAGGATGGGGGCCACCGTGGCACGCATGGTAGCGATGTGCGGTGCCAGTTTAGGTTTTTGAAGGGCGATGGTAATGTCTACATTGCCCACGCGGTAACCTTTCTCGTTCACGATAGCCACTACTTTGGCCAGTAGAAGCTTGGAGTCAACGCCTTTCCACTCGTCGGAAGTGTCCGGGAAAAGATGGCCGATATCCCCCAGCGCCAGGCAGCCCAGCAGGGCGTCGCACAGGGCGTGGATGGCCACGTCTCCGTCGGAGTGGGCCACAAAACCCGTGGCGGAAGGAATCTGCACCCCGCCCAACCACATCGGAAGTCCGTCGGCCAGGGCGTGCACGTCGTAACCGTTGCCAATTCTGATATCCATACTTAGAACTTAAAGGTGTAGTTGATGCCCACGTTCACTCTGAACTGATCTACGTAGGCGGCCTTGAACAGCCGGGTTCCTTCGGCGTTGGTGTCAATCACGTAGGGAGAGTAGAAGTCTATCAATGCGTACGGCTTCAGGACATGATGCTGGCTTAGCTTGATATCGGTCCGGAAGATGAAGCGGTAGCGGTCGTTGTACACGTGTGTGTAGCCCGTGGGCGTATAAACGTAGTACGTGGTGCCGTCATCCTTGGTCTGCATGCCACCGTTGGTCTCGCCCCAAGGGGCGTTCAGCTGGGTGCGCAACTCAAAGAACACACCGGGCTCAAAGTAAGTCCATCCCTTGTATTCCACTCCTATGCGACTCTTGAGGGCAAAGGCGTCAGGGGTATTCTGGTACGCGTTGAAGGTGCCCGTGCGATGGGTGTACTGGCCCCGCTCCCTGAGGGAGAAACTGAAATGATTCCAGGTGAAATGGCCCGTAGCATCCACGAAAACGCGGTGGCGGGGTGCCTTGAAGGAGCGATCAACATAAGAGTAGGAGTTGATGAGGGAATAACCCACTCCAATTTTCAGGAACTTGAGGGGCTTGTAATCCACACCTACCGTGGTCTGGAGCCGGTTCAGGGACTGGAACGCACCGCTGATGCGCACCTCTTCCTCCACATTTACGTGCAGGCCTTTCCTGATTTTGTAATCGGCCGCAACGGAAAAGCGGGCGCCTCCGCTGATTTCGGTTTGGGCGGCGGCGGCCAGCGGCAGCAGAAGGGCCAGGGTTAAAACGAACTTTTTCATTATTCTACGTAGTCTTTTGCTCGGGTTATCATATTCACGGAGTTGTGTTCCCCTTTGGCCAGAGGATAGGAAACCTTGATGAATGCGGCATCCTTCAGGAAATCCACATGGCCGATTTCCACGTTCTCCACCTTCACGCCCAGACGTTTCTCCAGATCGGCCAGCAGTTCTTTCCGCTTTTCGGGAACGATGAGGTCGATCTTGTCGTACAGCACCAGCTTGGTGGTGGTGTGCCGGACCAGGCTTTCGCTTTCCAGGATGGCCACCAGGCCCACGACGAGGGCATTTACCAGCGCCATCACCCCCACATTACCCCAGCTCAGGGCATAGTGCGGGGCCGATGTCTGCAAATCCTCCACATGATAGACGGGGGCCAGGCCATTGGCTGCGGCCAGGGCAATGATTACGAACAGATAGGTCATTTCCCGGATGGGCACCGTCTCCGTACGGTAACGGATGACCCCGAAGATGGCGAACAGACCCAAGGTTAGTCCCACGCCCACCTCTACGTTGCCCATAATGTAGAGCAGCATAAGCATGGCCGATGAAAACACCATGAAGGTGAAATAGTAGTCGCGGCGCTTGCTCTTGCGATAGTAGAAACAGTGCACCAGAATCCAGCATACCAGAAGGTTCAGGCCGAAGCGGATGCCCAGTTCGGCCACCTTCTGGGGGATGGTCATCATGGCGTCTGTGAGGGTTTGCACGTCCAGGAGCATGTCGTCTGCAGCGTCCAGGTCCCCGAAGGAGGCCAGGTCTTCCTGAACGAAACGGAATAACTTATCTATCATAGAGTTTCCAGTTTTTTACCAATGGTTTTTTCAATGGCCCTCACCTTTACCTTGAACCGGCCGCTCTTGGCCTGGGGGTCCGTCAGGGTGATGCCTATGCAATATTTACTTACGCGGACGGGCTTGATCCGGTGCTCCAGGAAGATGCCTCGCATGGCGCTCCGGGCCCGGCCGTCCTGTTTGAGTTCAATAATCACCGCGTCCTGCAGCGTGGTTTCCCGGCCGGTCCGGAAGTTCTTGAACCGCAGCCGCGTGTCTATGGTCAGGCGCTCCGTGAGGCTGGGGTTAACCAGGGTGATGCGAGTGAACGCCGTTTCCAGCGACCGGGCCAGTTCCGGTTCCGTGAACCACGAATGCCTGGCCAGGTAGGCGCAGGCCTCCGGATTGCCGGAAAAGCCGTTCATCTGCTCCAGCGGAAGGCCGATGCGCTTTTTGCTGGTGCGCCCGTGGTTGTTCTTCCGCTTGATCTCCAGATAAGCCTCGCCGGAGCGCACATAGCAGCGGGTCCGTACCTTCTGGCGTACCAGGCGCCGGTTGTGATGGTCGTAAAACATCCGCAGCCCGGGCGTGTCAAAATACATCGAGTCGTAAGGACTCTCCCGTTCTCCTTCCGTCACCAACACCCGGTAGCCGGCTGCGGCGGCATCGGCCAGGACACCGCGCAGCGTAGCTTCGTTGGTGAGGAACTTGGCGTCGATGCGGTTCATCAGCTTTACGGATTTCATTTCCTCCAGCGTAATGGGTTGCATCTGGTCCAAATCCCGGGTGAAGGAGATATGATCCATCTCTGGCATATCTTGCAAAGATAATGATTTTCTTGGGATTATTAAGGTTACCAGCCGGGGCCGCCCATTCCCGGACCGCTGTTGCTGCCGGAGTAAGAGCTCAGAGAAACACTGCTGCCTCCGCTCATCGTGCCGTCCACGACTCCCATTCCCTTAAAGATTTCGGTTCCGCCGGCCACGCTCACATTGGACTTGACTGCGGGCTGGGAACTGCCGGACACCACCAGGCCGTTGCCGCCGCTGGTGGGGGTGAAGAAGGCGTAAGTATTATCACCCACTGTCATGGAATACCATTTCTTAGTGGTCCAGGAGCCGCTGTAGCACTTCTGGCTTATGACAGCCCCGCTCTCCAGGCCGCCCAGGGCAAAGAGGGTTCCGCCATTCACGTAGAGCTTATAACGCTCCTCGGTGTTGGCGTCTATGGCCACTTCGGGGGATCCGCTGCCAATGGCGTAGACCACGCCGCCGTCCAGGTAAAGGTTTTTGTTGGCATCCATGCCGTCGTTGCCGGTAGAGTAGGCGCATATAAAGCCGCCGGTAACGGCCATCACTCCGGCCGAATTGATGGCGTCGTCCTTGGATTGGGCGAAGACAGCGCCGCCGGTGATTTGAAGCTGACCCTTGGACTCGATGCCCTCGTGGTTGGAGGCCTTGGCGCTCACGCTGCCGCCGGAAATGTAGATGTCGCCGTCGAACTTGATGCCCTTGGCGCTCTTGGAATTGTCGCTGGAAGAGGAACTGCCGCCGCCCCAGGGGCCGAAGCCGCCAGAGGATTTGCCGTAATTGCTGCCGGTTACGGTGATGTCCACCGTGCCCCCTTGGAAGTAGGCCACGCCATCTCCGCTGATGCCCTTTCCGCCCTGTCCGGAATTGGTAATGGTGAGGGTGCCGTCGTTCATCACGAAGCACTGATCGGCCTTGACGCCCGCGGATGCCTTGTATTCCTGGTCCTCGTCGTCATAGTCCGTACCGCCGGTGACGGCCACCGTGGTAACGCCGCCGTTGAACACCACCAGGCTGTCGGACACAATGCCCTTTTTCATATGGGCCGATGTCTGTACGCTCAAATTGCCGCCGTTCACATAGACGGCATCCTTGCCGCGAAGGCCGTGCCCTGCGGTAGAGGAGATCTTGAGGGTGGGGCCGTCCAGGAAGTTGAGGTAGTCGTCAGAGGTGATGCCGGCTTTGCCCACCGCCGTCACCTCCAGCGAGCCTTCTCCGCTGAAGATGAGCTGGCCCTCGGAGAAGAAGGCCGCCTTTTCGTCTTCGTCATCCGGCGTAGCGGTGTAGGTGGAGCCATCGGCCAGATAATTCTTACCGTTCACCACCACGAAACTGCGCTTTTTGCCTTGGTTGTTGATGGCGGCGCCGTTGGGATTGGTGATGGAAACATTGTTCAGCACCAGGGCCTGCTTGTTTTTGGAATAAATCTTAAAGAAACCGTTGGAAGTGGTTCCGGACAGCTCGTAGCGTACTTTTTCACTGGTGGCGGTGTTGTCCACCGTCACTTGGTTGCCTTTCACGGTCACAATGCCGTTCTCGTCGCCGGTAACCTTGGCGTCGCCGGTGTTGGAAAAAGAGATGGAGATGGTCCGGGAGAAAGTGGTTCCCGCAATGAGGTCTTCCTCATCCAGATTAACCGGGATAGTAGTGGAACCCGTAATTCCGGAGGTGCTTCCGCCCTCTTCGGTGTTTTCGTTCCAGGGGTCGTCGGAGATGATGTCATCTTTGTTGCAGCCTGCCAGGGCCAAGCCCGTCAGCAGGATAGAAATACTAACTGTCCTTCTCATAGTTTTAAAGGTTTTAAATACACGTCAGGTTCCCCATAAATCAAAAATGCGGCCAAAACAGAAAAGGGCCGAAAAAAATTTTTTCCGATTGGCCGATTTGTTCTATCTTTGTATTGGTAAAAAATGGCTTATGCTAATCGTTCTTAAACTTCTAGGCTCCATCGCCCTCCTTATATATGGTATGAAGGTGATGAGTGAAGCCCTCCAGAAGATGGCCGGTCCTCAACTCCGACACCTGCTGGGCGCTATGACCACCAACCGTTTTACCGGTGTCGCCACCGGTGCTTTGGTTACCGTCGCGGTCCAGTCTTCTGCCGCCACCACGGTTATGACGGTTTCTTTCGTCAACGCCGCCCTCCTAACACTGGCACAGGCCATATCCATCATTATGGGTGCTAACATCGGCACTACCATGAGTGCCTGGATCATGTCGGCTGGCTTCTCTTTCAACGTGACCAATCTGGTATGGCCCGCCTTCCTGGTGGCCATCATCATGATTCAGACGGGAAAACACCGCTATATCGGTGACTTCCTCTTCGGCCTTTCCTTCCTGCTCTTCGCCCTGGGCATGCTCAAGCAGACGGGTACGGAAATGGATCTGGCCAGCAAGCCCGCCGTCGTGGCGTTCTTCGCCAGCTTCAAGACCAATTACGTCACCATCCTGCTGTTCCTGCTCATAGGCTCCGTCCTTACGGCTTTGGTTCAGTCATCGGCCGCCCTTATGGCCATTACCATGGTGCTTTGCTCTACCGGTGCCATTACCATCTATCAGGGTATCGCCCTGGTGATGGGTGAAAACATCGGCACCACCCTTACGGCCAACCTCGCCGCCATGAGCGCCAACGTACAGGCACGCCGTACAGCCTTGGCCCACCTGGTATTCAACGTGTTCGGCGTCATCTGGGTCCTCATTTTCTTCTTCCCCTTCGTGAGGATGGTCTGCGGTATCGTGGGTCTGGATCCCACGGCCGAAAGCCAGTCGCCCATCCAGCTTTCCTTTGCGCTGGCGGCTTTCCATACGGCCTTCAACCTTATCAATACGGCCATTCTCATCTGGTTCATTCCGCAGATTGAGAAGTTGGTATGCCTGCTCATCGTTCCCCGCAAGGAAGAGAAGGAGGACGAGTTCCGTCTGCAGTTTATCAAGTCCGGTATTATGAAGACGCCGGAAATCTCCATCCTGCAGGCCCAGAAGGAAATCGATGTGTTTGGAGAGCAGATGCAGCTTACCTTCGGCCTGGTGAAGGATCTCTCGCAGGCGAAGGAGGATGACGAGTTCAAGAAGATCTTCGACCGCATCGAGAAGAACGAAGACCTGAGTGACCGCATGGAGAAAGAAATCGGCCTGTATCTGGGACAGGTGGGAGATGCCCACCTCTCGGACGAGTCCAAGGAAAAGCTCCGCGCCATGCTCCGCCAGATTGGAGAACTGGAGTCTGTGGGCGACAGCTGCTACAACCTGGCCCGCATCCTTTCCCGCAAGCGCGACCACAAGGTGGTGTTCACGGAGCAGCAGGAGAGCAACATCATCAATATGTATGCGCTGGTTGACGCTGCCCTCACCCAGATGAATGTGGTCCTGAAGGGTCCCCGCGAGGAGAACAACATCACCAAATCCGAAGAAATTGAGCTCCAGATCAACGGTTTGCGCAACCAGCTCAAACGCGAGAATATCGTGGATCTGGACAACCACACCTACGATTACGAGAACGGAACGGTATACATGGATCTCATTTCCGAGTTCGAAAAGACGGGCGACTATGTCATCAATGTGGTGGAAGCTCGCCTGGGTGTGGTTCGCAACAGCCTGCGCTTCAAGGGCGTCCAGCTGGACACCGACGGCAAGCGCGTGATGGTGGACGGCGAGACGGTTCCTTTCCCCAAGACGGATTTCGAGATGCTGCGCCTGTTCATGGAGAATCCCAACAAGGAATGGGCCCGCAAAGACTTCCTGGAGGCCTTCTGGCCCGACGATCCCCTGGCCACCTCCCGCACGGTTGACGCCGCCGTCACCCGCATCCGCCGCAAGCTGGGTCCCTACGGCGAGGCCCTGGTTGCCCGCGGCGCCGGATATGTGTTCCAGGAATAAATTTGCAAGTTTTTTAGTTTAATACTTGCGGATTCAGAAAAAAGTCGTACATTTGCAGTCCCGTTTTCGGGACTCATTGAGATATGGTGTAATGGTAGCACTACAGATTCTGGCTCTGTCAGTGAGGGTTCGAGTCCTTCTATCTCAACCAAAAATCAGCCTCTATCAAGCTGATTTTTATTTTGACTGAATGATGGCGGGGTAGCTCAGCTGGTTAGAGCGTCGGATTCATAATCCGGAGGTCGTGGGATCGTGACCCACTCCCGCTACGATTAAAAAATTAGGGGAGCAGCCCCCTAAAACCCCCGCGGCCTATTTGCCTTTCCGTTTTTGCGGAGCAAAAACCCGGCCCGGCCGCCCGCCTGCAGGCGGGTTCGCTTCGCGAAGAAGTATACAACATATGCGTGCAGATTAGTACGTACCCTGCAAGCAACCTCGAGATACACCCGACGCATTTCTGCGGCGGTTTTTTGTTTTATAGGGTTGGTGCTTCAGATCTTCGCCACAATAGGGCCGATAATGGCTCAATGCAAAATTATAGTCTTGATTGACTACGATCAATCTCACAGACAAAACTCTCTATATACCCGTCACAACCCTTGTGATGGTTTTTTTATAATGAGTTAGGTGGTGCAGGTCTGCTTCCACTACACCAAGGTTCAAGGAAACATGCTATCTTTGTATGGGAATCTCAATGGAAATGAAAAAAGTCGCAATTATCCTGATGGGGCTGCTGGCATTGGCCGCGTGCCGGAACAAAACGGTTAAAGAACCTGCGTATATTGTCCAGGTTTCCCTGGGCGGCTGGCATACGCCGGATTATACCGCCGAACAGATTATTGGCCGGCTGGATACCGTTAGCCGGCTCATTCCGGTGAAAAAGGTCATCATAGGCTGGAGTTTGGAAAAAGAGATTTATCGACAGGTGGGAGCATACCTGCACGGGAAAGACATCAAGATGCTTCTGTGGCTGCCGGTTTTTGCCGAAACAGAGGAAATGTGCGAGAATTCGCCCGCCGTGGACCTTTGGGGCAACATTCCCGCCAACTATGACTTGGCAGCAGGCGAAGGCTTCCGCTTCAATTGCCCTTCGGATTCCCGGAATGCCGCCAACGTGGTAGCCATCTATGACAACCATTTCAGCGATTGCGGCTTTGACGGTGTATTCCTGGACCGGATCCGCACCCAGTCCTTCGTGAGTGGCGTGGGCGGCGTGCTCAACTGCGGCTGTCCGCTGTGCGCGCAAAAGTTCCAGGCCGAGGGATTTGACCTGAATTATATAAAAACCGGCTGGGAACAGCTGGGAGACGATTTTCTGTCTGTCAACGGCTACTCGCCCTCCAAGGGCTTGACGTTTGTGGACGACGGCGTAAATACCTACTTCAAGGTCAAGGGGCACATTGTGAGCAGTGCCGTTGCTTCCATTGCAGACAGTTTCCATAGCCGTGGACTGGAAGTAGGAATGGATCTTTATGCGCCCTTTATGGCTCCCTTCGTTGGGCAGGATTATGAGATTCTGGCCCGGCATGCCGATTTCATCAAACCTATGCTCTACCGTCAGACCTTCGCTCCAGCCGGAATGGGTTTCGAGTATGATTTGTTACGGAAGGCCGTTCCCGGAGCCACCGGCTATCCGGACTTTAAGATGGACCTGGACTTCCTGCACTCCCAGCTGGAGGCGATGGAGCCTTATTCCTGCGCCAAATACCCCGGCATCGAAATCAATTACCGGGAGGGCGTGGTCCCCACCTCTCCGGAATATGTTACAGAATCCCTGAAGGCCGTTATCAGTCACGGCTTTGACGGAGCAGTCCTCTCCTGGAACATCATGGAAGCCCCTAACGCCCATATCGACTGTTTGCGCTAATTCTCCTTCAGGCTCTTCGCCACGATATGGCCGAAAACCGGTTTAAGATCCCGGCATAGCAGGATCTTCGCCACAATATGGCCGGAAATTGAGTTAAGAGCCGGCGCGGGGCGCTCACCCTAAATCCGGTGGGCGGTTTTTGTTTAATATTCCCAATAGTACCGCAAGGCTATTTCCCGCTGGATCATCTTCTCGGCCGTCTGGTCGTTCCGGTGAAGGAATTTCGCGTAAGGAACCTTTCCCAACCGGTCAACAGCGCCCCGAAGCAAATTATTGTACTCGTCGAAGGATTCTACATACTGGAACCGGACCGGATAGGTTCTGGTATAGGTGCACCGGGTTCCATCCTTCAACTGAATATAGAGGTTAATGATGACAGACAATTCCGGAAGGTACATTTCCTTGTCGGTCGGCCAGGAATAATCTACCCAGAAGGGCCAGGACAGGAACCGTTTCGAGACACCCAGGCCGTTTAAATTCATATCCGGATTGAAGGGGTCTTCCTCTTCCGTTTTCGTGTAGAACATCAGCGTATTGTTGACATAGCCAAGTTGGCTGATTATCGGAATCTGGTAAGCCGGTAGGGGCATTCCGGGATAGCCGTCTTCCTCGAGCCGGTTGATGGTCCTCGTCCTTGCTTTCCAATCTACCCTGGGAGCCTTGACGGGAATGCCCATCGCCTCCCTGGAAGGCCAGGAGGCTTTGACTTCCTTCACAGGAATCTCGGGCGTCATCCTGATGGACATAGACTGGATCTGGCTGGCAGGGAAAAGATTCTCATTCAGCTTGACACGTACCGAAGAAGGGTCGAAGAAGTAGTCCACAGCCCCGGTAGAAGTGTCGTTGCGACCCAGATAGTGTTGCCGGTCTTCCTCATTTGCAAAAGTAAGGCTGGCAGCAGTATAATAGGCAACAGGAGCGGTTTCCAGATTCCACAGGCCTTCACCTATGCCGGCATCCTTCGCCAGTTTGTCAACGGTAAAGCTCGGGAATTTGAGACCGGACTGACGGTCTCCCCTTATGAAGCCTTCCGTGTCGATGGTCCCTTTGAGGTCCAGTTTGATGGTCCCTTCCATCTGTCCGGTCTTCGAGATGTCGGGCTCCTCCTCCTCGTCCAATCCCGTAATTACGCCGGAGATTGCTTTAAAGCCGATGCTGGCTACAGCCAGGCCCAGGGCATAGGGATTGGCCGAATTGAGATCTTTCGCCGCATCCAGGAAATAGTTGCTGAAATTATCGTCGGCCGCCAGGTCGGACACCAGGCCGGTGGCGGTGGAAAGTATGGTCCCCAGACTGCTGACGGAACGGGGTTTCTTCCAAAGGGCATCCAGATTCAGATTCCCCTTGAAAGAGCCATCGATATCGGCCTTGACAAGGGATTGGAGCGATACGTGGTCCTTGTTGAAGGCGAGCATCCTGAGGCTGATCTCTTTTTTGCCGATGGCCGTCCGGTCAAACTGGGCCATAGCGGGCATATCTATGTCAATGGCCCACCAGCCGCTCTCAGGAATGATGTTGCCGGTGGTGCCAAAGCGTCCGTCGTCCGTATAGGGCGTTGTCAGGTACGTGAAGCGGCTGTTGCGGTAATTGCTGAGTTTGCCGTGGTCGGTGAAGTCGTAGGCCAGGGCATAGGGGCGTTCCAAAGCGGCCGCCCACTCGCTGGGAATGGTGATGGCCCACAGGTGGTCGTTGATATCCTTCATATTGGCATCTCCTGTCAGGTAATAGAAGAAACGGAGCTTGCCGACATAAGGATTATACATTGCGAAGTAGTTGAAATTGGGGAGAGAGCGGTTACCCGTGTAATTGAGCACCAGTTTCCACTGGCCGTCCTTCAGCATTTTCTTGGCCTCCCCGTCCGGAAGATGGGATTCGTTGATATCGGCCCAGGGAAGCGGGACGATGGTATATCCCTTGACGTCGTTCACCTGCTCAGGGCCTTTCCCGTCGAACAGGTAGATCGCCTCTTCCTGGGTCCAGTCGGCTTCAAAGTCCGTATTGACAGACTTGATATCGCTCAACCTGGGACCGCCCATACCGCCTCCGGTGTTCAGCACCAGGAAGACGCCCTGTCCGGTGGGCACGAAGCAGTAGTTGGGTTTTTCTTCGTCAGACTCCAGGCTCCGGTCGCCCTGGGTTACGTGAAGTATCAGTGTGTTGCCGGATTCGGTCGTGATTATCACATCCGTATCCCTCTCGTCATACTCATCCAGATAATCATAGGTTGTATAGGAGAGTTCGAACTGGGGGTATTCCCCTCCGCTGAGCCAGTAGAAGCCCGTATCAGGGTCTTTGAACTCATCCAGTTTGATGGTTCCGGAATAACGGACTTGAAGCCAGTCGGCATTGGAAACCACCTGCCTGATATGGGGGTTGAAGCCCCCTTCGATGACCATCTTTACAGACTCGGTTGTGTTGTCTATAACGACATCAAACTCTTCATTGACGGTGACATAAACAGGATTCTCGTGTTTGCAGGCGGCCAGCGCAAGCAATATTCCTGCAACGATGATATTTCTGCCGAGTCTCATAGTTAGTATTATATTTTTGATTTATCAATTGTTGCGCATCAGCCTGAGCGGAAGGGAGCCATCGGGCTGCCGGGCCAGGATGCTGCTGTCATGGTCCTCCTCGGTAATAAGGTTCGATACTATACGCTCTTCAAGCGAAGGATATGCAGCGCAGTAGATAAAGGTTTCGTGTTATTAGTCCGTAGCAAATATAGCAATAATATCGTTACTTTTCAGGGTGGACTGCATAGTCTGGTAATCGGCCGGGTCCCTCCAGTAGGAGGAAGGAAGGGTGATGGGTACGGCGGCGTAAGAATTCTCGATCATTCCGGGTTTGGTGCACCAGAGGAGGTCCATCTGGGGCGGAAGCATCGTCGGCTCTTCGCCAAAGCGGAGTACGTACCGGAGCGTGAGGGCGGCTTCCAGACGGGCGATGTAGTCGTTCTGGTTGGACAGGGCGTTGCCCAGGGAGTAGTATACGGGAACGCCGTCTATCCACTGCATGTCCTGCACTACGTGCGGGTGCGAGCCGATGATGGCATCGGCCCCTTCCGAGACCAGCCAGCGGGCCAGGCTTTCCTGCTGGTCACTGTGCCGGGTTTCATACTCGACGCCCCAGTGCGGGAAGACCAGGATGATATCGGCCTTGGCGCGGGCGCGGGCCATCACGGGGGCCAGGGCCTCGCGGCTCATGCGGTGCACCTTGGGCCAATGGACGGCCGATCCGGAGTTGGTGCCGTAGGTGAAGTTCACCAGGGCCACGCGTATGCCCTTGACAGACAGGATGAGGGGGTTCAGCAGCGTATCTGCCCGGGCCGATGCCGCCGTCCCCGTGTACAGGATGCCCATGTCTTCCAGTTGGCCGATGGTCCGGGAGAGCCCCTGGTGGCCCTTGTCCAGGACGTGGTTGTTGGCGGTCAGGAGCACGTCGAAACCTACGTCGGAAAGGTATTGGGCATAGGATTCGGGGCCGGAAAAGACGGGATAGCCGGTGTAGGGCTTTCCGGCCAGCGGGAATTCCATGTTGCAGACGGCTACATCGGCCTTCCGGATGTTTCCTTCCACGTGTTTGAAGAAATCTGAATACCCGTAGACGGAGGCACTTTGGACCACCCGGCCGTGCGCCAGGATGTCTCCCATCAGATAGAAGGTGAGGGTATCGGCCTTGGGCGTTACCGTCCAGTACTCTTTAGGAAAACGAATCCACTGCGAGAAACCCTGCAGCGGAATCAGAAGAAGCAAAATGACTAGCAGACGCCTCATCAGAGGTCGTTAAGCTGGGAATCCACGAGAGGGCCGAACCATTCTTCCGTCTTCTCGCGGGCGCGGGCCTTGATGGCCGGGGTGATGGCGCTGGCCACATAAGTGACGGCGGCAATGAGCGCAGCCCAGTCGTCGGCCAGGCCGGCGAAGGGAAGAAAGTCCGGGACCAGGTCCAGAGGGAGAATCATATACCCCAGGGCACCGGCAATCACCGCCTTGTATTTGGTAGGGGTGGCGGGATCTGTAAGGGTATAGTAAAGCGTTAAGGCATAATAAGTTACCTTAACACCGGCCTTTTTGGCCAACATGCCCAACTTGAACCAGAATTCACTCTCGGAGTAGTGCTTCTGGTACTTGGGTAATTCTTCCGGGGTTAAATTCCTGTTCTCCATAGCTACAAAGTTAATGAAATTCCCCATTATGGCACTATTTATGCGGAAAAAGCGTTACTTTTGTTACTATGAATCGTTTCGCAAGTATACTTCTGGGCCTTGTTTTTTCTTCATCGGCCCTTTTGGCCCAGACTTCGGTCCAGCATTTCGTCATTACCCAGGCTACCCAGGAACCCCTTAAAGGCTCCACCTGGGGCATTTACGCAAAGGATGCCTCCGGAAGAGTGCTGGCCAGCCATAATTCCGGCACCCGCCTCATGCCGGCGTCCAACCGCAAGTTAATCACCACCGGCGTGGCCCTCCACGCCCTGGGCCCGGACTTCCGCTTCCGCACCGGCCTGGGTTATACCGGAGTCCTTCAGGCCGACGGCACCCTGGACGGAGACCTCTATATCATCGGCGGCGGAGACCCCACCATCGGCACGCAGGATACAACCATAGCCCTCAAGGCCGATGCCCTCTTCTGGAAATGGAAGACCCTCCTGAGGGAAAAGGGCATCAAGCGCATCCACGGCCGCATCATAGGCGACGGAACGGCCATGGAAGGCCTTCTGGAGCATCCCTCCTGGGAGTTTGACGATATGGGAACCTACTATGGAACCGGCGGCAACGCCCTCTGCTTCTACGAGAACACCATAGATATGCAGGTGTCCGCCACCCGGGAAGGCCAGCTCATCAACCTTACCCAGATTTACCCCGAAACGCCCTGGCTCCACGTGACCAATTATGGCATCACCGGCCCGGTGGGCAGCGGAAACACCCTCTACCTGTACACTACGGAACTGGCTCCCTATGCCCAGATGCACGGAGTCTTCGGCGTAGACCGCAAACCCAAGATTGAAAGTACGTCCAACAAGTATGGCGCCCTCACCTGCGCCTATTACTTCTGGCAAAACCTGCGCGCCACGGGCTGGGAAGTGACCGGCGGCTATGCCCACGTGGCCCGCTCCGGTTACATCCAGGGCCCAGACTTCGTAGAAACCGACCTGGCGGCAACGCCCAAGGTAATAGGTTATACGGAAAGCCCCCGTCTGGCCGATATCGCTCGCATCACCAACGAGAGAAGCGACAATTTCTACGCGGAGAGTATGCTCCGCTATATGGGCGAGAAGGCTACCGGAAAGGCCGTCTATGACAGCTGCCTGGTGGCCGAGAGCATAGTGCTCAAGGATTTGGGTCTGAATATGGACCAGATTTATCTGGCCGATGGCAGCGGCCTGTCAACCCGCAACTGGGTTACCCCTGAATGGATGGTGAGTTACCTGGAGGCCATCCAGAAAAGCCCGTCCTTCGACGCCTTCCTGGCTTCGCTTCCCAAACCCGGTGAAGGCACGCTGGCCAGCATCCGTTTCCCGGGCTGCGAAAGGGTGAGGATGAAGAGCGGTTCGCTTTCCGGCACCCTCTGCTATTCGGGTTATATCCTGGACGAAAAAGGCAAACCCGCCATTACTTTCTCTATCCTTACCAACAGCTCACTGGCAGGTACTTCCGAGGTGCGTCCCGTGCTTATGCAGATGGTGCGCAGACTTATGGAATAGAGAAAAATTAGTATCTTTGTAAGATGATTAAAACCAGACATATTATATATATCCTGGCCCTGGTGGGCGCTGTTTCCTGCAAGACGGTCACGCATCTTCAGGAGACCGCCACGGAACTCTTCCGGGGAGAGGTGGTGGCCAAGGTGGGAGACTACCGGCTGCACCGTTCGCAGCTGGAGAGTTACATCCCCGCCGGCGTATCGGCCGAAGACAGTGCCGCCCTGGCCCGCCAGTATATTCTCACCTGGGCCGAAGACCTCCTGCTCATGGATATGGCCGAAGCCCAGTTGTCCAAGCAGGAAAAAGACGTAAGCGCCGAGCTCGAGGAATACCGCAAGAGCCTTATCAAATACCGCTACGAGCAGCTTTACATCCAGCAGCGCCTGGATACCCTGGTCACCGACGAGGAAGTGGCCCGCTATTATGAGGAAAATACGGACAAGTTCCGTCTGGAGCGCCCCATCGTCAAGTCCCGCTATATGATCATTCCGGCCGATGCCCGCAGCCTCAAGCTCCTCAAGACCAAGATGTCTTCTGAGGACGATATGGAAGTGATGGAAACCGACAGCCTGGCCGCCTCCGTGGCCATCAAGTACGTGGATTCTTCCGATACTTGGATGGACGCCCTGGTACTGGCCCGCGAATCGGGCGTGGACTACCGCAGTATGCTGGCCGGCTTCAAGGTGCCCTTCTTCAGCAAGGATCCCTTTGTGGAAATCCCCGATGAGTCGGGCAATCTGCACGTGATCTATGTTGTAGAGCAAGTGAACGAGGGGAAAACCGCCCCGCTGGAGTACTGTGACGCGCGCATCCGGGACCTCATCCTGAGTTCCCGCAAGCATGCCCTGGAAGAAGGTCTCACGGAAAGCCTTCTGGAGGATGCCCGCAAGAACAACAAGTTTGTAATCTATGAAAATGAACAATAAGATCATCGTATTGGCCGCACTCATGGCGGCCTGCCTTCCCCTGAGTGCCCAGAAATACAAGGGCGTGGTGGATAAATCCGTGGCTGTTGTGGGCGGAGAAACCATTCTTCTGTCTGACATAGAATCCGAGGTTCAGCAGATTCGCGCCGGGGGCAGTTCCAGTGACCGTGATCTCCGCTGCGAGGTTCTGGAAGCCATGATGGAGGGCAAACTGTTCCTTATGCAGGCCCGTATCGACTCCATCACCGTGGGAATGGACATGGTAGAGAGCAATCTCTCCCAGCGCATCGACTATATGCGCACCTCCCTGGGTGGAGACGAAGAAGTGGAGAAATACTTCGGCAAGCCCTTGTACAAGCTCCGTCAGGAATGGAGAAAGGCCCTGGAAGAGCAGAGTCTCACCGAACAGGAGCGTTACCAAGTAGCCAGCAAGATTGCGGAAGTTACCCCTTACGATGTCCAGCAGTTCATCGAAACCACGGATTCCCTGGATCTTCCCGTGGTGCCCATGAAATATCAGCTGAGCCAGATCTGTCTGTATCCGGACCGTGAAGCTGCCGCCGTAGCCGTGCGTGAGAAGCTTCTAAGCCTTCGCGAGCGCATCATGAACGGTGAGAAATTCTCCACCCTGGCCCGCATCTATTCCGAAGACCCCGGCAGCGCCCGTCGCGGCGGTGAACTGGGTATGGCCTCCAAGTCCATTTTCTGGCCGGCCTTCTCCGATGCCGCCATGGCTTTGAGACCTGGCACCATCTCCCAGATTGTGGAAACCCCCGACGGCTTCCACATCATCGAGGTCATCGAGAAGAAAGGCGATATGTTCAATGCCCGCCACATCCTCATCAAACCGCAGTATACGGTCGAGGACCAGGAAAAGGCCTTCGCCCGTCTGGACAGCCTGAAGACCGTGATCGAGAGCGGCGAAATGGCTTTTGATCTCGCAGCCCGCTTCTATTCTGAAGATTTGCCCACCCGTACCAACGGAGGCCAGATGGCAGACCCTTCCACCGGCTCCTCCTATTTTGAGATCGATCAGCTGAAGCCGGCCGATTATGCCGCCATCAAGGACCTGGAACCCGGCCAGATTTCCCAGCCCGTTGAGTCCCAGGACAACGAAGGCTATCTCCAAGGCCGTCAGGGAAACCTGATTTACAAGATCATCCGCGTGGACAAGATTATCCCTGCCCACACCGCCACTTTCGAGAACGACTACAACCAGCTTCTGGAGTCGGTGGAGCAAAAGAAACAGGTAGCCGCCGTGAACGCGTTCCTGGATGAAAAGATCAAGACCACTTATATTGTAATTGACCCCCTGTTCGCCGAATGCGAGTTTTCGCGTGAGGCGTGGAATGCCCGCAAATAGTGAACCCGTCGCGGTCTCATAAATGGCTGATGCTGTTGCTGCTGCTGCCTTTTGCGGCGGCGGCTTTGGCTTCCGGCCCCCAGCAGCAGCCCCAGGAAGAAGACAAGGTTCACCTGATCAGCGCTCAAAGCGCCCAGCTCATCGAACAAGGCGGAAAAAGCTACCGCAAAGTGGTGGGCCCCGCCAAATTCCTGCACAACGATACCTACCTCCTGTGTGATACGGCCCTTTGGAATGTGAGCACCAACGTCATTGACGCCGTGGGCCACGTGCGCATCATCCAGGACCGCACCCAGCTCTCCAGCGAAACCCTCCAGTACGTTGTGGACGATAACATGGCCAAGTTCCGCGGTTCCCTGGTGCAGCTGGAAGACAAGGACAAGAATGTCCTCCGTACCCGCTACCTGGACTATAACACCAAGGACTCGGTGGCCATTTTCCAGAATGGCGCAGCCATGCGGGACAAGGACGGCCAAATCATAGAGAGTCTCTACGGAACCTACGATTCCAAGGCTCATCTGTTCGTTTTTAACGACCAGGTGAACATGTACATGGACACCACGTTTGTCAAAACCTCCCGCCTGGAGTACCGGAGCGACCTTTCCACGGCCTACTTCGGTTTCGGGACGGACATGTGGCAGAAAGACCAGATGCTCAGCGCCAACGACGGCTGGTATGACCGTAACCGGGAACTCTTCTTTTTCCGCCGCAAGGTGCATCTGCTCACCAAGGATCAGGAGATATGGAGCGATACGCTCTACTATCATCGCAAGGTGAACGATGTGGAGATGCTGGGCAACGTGGAAATCATGGATACCACGCGCAACGTCTTCGGCCTGGCCGGACGTTTTGAGTACACGGACAGCCTGTCGCAGATCCGCATGACGCGTGAGCCCGCCATCATCTCCATCTCGGAAGAGAAGAACCGCGTGGACACCTTGTATGTAGGGGCCGATATGCTCCTCTCCCGGGCTATTCGCCGCTGTGATGTTCCCGAACCGTGGGTCAAGGATGCGGAAAAGCATATTAAGGACATCTCCGGAGACCCGGTGATGGAGTACCGCAAGAAAGCCGCCGAGGAAGCGGCCAAGAAGGCGGAAGAAGCCGCAAAGAACGACCCCGCCAGGCTGGCCGAGGAAAACGCCCGCAAGATGCGGGAAAAGAATAATGGATCGGGTCCTCCCGCCCAGTTGGAGAAGCCCCGGGAAGAAGAGGCTCCCAAACCCGAGGAGGTGCCGGTCGAGGCTGTGAAGGCCCCCGTAGACACCACGCCTCCCCCTCCCGATACCAGCAAGGTGAATTTCCTATGGGGCTCCAAACGCGTGCGCCTTTTCCGCCGGGACATGCAGATGTCCGGCGACTCCCTCATCTACACCGACCTGGATTCCCTGGTGCGTCTGTACCAGGACCCTATTTTCTTCAACGAGGGCAACCGCCAGTATACTTCCGACAGTATCTACATGGTCATCCGGGACCGCAAAATGCAGCGGGCCCATCTGCTTTCCAATGCCTTCATCACCATTGAGGAGGCCCCCAAGGCCTACGACCAGATCCGGGGTACCGAGGTGGTGGCGTACTTCGATTCCACATCGGCCCTTACGCGTTTTGATGCCCTGGGCGGAGCCGCCACGCTCTTCTATCTGGAAGAAAACGACGCCCTGGCTACGGTGAACAAGGTAGAGACCAAAATGATCTACGCCACGTTCAAGGACAGCAACATCGAGCGTATCTATTATTACGACAATCCCAAAAACGACGGCTATCCCACGGTCCAGATGTCGGAGGATGACAAGACCTTGAAGGGATTCCGCTGGGAACCGGAAAAGAGGCCCAAGTCTCCCGAGGACATAACCACCCTGAAGCCCCGCTCCAGCGAGCGCCTGTCTTATTTGGCCAGGCCTCATGCCGCGTTCGTGCAAACGGAAGACTACTTCCCGGGCTACATCAACAAGGTATACCGGGACATCGCCATTCGTGACTCTTTGGAGGTGGTGCGCCAGAAGCAGCGGAAAGAGCAGGAGGCCTTGCGCAAGGAACTGGCCCTTTCCGAACCTCCGGAAGCGCCTGCAGGCCAGGCCGATACCCTGCTGACGTCGAATGAGAAACTGACCAAGCCGGAGACCGAAGTTCCTCCGCTTCCGGCTGATACGTTAAAAGCTCCGGCCGATACTCTTCTGAAAGCCCCGGTCGAAACGCTGAAAGCTCCGGAGGACACGTTGAAGGCCCCTGCCGATACGCTTTTGCAAGCCCTGCCGGATACCCTTAAGCATGTTCCCGACAGCCTTCAGCTGGCGGCGAAACCGATTGAGCCGGAGGTTCACGAACCCACCCCCGAAGAAATAAGGGCGGCCGAGAAAGCCGCAGCCCAGGCTGCCAAGGATGCGGAAAAAGCGCGCCTGAAAGCAGAGAAGGACCGCATAAAGGCCGAAAAAGCGGCCGAGAAGGCAGCCAAGGATGCCGAGAAAGCGGCCATTCAGGCTGCGAAGGACGCCGAAAGGCAGGCCCGTTGGGAAGAACTGAACCGCATAGATGCCGAGAAGCGGGCCGCCAAGGAGCAGAAGCGCCTGGAAAAAGAGAGGGCCCGCAAGCTCAAGGCTCTCCAGAAGCTGGAGAAGAAGGCCCAGAAAGAAAGGGAGCGCTTTGAAAAGTATCTGCAGCGCGAGCAGGAGAAAGCTGCCAAGAAGGCCCAGAAAGCCGCGCTGAAACAAGCCCCGAAGAAACAAAACACACAAGACTAATATGAAAAAGACTGTACTAGTATCCGGTGGTGCCGGTTTTATTGGCAGCCACGTAACCGTAGAGCTCATCGCCGCGGGCTATGACGTGGTGGTGGCCGACAATTTCTCCAACTGCGACCGCACCTGCTTCGAAGGCGTCAAGAAGATCACGGGCCGCGAAGACCTCCCGCTGGAGGTGGTGGATTTCTGTGACCTGGCCGCTACGGAAGCCCTTTTTGCCAAATATCCCATCGACGCCGTCATCCATTTTGCCGCTTTCAAGGCCGTGGGTGAGTCGGTGGAGCAGCCGGTGAAATACTACAAGAACAACCTGACCAGCTTCCTCAATGTGCTGGAAGCTGCGCAGAACAAGGGTGGATGCAATGTGCTCTTCTCCTCCTCGGCCACCGTTTACGGAGAACCCGAGGCGGTGCCCGTGACCGAGCAGACGCCCCGCCAGCCCGCCACATCTCCTTATGGCAATACCAAAACCATGTGCGAGGACATCCTTCGGGACACGGTGAAAGCCAGTGGCGGCAAAATCAAGGGCATCCTGCTGCGTTACTTCAACCCCATCGGCGCCCATCCCAGCGCCCTCATCGGCGAACTGCCCCGCGGCGTTCCCAACAATCTGGTTCCGTTCATCACCCAGACGGCCATCGGCAAGCGGGAATGCCTGAACATCTTCGGCAACGATTATCCTACCCCGGACGGCACCTGCCAGAGGGACTTCATCGACATTGTGGACCTGGCCAAAGCCCATGTGTATGCCGTTACCCGTATGATGGAAGGCAAGATGAAGCAGGACTGCGAGGTGTTCAATGTGGGCACCGGCCGTCCCCTGAGCGTGATGGAGCTGGTGAACGCCTTCGAGAAAGTGAACGGCGTCAAGCTCAACTACAAGTTTGCCCCCCGCCGCGCCGGTGACATCACCGCCATCTGGGCCGATCCCACCCTGGCCGAAACCGAAATGGGTTGGAAGGCTACCCGTACCATAGAAGAGACCCTCAAGGCCGCCTGGGCCTGGGAGTGCCATCTGGCCGGAAAATAGAACTTAGCACGATATGGAAGAGAAAACGCAAATCCAGCTGCCGGAGAACGCCCAACGGGAGCTGAAGCCGGGAGAGGAGTATACTCCCATCCTGGATCCTGGGAAGAAGTATGCCGAAGCAACCCCTTATTCGGTTACCATCGGCCTGCTCATGGTTATCCTCTTTAGTGCCGCAGCGGCTTATCTGGGCCTCAAGGTGGGTCAGGTGTTCGAAGCGGCCATTCCCATTGCCATCATCGCCGTGGGTCTCACCGGTGCCCGGGGCCTCAAGCAGGGCCTGAGCCAGAATGTGATTATCCAGTCCATCGGCGGCTGCTCCGGCGCCGTGGTGGCCGGTGCCATCTTCACCTTGCCCGCCATTTACATCCTGGGTGTTGATGTGCAGTTCTGGCAGATGATTCTGAGCTCGCTGCTGGGCGGAGTGCTGGGCATCCTGTTCCTCATCCCCTTCCGCAAATACTTTGTCAAGGAAATGCACGGGAAGTATCCCTTCCCGGAGGCTACCGCCACTACGCAGGTGCTTATCAGCGGCGAGGGCGGCGGTTCCAGCGCCAAGACGCTTATCTCGGCCGGTCTCATCGGCGGTCTGTACGACTTTGCCGTAGCCACCTTCGGCACCTGGGCAGAGACCATCTCCACCACCGTCATGGGTTGGGGCGCCTTCGTGGCCGATAAGGCCAAGGTGGTGCTCAAGATGAACACCGGCGCTGCTGTGCTGGGTCTGGGCTATATCATCGGCCTCAAATACTCCTTCATCATCTGCTGCGGCTCCCTGCTGGTGTGGCTGGTCATCATCCCCCTCATGAATCTCATCTGGGGGGCCGATGTCATCGACCTCATGGGAACCGGCATCTCCACCACCATCGGGGAGATGGCTCCGGAGGAGATTTTCAAGACTTATGCCCGTCATATCGGCATCGGCGGCATTGCCACTGCCGGCATCATCGGCATCGTGAAGAGCTTCGGCGTTATCAAGAGCGCTGCCGGCCTGGCCGTGAACGAATTCAAGCGCAAGCCCGGCACCGTTACGGAGAAAGCCATCCGCACGGAAGAAGACCTTCCCATGAAGACCATCGTCTTCGGGGTGGTCATCGCCCTGCTGTGCATCTTCGCCTTCTTTGCCTTCGGCGGCGTGGTCAATAACGTATGGCAGGCCCTGGTGGGTCTGGTGATTGTGGCCGTCGTGGCCTTCCTCTTCACCACCGTGGCCGCCAACGCCATTGCCATCGTGGGTTCCAACCCGGTGAGCGGCATGACGCTCATGACCCTCATCATCGCCTCCCTCATCCTGGTGGCCGTGGGCCTCAAGGGCAATACGGGCATGGTGGCGGCGCTGGTCATCGGCGGCGTGGTCTGCACCGCGCTTTCCGTGGCAGGCTCCTTCATCACGGACCTCAAGATCGGTTACTGGCTGGGTTCTACCCCCAAGGTGCAAGAAGGCTGGAAGTTCCTGGGCGTGGCGGTATCGGCCGTCACCGTCTGCGGTGTGATGCTTATCCTCAACAAGACTTACGGCTTCACCGGTGACAACGCCCTGGTGGCCCCGCAGGCCAATGCCATGGCGGCGGTTATCCAGCCCATGTTCTCCGGTGGCGGCGCTCCCTGGCTGCTGTATGGGATTGGTGCCGTGATTGCCCTGGTCCTGAACTTCTGCAAGGTGCCGGCCCTGCCGTTTGCCCTGGGTATGTTCATCCCCATCGACCTTAACCTGCCCCTGCTGGTGGGTGGCGCCATTTCCTGGTATGTGAGCACCCGCTCCAAGGATGCCGCCGTCAATGCCGCCCGCATGGAGAAGGGTACCCTCATCGCTTCCGGTTTCATCGCCGGCGGCGCCCTCATGGGTGTGGTGAGCGCCATCCTCAAGTTCGCCAACGTAGACCTCTACTTGAGCGACTGGGACGCCAACTACGGCGAGGCCGTGGCCATCATTCCCTTCCTGGCCATCATAGCCTACATGATTTACGCTTCAATGAAAACCGAAAAGAAATAATGGAAAAGATATTAGACCGTTTTTTACGCTATGTCAGCGTAGACACGCAGAGTAACGAGGAATCTGAAACCCAGCCTTCGGCCGCCAAGGAGTGGAACCTGCTCAAGATGCTCAGGGATGAACTCCAGGCCATGGGCGTTGAGGTGAACCTGGATGAATACGGATATGTGATGGGAACCCTCCCGTCCAATCTGGGCAAGGAAGTCCCGGCCGTGGGTTTCATCGCTCACGTAGATACCGCGCCGGACGCCAGCGGGGCGGATGTCAAACCGCAGATCATTGAGAAGTACGACGGTGGCGCCATTGACCTCAAGGGCGTTCCCGGCCTTCAGCTTAAGCCGGAAGAGTTCCCCGAAATGCTGCACTATGTGGGCCAGACGCTCATCACCACCGACGGCACCACCCTCCTTGGGGCAGACGACAAGGCCGGCGTGGCAGAAATCATGACCGCGGTGCAGTACCTGGTGGAGCATCCCGAGGTCAGGCATGGCAAGATCTGCATCGGCTTCACTCCGGACGAGGAAATCGGCCGCGGCGTGGTCAAGTTCGATGTTCCGCGCTTCGGGGCCGATTTCGCCTACACCATGGACGGTGGCGAAGTGGGAGAACTGGAGTTCGAGAACTTCAACGCCGCATCGGCCAAAATCCATATCCAGGGCCGCAATGTGCACCCCGGTTACGCCAAGGGCAAGATGAAGAACGCCATCCTCATCGGCCAGGAGCTCAACGCCCTGCTGCCGGCACTGGCCCGTCCCGAGCATACCGAGGGCTACGAGGGCTTCTTCCACCTTATTTCCTTCAAGGGAACCGTAGAGGAGGCCGATTTCGCCTACATCATCCGCGACCACGACCGCGCCAAGTTCGAGGCCCGCAAGGAAATGATGCAAAAGGCAACGGACTACATCAATTCCCAGTACGGAGAAGGCACGGCCACGGCGGTCATCAAGGACCAGTATTACAATATGCGCGAGCAGGTGGAGCCTCACTACCACATCATTGACAAGGCGGTGAAGGCCATGGAGATGGCCGGCGTCAAGGCCAAGATCCAGCCCATCCGCGGCGGTACCGACGGCGCCAACCTTTCCTTCAAGGGCCTGCCCTGCCCCAACATCTTCGCCGGTGGCCTCAACTTCCACGGCAAGATGGAATTCGTGCCCCTGGAGAGCATGGAGAAGGCTACCCAGGTTGTCCTGAACATCATTTCTCTCTTTGCAGAGTAATCTATGATAGAGGTAGATGTCCTGGTTGCCGGCGCCGGTCCGGCCGGCAGTACCTGCGCATATCTTCTGCAGCAGGCCGGACATTCCTGCCTTTTGACAGACCCCGCTGAGTTCCCCCGCGACAAGATTTGTGGCGGGGGACTTACGCCTCGGGGCTGGGCCATTCTGGACCGCCTGTATCCCCAGTTAGACTACGATTTTGTGCCGGTACACCATGCCCATCTGTACATCAATGGAAAGTACAGGGGCAAATACCACATGGAAAAGGAAATCCGGGTGGTGCGTCGCAAAGTCTTTGACAGGCTGCTGCTGGATGAGTATCTCAAGATAGGAGGCAAACTCCTGAAAGACCGCGTATGGGAAGTCCGGGAACGGGAAGATGGCACCATCGAGGTAAGTCTTATGTCCGGAGAGACCGTCCACTGCCGTTACCTGGTAGGGGCCGACGGTGCCAACAGTCGCGTCAGGCAATACCTGAACCCAGCCAGCAAGCCCCGGGTGCTCATCTTCGAGCAGTATAACCAGCGCTCGGGAACGGACGAGATAACCTTTGAACTGGCCAACAAGTACAAAAACGGTTATTACTATCTCTTCCCCAACAGGGACTATGACATCAGCGGCTACTGTGAGATAGGTTCCAGCCGTGAAAAGTTTGCCGGGGTGCTGGATTCTTTTGGCATAGAAAAGACCCGGCCGCTGGGCGCTTTCATTACTACGGATATCGACTACCCGTATCATCCGCACATCCTGCTGGTAGGGGATGCCGGCTGCTGGTGCGATTGCCTGTCTTACGAGGGCATCTACTTTGCCCTGGCCACCGGAGAAAACGCCGCCCGGGCCATTCTGGAAAACAGGCCCTTCGAAGAGGTCAACGCCCCCATTCTAAAAAAGAAACTTCACCGCAACAAGGCGGCGAAGCTTCTGTACAATCCCATAGGCCTGGCTATGGTGAAACTGATTTCACGCCATCCGGACCGGACGGAAAGGATTCTCAACCGATATCTGCAATAAGTTTTTGGAACCGGGCCTGAATCTCGTCCAGGCAGAGGTTGCTCACAGAGCCCTCGTGCGTGTGGTGGAGTTCTCCGGAGAAGTGGAAGGTCCCGTTCTGGACGGCCTGTCCCACCTGCTTGTAGGCATCGCGGAAAGGAACGCCGGAAGCTACCAGGCGGTTCACTTCCTCTACGCAGAATGCCGTTTCGTACAGCGGGCGGCTCATCAGGTCCTTGGTAACGGTAATTCCCGGGAGGGCAAAGATGAGAATGTCCAGGCAGCTGTCCATCTCGTCAAAGAGGGGCAGGTACAGTTCCTTGAGCAGCTGCATGTCTCGGGCATAGCCGGAAGGCAGGTTGCCGGTTACCAGACGGATATCATTGGGAATGCCCTGCAGGCGGTTGCAGTGGGCTCTCATAAGCTCAAACACGTCCGGATTCTTCTTCTGCGGCATAATGCTGGAGCCGGTAGTATAGGCGTCCGGCAGGTGCACAAAGCCAAAGTTCTGGCTGGTGAACAGGCAGCAGTCGGTCGCGAACTTGCCCACGGTCTCGGCCAGGCTGGCATAGGCAAAAGCCACGTGGCGTTCTACCCGTCCCCTGCCCATCTGGGCATAGATGGCATTGTAGGCCAGGTCCTGGAAGCCCAGCAGTTCGGTGGTGCGTTTGCGCTTGAGGGGGGCCGATGAACCATACCCCGCAGCAGAGCCCAAGGGGTTGCGGTTGTTGATGTCCCACGCGGCCTTCAGGAGGGTGAGGTCGTCGCAGAGGCATTCGGCATAAGCCCCGAACCACAGGCCGAAGGAAGAAGGCATGGCCACCTGCATGTGCGTATAGCCCGGCATGAGGACGTCCTTCAGTTCATCGGCCCTCTGGAGGAAGAGGTTGAACAGGCGTTCCACCTTCCCTACGGTCTGACGGATTCGCGCGCGCGTGAATAATTTAATGTCCAGCGCTACCTGGTCGTTACGGGAACGGCCGGTGTGTACCTTCTTTCCCAGCGGTCCCAGGCGGGCTTCCACCTCGGAATGTACGTCTTCGCCGCTAATAGTGAACCGGCCTTCCAGGGCCTCCTGACGGAGCTTTTCCAGTTGAGGCAGCAGCTGTGCCAGCTCATCGGCCTCCAGCAGGCCCACTTCCGAGAGCATGGTAATATGGGCCATGGTGCCCTCAATGTCGTAGGGGGCCAGGAGCAGGTCCAGTTCCCGGTCCTTTCCTACGGTAAATGCGTCTATGCGCGGGTCGTTGTCAAATCCTTTATCCCAAATCTTCATACCTTGAGTCCATCCAATAATTGTACATAAATCTCTGTGGCTTTGCCAATGTCGGCAATGTCCACATATTCATCGGCCGTATGGGAACGGGCCGAATTGCCGGGGCCGATCTTGACCGAGGGGAAGCGGCAGAGGGCCTGGTTGGAAAGCGTAGGCGACCCCACGGTGGGGATGCCCAGTTCGTGCGCACGCAGCACCAGGGGATGGTCTTCGGCGATGGAAGAACCGCAGAGCCGGGTAGAACGGGCCACGGCCTGGCAGGGGGCCTCCGCCTGGATGAGCTCCAGCAATTCCTCGTTGGTGTACAGCCCGTTGGAGCGGGTGTCCACCACAAAAGTGCATACGTCGGGAATCACATTGTGCTGCGTTCCCGCCTGGATCTGCGTGACGGTCATCTTCACCGGTCCCAGCAGGGGGGAAACCTTTTCAAACTGCTTGTTGCGGAACCATTCGATGGCCGGCAGCGCCTTGTAAATGGCGTTGATGCCGGTATCCCGCGCCGCGTGGCCTGCTTTGCCTGTAACCGTGCAGTCCAGTACCATGAGGCCTTTCTCCGCCACGGCCATCTCCAGGGAGGTGGGCTCGCCGAATACACCGAATGCAATGGGTCCGCAGGCCGCTTCCATCTCCGGCAGGGAAATCTCCAGTCCTTCCCGTCCACTGGTTTCTTCCTGGGCCGATAGGGAAAGGATGAGCGTATAGGGCTGCGGCTTGGCGATGAGGCGCCGGTAGGCGGCAATGAGCGCCACTACCGAGGCACCGTCGTCATTGCTGCCCAGGCCGTACAGGCGTCCGTCCTCTATGGTGGGCGTAAACGGGTCCCGCGTCCATCCGGCCACCGGGCGCACCGTGTCGATGTGGGCGTCCAGGAGGACGGCCGGTCCGGTGCCGTGGCAGCACCAGAGGTTGTTGCCGCGGCGGTGGGGCGCCAGGCCTTGCTCCGTGAGCCAGGATTCCAGGAAATCGGCCACGGCCGACTCGTCCCGGCTCAGCGAGGGGATGGCAATGAGTTGTTGCAGGAGGGAGGTCATAGAATTTCGTCCTCGTGCCGGTTGTAGTATACCCGGAGAGGGGTGGAAAGGACCTTGATGAAGCCCTTGGCATCCTCTGCGGTCCAGCCTTTCTGCATTTCTCCGTACTCGCCGAACTTGGTTTTCACCAGGTCGTTGGCGCTTTCCACGCCCACGGTCTCAAACTGCTTGGGGCCGTAATTCACAATGACGGTTCCGGTTACGTTGCGCTGACTGGATTCCAGCATGGCCTCGATGTCTCGCATCACGGGCTCCAGATACTGGCTCTCGTGCAGGAACATGCCGTACCAGGTTCCCACCTGGTCTTTCCAGTATTGCTGCCATTTGGACAGGGTGTATTTCTCCAGATACTTGTGAGCGGCAATGATGAGCATGGGGGCGGCGGCCTCGAAGCCCACGCGGCCCTTGATGCCGATGATGGTATCGCCCACATGGATGTCGCGGCCCAGGCCGTACCCTTCCACCGATGCCTCCAGGGCCTGGATGGCCTCTACCGGAGAACCGAAGGTCTTCCCGTCCACAGATACGATCTGGCCCTTCTCGAAGCCAATCTTCACGGTCTTGTTGCCAGACTTGGTGACGGGCTTCAGATAGGCCGATTCGGGCAGTCCCTGCGCGGAATCCAGGAGCTCGCCGCCACAGATGGAGGTGCCCCAGAGGCCCACGTTGTAGGAATATTTAAGCTTGGCGAAATCGGCCGGGAAGCCGTGCTGGTTCAGGTAGTCCACCTCTTCCTGACGGGTGAGGGCCTTGTCACGGGTGAGGGTGATGATTTCCATCTCCGGACACATCACCTGGAAGGTCATGTCAAAACGGACCTGGTCGTTGCCGGCGCCGGTAGAGCCGTGCGCGATGGCATCGGCCCCTATCTCCTTGGCGTAGCGGGCGATGGCGATGGCCTGGAAGATGCGCTCCGAAGACACGGAGATGGGATAGGTTCCGCCGCGGAGGACGTTGCCATATACCATATATTTAAGGCTCTTGGCATAATATTCATCTTTCACGTCAATGGCTACGAAGCCCTTGGCGCCCAGTTTATAGGCGTTTTCTTCGTTTTTGGCCAGCTGGGCCGGGGAGAAACCGCCGGTGTCTGCGCAGGCGGCGTAGACTTCATGACCCTGGTTGGCCAGGTACATAACGGTATAGGAGGTATCCAGACCTCCGCTGTAGGCAACGACAATTTTCATATTATTACACGGGTTTTAATTTCGGGAAAAAGGGGAGTCAGGGCATCCAGGACATCTGCCTGGGTGGCATCTACGCGGCCGATAAGGAGAATGGTGTCATCTCCGGCAATGGTCCCTATGATGGAGCGGAAGGTCTGCGCATCGATGAGGGCGGCGACCCCGCTGGCCAGACCGGGGCGGGTCTTCAGCACGGCCAGCTGGCCGGAAAACTGGATGCGGAGGATGCCGGAAGACAGGTCGGTGGTAGGCGGATGGTTCTTGACCGGAATCACGTACCCCTCTCCGGGAATCTTGGAGATCTTGAGGGCGTTGAGGTCCCGGGACAAGGTGGCCTGCGTGGAAGGAATGCCCGCCTCCTTGAGCCTGGAAGCGAGTTCTTCCTGGTTGTAAACCGGTCCGGCATGGATGATTTCCAGGATGGCCTGATGTCTTCTTTTAGTTGAATTTTGCATGAAATATGGTATAATTATCCATTTCGGCCACAAATATATGAATATTTATCTAAAAAACTTGCATATCATAATAAAATATTTGTATTTTTGTGCCCGAAAATTGTTTGAACCCTATGGAAATCCTAGTGATGGTGGCGCAAGAGTGCCACACGGCCTATGCCGAGGCTATCTGTGAAGAGATTTACATTTCCTCCCTGGAGAGGAAGACCGGTATCGCCAACAGAACGCCCGAATATATTAATGAGAAGATTCTGGCGGGCAAGGCGGTCATCGCCCTTACCGACGAAGGCGAATTCGCCGGCTTCTCCTATATTGAATCGTGGGGCGGCAAGAGCTTCGTGGCCAATTCCGGTCTTATCGTGGCTCACAAGTTCCGCGGAATGGGGATAGCCAAGCGCATCAAGGAGCAGACCTTCATCCTTTCCCGGAAACTCTTCCCGGATGCCAAGATCTTCTCCATCACCACCGGCTCGGCGGTGATGAAGATGAACTACGAGTTCGGCTTCCGTCCGGTTCCCTTTGCCGAACTGACAGACGATCCCGAGTTCTGGAAGGGCTGTGAAGGCTGCCGCCACTTCTCCATCCTCAAGGACCGTGACTACAAGATGTGCCTGTGCACAGGCCTCCTGTACGACCCCAAGGAGCATCTGACCATCCATCATCCCGGCGAAGCATGATTCGCGCGGGTATCATAGGCGGCGCCGGCTATACGGCCGGCGAGCTGGTACGGCTTCTGGTGAACCATCCGAAGGCCGGCATTGCCTGGATCCATTCCGAGAGCCAGGCCGGAAAGGCCGTGGCCGAACATCATCCCGGTCTTGTGGGAGACACGGACCTGGTGTTTACGGATGTGGTGGATTTGGAAGGCATCGACGTGTTATTCCTCTGCTCGGCTCACGGAAAGAGCCGTTCTTTCTGGGAAGAGCATCCCTGTCCCCAGGGGCTCAAGGTCATTGACCTGGCCCAGGATTTCCGGGACGAGTCGGACGGCTATGTGTATGGCCTTCCGGAATTGAACCGGGCCCGCATTTCGGGTGCGCAGAAAGTGGCAAACCCCGGCTGCTTCGCCACCGCCCTCCAGCTGGCCCTGCTGCCGCTGGCCAAGGCCGGCCTTCTGAATGGTGACATCCATGTCCAGGCCGTGACCGGTTCCACCGGCGCCGGCGTCAAGCCGTCGGCCACCACCCACTTCAGCTGGCGCAGCAACAATTTATCGGCCTATAAAGTGCTCACTCACCAGCATCTGGCCGAGATTCGCCGCAACCTGGGCGTGGGAGAGAACCTCCATTTCATCCCGGTACGCGGGGACTTCACGCGCGGCATCTTTGCGGTGGCCCAGACGGCCTGCTCCCTCTCCCTGGAAGAGGTGAGGGCCCTTTACGAGGCTTTTTATGCCGATGCCCCCTTCACCTGGGTGCTCCCCGGCGAGGCCGATCTCAAGCAAGTGGTAAATACCAATAAATGTCTGATATCCCTGGAAGTGGTCCAGGGGCAGTTAGTAGTGACCAGTGTCATAGACAATCTCCTGAAAGGCGCCTCCGGCCAGGCGGTTCAGAACATGAACCTCATGTTCGCCCTCCCCGAAACCGCCGGCCTCCGCCTCAAGGCTTCAGCGTTTTAGCTATGGATTTATTCAATGTATATAAAAGGTGGAACATCGAACCCGTCCGGGGGTGCGGTTCCACGCTGTGGGATGCCCAGGGCCAGGAGTATCTGGACCTCTATGGCGGGCATGCCGTCATCAGTATCGGCCATTGCCATCCTCATTATGTAGAGGCCATCTCCAAGCAGATTGCCAAGCTGGGCTTCTATTCCAATGCCGTGCAGAACAGCCTGCAGGACACCCTGGCCCAAAAACTGGGACGCATCAGCGAATACCCGGACTATCACTTGTTCCTGTGTAACAGCGGGGCCGAGGCCAACGAGAACGCCCTCAAGCTGGCGTCCTTCCATACGGGCCGATCCAAGGTCCTGGCCTTCGGCGGAGCCTTCCACGGGCGCACCGGCGGTGCGGTGAGCGTGACCGACAACCCCAAGATCCGTGCTCCGTTCAACGCAACGGAGAAAGTGACCTTCGTTCCCCTGGGAGACCTCGAGGCGGTGGAGAAGGAGCTCTGCACCAAGGACTACGCCGCCGTCATCATCGAAGGCATCCAGGGCGTGGCGGGCATTGTGCTCCCCTCCGACGCTTTCCTGAAAGACCTCCGGGCCCTCTGCAACAAGACGGGCACCCTCCTCATTGCCGATGAAATCCAGTCCGGCTGCGGCCGTACGGGCCGCTTCTTCGCCCATCAGCACGCGGGCGTAAAGGCCGATCTGGTCACCATGGCCAAGGGTCTGGCAGGAGGCATTCCCATCGGTGCCGTCCTCATCGGCCCGGCTATCCAGGCCTCTTACGGACTGCTGGGCACCACCTTCGGCGGCAACCACATTGCCTGCGCAGCGGCCATCGCCGTGCTGGAAGTGATTGAGCAGGAGAAGCTGGTGGACCATGCCGCCAAGCTGGGCGCCTGGTTCCAGGAGCAGCTCCAAGGCGACCCCGCCCTGGTGGAATACCGGGGAAGGGGCCTGATGATCGGCCTGGAAATCAAACCCGAATACGTGGGCCTGCGGGATAGGCTCCTGCAGGAAAAGCATATCTTCACCGGCGCCTCCGGAGAGCGGGTCATCCGCCTGCTCCCTGCCTTGAACCTTCCCGAGGAAGGCGCGCAGAAATTTGTGGAAGCCTGGAAAGACCTTACGAAATGAAGCATTTTACCAGTATAAAGCAACTGGGCGACCTCAAGGACGCCCTGGCCGCCGCGGCTGCCGTGAAAGCCAACCGTTTTGCCGACCAGGAACTGGGTAAGAACAAGACTGCCCTGCTGGTTTTCTTCAACAACAGCCTTCGTACCCGCCTGAGCACCCAGAAGGCGGCGCAGAACCTGGGCATGAACGTGATTGTGCTGGATGTGAACCAGGGCGCCTGGAAACTGGAAACCGGCCACGGCGTGGTAATGGACGGAGACAAGAGCGAGCATCTGCTGGAAGCCATTCCGGTGATGGGCTGCTACTGCGATGTCATCGGCATCCGTTCCTTTGCCCGTTTCGAGTCCCGTGACGACGATTACAACGAGGTAATCCTTAATCAGTTCATCCAGTACTCCGGCCGGCCGGTCTTCAGCATGGAAGCGGCTACGCGCCATCCCCTGCAGACTTTCGCCGACATCATTACCATAGAGGAGCACAAGACCAAGGCGCGCCCCAAGGTGGTGATGACCTGGGCCCCGCATCCGCGTGCCCTGCCGCAGGCCGTCCCCAATTCCTTCGCCGAGGGTATGTCTATGACGGATTACGACTTTGTGATTGCCAACCCCGAGGGTTATGACCTGGCTCCCGAGTTCGTGGGTAACGCCAAGGTGTGCCACAATCAGGACGAGGCGCTCGCCGGTGCCGATTTTATCTACGCCAAGAACTGGGCCCCTTACCAGGCCGATATTTACGGCAAGGTGGTCAACTACGACATGGGCTGGACCGTGACCAAGGAGAAGATGGCCCTCACCAACGACGCCTTCTTCATGCATTGTCTGCCGGTTCGCCGCAATATGATTGTGACGGACGATGTCATCGAGAGCCCCCGTTCCCTGGTGATTCCCGAGGCGGCCAACCGTGAGATATCGGCCCAGACCGTTCTCAAGATGTTGCTCCAGTCGCTATGATCCAAGTAGTGAAATGCGGTGGGCAGGTCCTGGACGACGACCTTCTGCTGGAGGCGTTCTGCCGGGATTTTGCCGCCTTGGAAGGCCCCAAGGTGCTGGTGCATGGCGGCGGCGCCCTGGCCGGCCGTTTCCAGAAAGCCCTGGGCATAGAGCCCGTGAAATATGAGGGCCGAAGGGTGACGGACGACGCTACGTTGCAAGTAGTGACCATGGTGTATGCCGGCTGGTGCAACAAGCGGGTGGTTTCCCTCCTGCAGGCCGATGGCTGCAACGCCGTGGGCCTTTCCGGCTGCGACGGGTCGGTGATTACCGCTTCCCGTCGGCCCCCGTTCACCCTTTCCGACGGCCGCACCATAGATTTTGGCTGGGTGGGAGACGTGACGCCCGCCAGTGTCAATGCCTCTTTCCTGAAGTTACTGCTGGACCAGGGCATGACCCCGGTGCTCTGCGCCATCAACCACGACGGCGAGGGCCATCTGCTCAACACCAATGCCGATACGGTGGCCGCTTCTGTGGCTGCCGCGCTGGGTGCCGCACTCATAACCTGCTTCGAGCAGCCCGGTGTTCTCCGGGACCGGGAAGATCCCGCCAGCGTTATACCTATTATAAATAAGGAGACATACGCCAGCCTCAAGGCCCGGGGAATAGTGGCCGATGGGATGATCCCCAAACTGGACCAGGCCTTCGACGCGCTGGCGCAGGGTGCCACGGAGGTTCGGATCTGTCACAGTTCGGCGCTCCTGAAGGGAGGCGGGACCCTAATTAAGTAAGAAAAGACAGGTTGATGCGAAAAAAGTCAAAAAAAATTTGTGATAAAGAAAAAAATGTCTACCTTTGCAGTCCCGTTTGAGAAGAACGGGATTTTTTACGGCCTTTTGGCCAAGAAAAAAGTTCATTGACAATACTGAGAGAATAGATTAGAGGTAAAGCAAAAGATAGAGTTAGTCTGATAAAGAAGTTATCAAAAACGGAATTTTCGGACTACAATTTCAATAGGCAAGAGCAAACGAGTAGAAATACTTGTGATTCACAGTGCGGAAGCGGCGGAAGCTGCGGAAGCACGATCAGAGAAAGGAACGAAGAGCGAACGGAGGATGCCTAGGCTATCCGGAGGCGATGAAAGACGTGGTAAGCTGCGAAAAGGCTCGGGGAACTGCAAACAGGTTTTGATCCGAGCATGTCTGAATGGGGCAACCCACTAGGTTGAAGACCTAGTACCAACGTGAGTTGGAGCGAACCCGGGGAACTGAAACATCTTAGTACCCGGAGGAAAAGAAAGAAAAGTCGATACCCTGAGTAGTGGCGAGCGAAAGGGGCAGAGCCTAAACCGGTGTGTTTACGGACATGCCGGGGTTGTAGGAGTAACATCAATGACCAGTTAGAAAACCAGAACGCTGTGGAAACAGTGACCGCAGAGGGTGACAGTCCCGTACGGGTAATCTGAACTGATCTAAGTTACCACCTGAGTAGGGCGGGGCACGTGGAATCCTGTCCGAATCTGCGGGGACCATCCCGCAAGGCTAAACACTCCCGGAAGACCGATAGTGGACCAGTACCGTGAGGGAAAGGTGGGAAGCACCCCGAACAGGGGAGTGAAATA
>JAFPGC010000070.1 GCA_017423025.1 Bacteroidales bacterium
AATGGGTTATTCGGCCGATATCCTGGTTAATGGAACCCTTATAGCCAGCGCCGATACCACGCTGGGCGTTTTTTCCGTCCGGGAGTGGGACATCACCCCGCTGATGGAAACAGAGAATAAACTGGAGGTCCGCACCCACAAGTCCCCCTGGGGCAGCCTGAATCACGGCTTTGTGGACTGGAACCCCCATGCCCTGGACGAGTTCATGGGCCTCATCGCTCCGGTTACCATTATCCGGGTGGCCGATGTTCAGGTCCAGGATGTGTACGTGCGTCCGGAACTGTCTGAAGACCTTACCCAGGCTTCCATCGTGGTAACCACCACTCTGGTGAACCGCAGTGACAAGCCCGTGGAGGGAACGCTCAAGGGCAGCTATGAAGGCGGCAGCTTCTCCCAGAAGGTGAGCCTGCAGCCCGGTGAGACCAAGGTCGTCTGCCAGAAGGAAGAGGTGGCCAACCCCCGCATCTGGTGGCCCTACGATATGGGCACTCCGGAACTCTACCACCTGGAAATGGCCTTTGACAAGTCGCATAGCAAGGAAGTGGCCTTCGGCCTCAGGAGCGTAAGCAGCGAGGTGGATGCTCTGGGTCACCGCCAGTTCTATGTGAACGGCAAGAAGATCCTCTTCAAGGCCGCCGGCTGGACGGATGATTATTTCATGGAAGACACGCCCAAAACCATCGAGCAGCAGCTGCAGATGGTCAAGAATATGGGCCTGAACGGCGTCCGCTTCGAGAATATCTGGGGCACGGACGACACCGTCTATGACCTCTGCGACCAGATGGGCCTCCTGAACCTGGTGGGCTGGAGCTGCCTCTGGGAGTGGCCCACGCAGTGCGGTCTGCCCGGAGATTCCAAGTATGGCTGCATCATCACCCCTGAAACGCAGGATCTGGCCGTCCGCTATTTCCACGACCAGCTCATCCGGCTGCGCAACCATCCGGCCATCATCGGCTGGCTCACCGGTTCCGACATGGTGCCGCATCCCGACCTGGAAGTCCGCTACCTGGATCTATACAAGAAGCTGGAATATCGGCCCTATGTATGCTCGGCCGCTAACCGCACCAGCACCCTTTCCGGTCCTTCCGGCGTGAAGATGGAAGGACCTTACGACTACGTGGCTCCCGATTACTGGTACGTAGATAACCGCTTTGGCGGTGCCTATGGCTTTAACACGGAAACCGGTATCGGCCTGAATATGCCGCAGAAGGAGAATGTGCGCCGCATGGTAGGGGAGGAGAACCTCTGGCCCGTGAACGAAGTGTGGGACAAGCACTGCGTCAGGGGCAAGGAGATGAATACCAGCCGCATGCTTGGCGTAGTGGCCGGAGAGTACGGCGAAGCCACCGGCTTTGAGGACTTTGTCCGCAAGGCCCAGGCGGCCGATTACGACGCCACCCGCGCCATGTTCGAGGCTTTCCGCTGCTACATTGACCACGCCACCGGCATTGTCCAGTGGATGCTCAATAGCGCCTGGCCGGCCCTTTACTGGCAGCTTTACGACTGGTATCTGGCTCCCACGGCCGGCTACTACGGTACCCAGAAGGCCAACGCTCCCTATCAGCTCATCTATAACTATGGGGATCACACGGTGTACGGTGTGGACGACGTTATGCCCGAAGCCAGCTACGAGGCTGTTCTCAAGATCTTCGACAAGGACGGCAAGCTCATCGGCCGGGATAACAAGCCGGTAGATTTCGTTCCCCGTCAGCCCCAGAAGGTGTATAGTGGAATCGAAGGACCTTGCTTCCTTTCCCTGGAATTGAGACTGGGCGGCGAGCCGGTGGCCAACAACTTCTACTGCATTCCTGCCAAGGACAACGTTTATGACTGGGAAGCCTCCAACTGGTTCATTTCCCCCATTAAGGAATACGGCGACCTCTCCTTCGTAACCGCCCTTCCTCAGACCAAACTCTCCATGGACGTGAAGAAGGCCGATAATGGCTACGAAGTCACGCTGACCAATTCCTCCGAGGTCATCGCTTACCAGAATATCCTCAAGGCGCTGGACAAAAAAGGACAGCTGATTCCAGCCGTCCTTTGGTCCGATAATTTCTTTGCGTTGACGCCTGGCGAAAGCCGTACGGTCCGTTGCACCCTTCCCGAGGGAGTGGGCGAGGCCCAGATTGCTTTCGAAGGCTGGAACGGAGTGCTCTAGTCTAATCCTCCATTGATTTCATAGTCGGCCTTCACCTCCTGGTAGAAGGCCGCTGTGCTTGTATACATGTAAGGCATGAGCCAGAAGTTTCCGATGCCGCAGGTGAAGATGTTGAGGATACCCCAGCCGATGAAGCTGAGCCAAAGCCAGAAGAGGTCGAATTTGTGGCCCTTCATCATGAGGCGGCTGCGATGGATGGCCTCGGAGGGTCCCAGTTCGGGATTCTCATCCAGGATATAGGGCGTCATGGCATAGGAGAAGGTCTTGATGATGCCGGGGATGAAAAAGAGCAGGGTCCACAGGAAAATGAGGACGTAAGACAGGATCATGGCGCCCACTTTGTGCCAGTAATTGCCAAAGTCCAGGGTGTTGTGCACCAGCTGGTTGTCTCCATTTACGAGGAGCCTGCGGAAGCAGTTCAGATAGCTGACCACCAGGGGGAACAGGAGGAAGATCTCCAGAAGGAAAGTGAGGGAGAAAACCTTGGAATAGGTTCCCATAAAGGCCATGACCTCATCCGGATTGGTCGTGGGGACCTCTGCCAGGTTCAGATACATATAGAAGCCGGGTCCGGCAATGATGGATACAATGATGAAATACACCAAAGTGGCCAGAACGCCTTTGCCCCAGTTTCCTCTCAAAGCGGCCAGGGCCGTGTCCTTAAAGTAGGTATTGCTCTTCATCTTTTTTTGGTTTTTATTATTGACAAATGTACAAAAAATTCAGATATTTGTGTATTGTAAACCTTTAAAGCTATGACACTCATTATCGTTATTGTCGTCGTCGCCCTTCTGGTCCTGTGGGTGATTTCTGTCCAGAACAAGCTTGTCAAGAGTGACGAAATTTGCAACAACGCCCTGAAACAGATTAATGTTCAGCAAGTTAGCCGTTACGATGCCCTCCAGGCCCTGATCAAGTTGACCCGCGAATATGCTTCTTATGAGGCCGATACCCTCCAGAAGGTGGTCGAAGCCCGCAAGATCACCTCTTCGCCTTCCCCCACTGTGGCCGAAATCAACGCCAACGAGCAGGCTCTCACGGAGATTGCCTCCCGCCTCATCGCCGTGGCCGAGGCCTACCCGGATCTGAAGGCCAACCAGAACTATCAGGATGCCATGCAAAGCATCAAGCAGTACGAAGAGAATGTCCGTCTGGCCCGTATGACCTTCAACGACACGGTTACCCGCTACAACCAGCAGGTGCGCGTGTTCCCCGCCTCCGTCATCGCCGGTATGCTGGGCTTCGGAAAGCGCGATTATCTTGCCGAGGATGTAACGAAGAAGGATTACCCGGTGATTTAATTGAGAATGAAACGCCTTATACTGACTGTCTGTGCGGCTGTGCTCTGTTGGAGCGCGGCCGCTCAGGCCATTTTGAAAATCTCGGACGTAGATACCCGGGTCATGCTGGAAGAGGATGGCTCGGCCTGGGTTACGCAGGTGTGGAAAGCCCACGCGGGCTCTTCCGGCACCGAATTCTACATTCCGGTAGACAATCTTGGCCGAATGACCATAGGGGAGTTGTCCGTATGGGAGAACGGTCAGGAATATGAAAGCCGGGGAGACCATTGGGACGTAGACCGCTCCCGGGACTGGAAAACCGGCAAGTGCGGTATTGTCCGCAAAAGGGGAGGGGCCGAGCTCTGCTGGGGTCTGGGTGCCCCCGGAAACCATACCTGGACCATCCGTTTCCGTCTCACGGGCCTGGTGCAGTCCTATGATGATGCCGACGCCTTCAACTACATGTTTGTCAACAAGGGCATGAAGCCCGCTCCCGAGCATGCGCGCGTGACCATGGAGCCCACCTTTGACTGCCCCACCTGGACTTCCGAGAATACCCGCGTGTGGGCCTTCGGCTTTTACGGAGAAATCAATGTGGTAGACGGAAAGGTTGTGGCCGAAACCTCCGAAAGCATGAGTCCCAGCAGCGGAGTCATCACCCTGGTCAAGTTTGAAAAGGGCATGTTCCATCCCTCTGTGGACAGGGGCGGTCCTGTCCAGGACCTTATTGACCGTGCTTTGGAAGGCAGCTCCTACGGGGAGGACGAGGATGAAGAGATGTGGCCTCTGATTCTCTTCGGCATCGCGTTCATGCTCATTATCGTAGGGGGTATTTTCTTTGTCATCTGGGCGGCCATCGCATCGGCCCGAGGATATAAGTGGAAGACCAGCATCTTCGGCAAGAAGAAGATTGACGGCTGGTACCGCGACATTCCGCTGGAGGGGAACCTCCTGGCGGCCCATTACCTGCTCGCCAAAGGTAAGCGCTTTGAGGTATCGGCCCCTGCCAGTAACCTCATTGGCGCCTTCTTCCTCCGCTGGGTCATGGAAGGGAAGCTGGTCGTACATCCGGATCCCACGTCTTCCAAGCGTGTGAACCTGGAGTTCAAGGCCGATGAAGGATCGGCCGACGATGTAGAGAACGATCTCTTCTACTGGGCCCGGGCGGCCAGCGGAGACAACCTGGTGCTGGAGAAGGGAGAATTCGAGAAGTGGAGCACCAAGAACTACAAGAAGCTCACGGCCTGGCCGGACCGCGCCATCGCCCGCGGTAAGTCATGGTTCCACAACAAGGGCTATTTCAAGACCGATGGCGTTTGCACCGAAGAAGGGGCGGCCCAGGCCTGCCACCTCATCGAGTTCCAGAACTTCCTGAAAGACTTTACCCTGAGCGGAGAAAGGGGAGCCCCCGAAGTGGGCTTATGGAAAGACTACCTGGTGTTTGCCCAGCTTTTTGGAATAGCCGAGAAGGTGGCCAAACAGTTCCAGAAGCTTTATCCGGCGGCCTTTGACCAGCTGGCCCAGCAGGCGGGTGTGGATCCCACCACCCTGTTCTATACCATGAACTGGACCAATAACTTCTCTACCCGCGCCTTCAACAATGCCGTGTCCAGATCCAGCTCCGGCAGCATAAGCGGAGGTGGCGGCCGTTCCTCCTTCGGAGGCGGTGGCGGCTTCTCCGGCGGCGGCTTCGGCGGTGGCGGAAGGTAGATTCAGGAGAGTTACTTGCCTTCTTCCATGAAGAGTTCGCTCTTCACGTGGTTCAGGCGGTCGGTGACGGTCGCATAGCCCCTGGAATCGGGATCGGCTACTTTAAGGTACTTCTCGTACCATTCCAGCGCCCGCTTGTAGTCCTTCTCCAGTTCATAGCAGTAGCCTATGGTGGAAAGGGCCGATATGAGTTTGGGATTGTTCTTATAGGCCTCGGAGTAATATCCGATGGCCTTTTTGTAATCATGCTCGTGCTGATAGTACCCCTGTCCGTACAGCTGCTGGATGCGGGACCATAGCGTATAATCGGGCTGGGACATCTCCCAGGCCTTGTCCAGCCAGGGTTTGCTATAATCTTCAAAGGGCAGCATCAGCTCCATTTCCACGGCCGCAATGGAATAGGCCAGGTTCACGTCGCTGGAATCGATCTGCCAGGCGGCCTTCAGTTCAGAATCGGCCTTGTAAACGCGGGACGTGTGCCAATAGCTCTGTCCCAGATAGTAATGGATGGGGTAGGTTTCGTTCCCCAGGTCCAGCTGCCTCTGGAAGACCTCGAGGGCCTTGTCGTAGTCTCCTTTCCGGAACCGGGCCAGGCCGTTGAGGGGGGCAATGATTTCGTTGTCCGGATCCTGGGACAGATACTGGTCCGTGAGGCCGATGGCCTCGTCATACGCTTCCTTGCGCAGCAGCACGTCGAAAGTCTTGGAGACCACCGTCGCATTCATCGGCCTCCAGGCCAGGGAGCGGCGGTAGTACCACAGGGCCGAATCGGCCTCTTCCATCTGGCGGAAGGAGTCTCCCATGAAGCTCATGACGGCGGGGATGGAGTCCAGTTGGAGTACGCAGCGACCTGCCTCAATGCTTTGGGAATAGGCCTTGAGCCGGGAGTAGACCTGCATCTGCCTTATCAGGTATTGGAGATTGCGGGGATTACGGGCCGATAACATGAAGTACGTTCCGGCAGCACTTTCATAGTCTCCGCTCTGGAAGTGGCAATCGGCCAGTTCGGAGAGAATCTCCTCGTCAAATACCTCCGGCCTGACCAGGGCCGATAATGCCTCGATGGCCTCGTCGGTCTTGAAGATGCTCTTGAGGTAGCGGGCGTGTGCCAGCACGGAATCGCGCTGGGTGGTCTGCGCCCCCAGCGGGACGCAGACCATAATCCAGAACGCAATCAGGAAAGTTCGTTTCATCTAAGCTGGAAGATGATGGGGAAGTTGTAGGTTACGGCCACTGGTTTGCCATCCTGAACACCGGGCGTCCATTTCTGGGTGCAGCTGGTCAAGACGCGGAGTGCTTCGGCATCCAGTTCCGGACTCGCGCTTCGAACCACCTTGAAATCGGACATGGATCCATCGGCATTCACGGTGAACTGGATCATAACCCTTCCCTGGGTGCCGGCTTCCTTGGCGGCTTCGGGGTACGTCAGCTGGGAGTTTACCCATTTGGAGAACTCGTCGGCGTCGCCTCCATTGAAGCCAGGCTTGGTTTCTACGGCCTCAAAGGGAATGGCCTCAGCCGCAGGGGCTTCCTGGGCCTTGACGGCCGGGGCTTCGGTCTCCTCTGCGGCGGCCGGGGCAGGAACCTTGTTGTTCTTAGAAGGGTTGCAGGCGTACACGAAGATAGCCAGCAGGGGGATCAGGGCCAGATACGACAGGCGCATCCGGGCATTGGTTGTGGGGGTTAGCATCATGGTAATTCGGTTTTTTAGTCTGGCGTGCTGGAAGCCGCTGGCCAGGGAGAAGCGCTGCTCTCCCACGGCTTTCCGCACAAGTAACAATTGGTATTGGGTTGCATCGATGCCATGGTTGAT
>JAFPGC010000071.1 GCA_017423025.1 Bacteroidales bacterium
AGTCATCTCAGCTTTACCACCGTAATTGTGGATATAGACCAGGTAGGACTGCGGGATAATCTTCCCGTCAGCACCGTTCCCACGGCCCAGGCAGATACCGGTACCAATCAGATCTGCGGGGAGCTGTTGATCCAGATAAACCTCGGAAGATGCGACATTGCTATGGCCCAGACACATTGCGTTGAACTCTGCCACAGGGGCACCTGTGGAGAAATCGACATCCAGCGAAGAGACATGGCTTTCCTCGTTAGGGTCAAGATTGTCCATCGTAGCCTTGACACGACGCTGGTAAGGAGATTCGCCGGTAACAATGACAGTGTCACGTGCCTCTATGCCAGCAAAACCAGTAGACGTGTCGAGCCAGTAAGCCTGAACGAAAACTTTTTCGCCCGGCACTGGCTCCACACCTATGGTCTTGAGGTAAAGTGTAGTAACGTCAGCCTCGCCCCAATCGTCCTCCATTCCGGGAGTAACGATGACTGTTTTGGACCAGCCATTCGAAATACCGGCACTCTGGGAGACGGACATCTTCACGACAAGCTTATTGGGAGAAGATTGGTGCTTGATACCGTTTATGACCATCAGCTGAGGCGTGACGATCACCTGGGTGTATTCCACATTGGGAACGGCCACGGTGGTTTCAGGAGCAGTAGTAATAAGCGCCTCACCTGCCATCGCCCTGTTGACATTGAGACGTATGTAAAGATTCATTCCTGAAATCTCTGCCTTCTTACCGAGCACGGAAGCACCGGAGGCGTGTTCTGCCAACCGGTCCCAATCGCGCATCTGTTCAGAGGTGAGCTGCTTCCAGGACTTGGAGATTTTAGACATCGAGGCGCGACGAACCACCTGGGCATTTGTAGTAGGCCCTGTAGGACGGGATTTCACGCTAAGGATGTTGCGACCGCCGACCCTTCTGGCCGTAACACCCTTAGCGGAACCCGAGAAGCCCTCGAAAGCAATGGAAGGAAGAGCAATCATAGTTTAAGTTTAGGTTCAAGTAAGAGGTTTCAACTCTCTGACAACAAAGATAGTAAAAGTATTTGAAAATTCAAATACAATCACTTAAACATATTTATCTAAAGTATTGCTTGAAATAGAAATCCTCCCCTTTAAGGGAGGACTATATCGAAGGTATTCTGTATGTATTGGCTCCGGTATCCTGAGCGACGATCCAGTAAGACATGACGAATGTGAACTGTATATGCAGGAAGATCCAAACCCCAAATATCAATGTAGTTTACGAGACCAAAACCAGTAAGGGACTCCCCTGCACGGCATGGCATCAACGCCAGGAAGGTGCGCATCTTGCCGACATTCCGGCCACCTCCAGGTTTGGCCAGCTGTATACGCGCCAGAATATGGTACCGATCATCCTCTGCGTATTCGTCCAGCCATACATTGAAATCGAGCATCAGGACATCTTCCTCCACCATCACGCCACTGATGCTCTGCAGTGCATACGGAGGAAATCCCTCCCAGGGCATAGGATCAGGTACGTGCTCATCTCCGAGCCGGGCAAAGCCGTGGTATGAGGACACGAACAAATTCTGGCCACTGATACCACCTTTGTTGTCGAAGGGTGGCTTATGACTGATTACCGGACGGGCATACTTGTTCCACAGCTTCTGTGTGTCCCAGGGTAGCTCTCTCCACGCCGCCAGAGCACGAAGATGCACCTCTTGATGCTCCATCTGAAGCAGGGTGCCAGGAAATACCGGTGCAGAGCGCTTTCTATAGTAGCATTTGCCGTCCCGGTGATAGTAAGTTAGGTCGCCGACTGAGCCGTAGCAGTCCTCGAATGGCATAGATGGAATATACCTGGGCATAATACATCAGGGTTACAGGGTGAGGGGCCGGCGTTTACAACTCTTGGGCAGGGCAATAGCTTCCAAGGACATCAAAGGAAGTATTGTTCACTTGCCATCAAAAGCAGCTACAATATACTTAAAATAAGCGACATTAACAAATTAATTTACAGCGATATAAGGAAACCGCAACAATACGACGAATTGCTGATTCTACCACCTTTCATTACACCCCGCAGCGGCGGTAGCCGCTGCTTCCTTTGATATATATTTATACCCCTTTTCGGTCGTCCGGGCGGGTGATGGTGGTCGAGGTTTTGATTAGGTTGGGGCGTGAGTTGTGTGTAGGCCTTGGTTGCTGGGAGTCTCTAAGGCGGGTCGGTGATGCGTGTGATGTCGTTCTCATTCTTGATGCGGCTCGGGCGGAAGCCCGGCTTAGAGTCTCCCAGTGACCAAGGGCGCGGAACGAGCGAAGCGAGTGGAGCGTGGCCGGGGAGGCGGTCTGGTGCGATGGGGATGACGGGCTCTGGAGCGGATGCATCGGCGGGACGCTGTGCGGCCCGACGGCGGAGCGGAAGAGACCGACATCGAGGGGAAGGCAGACGGCCTCACCGGCCTGGGCCGGGACGGCCCACTGCTGGATCGAAGGTGTGAGGTTCGTGGCGAAGCCTGGCACTACCCCACCGGCGCAGTCTAAGGCCGGTTTATCCGGACTTTGTCTGCGCCAGCAGCCGGAACGGCTGCCTCCCGGCTGCCCGGAACACTTCTGGCGGGGTTTACCCCGGCAGAGGTGTGGAGGAATAGCGGCCGGGTATGACCAAGCCGAAGGCTTACCGCGGAGTGGAGGGACGGGACTCTTCTGACGGAGCCTGCGGAGGAAGAGGAGTCACGGCACGGAACGACCCAGCAGCGGAGCTGCCTAAGGCGGCAGGATGCTCGCACAGCACTGACGCTGAATGCGGGAGATGTTGTGCGCGTTGCACAACGGCTTTGCGTGGCGGCACTTTGCGCCCTCGAACACTTCCCTACTGATAATTCGAAGAACGGAGCGGACGTAGTGGTCTCCGGAGCTTGCGGAGGAGACGACTACGGGAGCGGGGCTGGCGTCTCGATGCCGGTGGATAGAGCGAGCGCAAAGTGCGCGGCCCCCTGACGGGCCTGGAGGCCGGAGGTCCTTGAAGGGGGCCGCTCTCCTGCCGCCGCCTCGCCCGGGAGTTCGGAGGTAGGACTCTCG
>JAFPGC010000009.1 GCA_017423025.1 Bacteroidales bacterium
CCTTGAATGTGATGGCAATCTGCTGCCACAGGACCTCGTAGCGGTCCTTTGCGGCGTTGAAACCTGCTTCTGAGGCCCTCAGCCACGCCGTGGAAGCGGATCCTGTGTCGTGGTGGACGTTGAGGATGCAGTACATCCCTTGGTCTATCACATAGTCCACAACTTCCTTCACGCGGGCCATCCACACGGGGTCCACAGTTGTACCCGTCCACGTGGCGGGATTCCATTTGTTCTGGTCGTGGAGCGTGATCGTGCCCATATGGGGATACCAGGTTACGGGCACGCGGATTACCCCAAAACCGGCTTCCTTGAACATATGGATAAGTTCTCGGGTGGTCTCCGGCTGCCCCCAGGAGGTTTCGTAATCCTTTGGTGTGCGGGAGGTCCAGGCCTCTATCCACATATTGTTGGTGTCTCCGCTGTTTGAATCCAAGGTGTTGCCAAGGTTCCAGCCGGCGCCCATATTGAGGACTGCTTCCGCGGCGCTTTCAAAGGGATCCGGAGTGTCCGGGGTGTCCGGCTTGTCTGGTTCATCGGGCTTACCTGGCTCGTCCTGTTTGTCCTGTGGCTTCTCCTGCGTCGGGGCAGGAGTGTCCATCGGCCTGCACCCGAATGTAAGCGCGGCAAAAATGCACAGTATGATGGCTTTTTTCATTACCCCTTCCGTGAAGGATAGTACAAATCTACAAATAAAAGTTTGAATTCTCCTCAAGTGACCCCGTAAATCGTAATTCCTTGATAATAAATCACTTGTGCGTTTTGCTCCCGGCGAAATAGCCCGGAGTAAAACACACAACATGCTGAATATTAGCTACTTAGTAAAAACACTCCTTCTCGCTTAGCCTGCACGAGATGCCCGGTCATAGCCGTACATAACGAAGGCGCCTTGCCAACACTGAGTCCCTTCGCCCAAGCACGCAAAAGCCCGGCCAACGCTGAATCGAAGGACTTTGGAGCGAAGCGACGCAGGGGGGCTGGGGGATTAGTCCCCCAGTTAGTGAAACGATATATAGCACAAAAGAGAGCCAGTCGGCTCTCTTTTGTGCGGGGTTGTTAACAAATTTCTAACCAATTTTGACGATTTTTGGTCTGTTTATCTATTTGGTCTACAGATAGATAGTAAATAAGTGTTTTTCTATCTATCATCATCAATAACACTAAGCCAATTCGTTCTCCCAAACGATATGCAGTTCGTAATCCCGGTCGTATCGGGATTGGTGGCGGTGTTTTGCCCACTCTAAATGCTCTCGAAAAGACCTTTGTGCATGTGTGTTGGCTGTCGGAACTATTTCTGCTGTTGTTTACGCAGCTAAGTACGGGTTCAAAAATCTGTTCTCGCACAAAGAAAAGTCCAGTGGCTGCGATGACAGCCGTATTCCGGAGCCCCCATGTAGTGATAGGAGGTCTGCTTCATGAAGTCCTCGAGCTCGACTTCAAACACCTCACACTTTGGAGCGGGATACTGTGACTGGATCTGAGTATTGTCCATAAGCAAGATGGTATTTTTTCATTAGTGTCCACTAAAAATATGGCCGGGATTGTTGTGATATAAAAAGAGTTTATATCGCAGCGTAGAGTTAGCCGCAAATGTAATCCAAAAGGACTTCAGACAGGATATAAGCCTATATGGTTACCCTGAAGCCGTAGATTTTACCATTTTCAAGCGGGAGCCTGCTCGTGATCGTCTTCCGCATGTCACAGCCGGGGAACACGGTGACACTATTCCGGCGTTCCTCCTCATCGTCGTAATAGTTGCCGCCGAACTGGAGACAGAGTTCATATCCCGCCTCGAGATCCTTGTCGAAGCGGACGGGCACGAAAAAGGTCTTTTCGACCACATCCTCTTCCATCAGCGTGAGGTCGCTGTTATTGCCGCTATCGAGCAGGTAATAGTCTAGCGGTCCCCGCTCAATCGTAAAGGGTTCCCCCGTGTAGCTTCCGGTGGTCACATCCAGGCCGGAGAACCGGACGAAGACCGGGTCACCGTTCACACCCCACTCTTCCTCTTCGTCCGAGTCGGGATCCACGCACTTGATGCGGATGGAATTGATCCGCGCCTGGTCGAAAGGAGAACCGGGAGGCGCCTCGTACGGGAAGTTCCTGAGAGTCACCTCGATGCGGAATACGGCGAGCTGGTGCTGCATGTTCACGTGGGCGACGTCGCCTTCAATCGTTACCTCGCCCAGCATCAGGTCGACGTCGGAGACAGAAGACGGATCATCGTGCTGCAGGGCGCCCGAAGCGGTCGAAAGACTCCTCATATAAATGGTCGGAGAGTACAGCCTCACGCCATCGAAGATCGAATTGCCCGCGTACGTGTCCAAGGACGGATACAGGCAGATGACCTTGTCCCCTTCGTTTCCGGTCCAGGTACCGGAGAATTCCGCCTTCTTGCGGCCGGCCTCCCCGGTAGAAGTGAAGGTATCGACGGCCGTGATGCCGTCCTTGCCGAAAGAGACCACCGTGATGGACTCTTCCGAGTCCCAGGACCCCTTCAGCGTCCTGTCTTCCGTGTCGTATTCATAAAGCGTCTTCGTGCCCACCGGAGCGGAGACGGACGCCTGGATCGTCATCGGGACGCCTGCCTTCTTTTCGACCGGCGTCTTCTGGCAGCTACTCATCAGCACGGCCGCGCAGGCCGTCATTAAAACACTCGTTAGGATGCGTTTCATCTTGCAGTTTTTCAATAGGTTAAAAGTCCAAATCCCAGCCGTGTTCCATATCAGGGACCTCTCCACTGGCACAGACAATGCCTTCATACTTCAGCTCGAGGACCTCGACAGACGGGGCCTCGTAGGGTATACGGGGGGTAGAGTTTGGAGAGAAATTTTTCATTTTTTACACTAACTAAACTAACGGAGAGCAAATTTCGGAAAAATCCCCGAAATATGCAATAGAGCAGCGTAGAATTAGGATTTTGTGGCAAAAATAGAAGACGCCGCAGCGTCGAAAAACGTTACAGCGTCTTGATTACCACGTAGTTCGAAAGGAGAATCTACAGGGCTTCCTGTGCCCGGGACAAGATCTGTCCGGCGGCGTTTTTGGTGTCCACCTTTTCGATGATGCGCTCCAGGATGCCGTTTTCGTCGAAGATGAAGGTGCGGCGGAGCGTGCCCATGGTCGTCTTGCCGTACATCTTCTTCTCGCCCCAGGCGCCGAAGTCCTGCAGCATTTGCATGGTGGTGTCCGCCAGCAGGCGGAAGGGCAGTTCGTACCTGGCGCGGAAGCCTGTGTGCGATTTCGCGCTGTCTTTGCTGACGCCCACCACGTTGTAGCCGGCGGCCGTCAGGGCGGCGTAGTTGTACGCTCCGTGCCCGGACCTGCGACGTCCCTTCACCCGAAAACGAAAAGCGCCTGGCAATAGCCAGGCAAGCTTTTGTGCGGGGTTGTTAACGAATTTCTAACCAATTTTGAAGACCTTATGTCGGTCTATCAGTTTGGTATTCAGATACCTGCAATTGCTTCGCGGATACTGGCCTTAACAACGCCCCAATCTATTTCGTCAAACATGAATGGCATGGGATCGGACTCTGCGTCTTCAAAGTATGAAAGACTCTTCATGGCAATGAACAGTGAGCCGTCCGGATACTTCTGCATATACATGTCCAGGATTTCCTTCAAAGAATAGATTTGCAGAAGCCGATTCATATCTATGAAATCCTTCTTGGTGCCACGGCCGATGATTGCCGCAACTTTCATGGCAGCAATATCCTTTATGCCTGCCAGGGTAATGCCATCTTCTTCAATGGGATTATCAATCCATGGATACCGGCTGTAGTTGACCAGGTCTACCTTAATTCCATCGACTTGATAAATCTTGATATTCTTGGATTCTTTGATAACGGAAACGGAGAATTGCTCTTCAAGGGTATCTCTGATTTCAATTCCTTCCGCAGAAAAATCCCCAAACAAATCCAAATCCACGGATTTACGATGTCCCAATTGCAAAGCCAGTGCAGTGCCACCTACAAGGCGAAGACCTTGTAGCAACGGAAGAGCCTGCAGCGATTTTAGAAGTTGCAGTGTTCCGGGTTCGATTGTCTTGTATTGTAGCATCGGAACTGCTCTTGAGGTGTACGGGAAACGGTACTTACGAAGGCAAGCGCGCGAGGCTCCAGGGACCGAAGATTCTTGGTAATACTAACAATTCTCTCCATTCCATAGTAATCCAGCAAGAGCTTCCAGTCTCCAATCTTACCATATTCCAGCACTCGCTGAATCACATAAGGCGCATTTTGAACCAGGTCAATACTGTCTTTGTCAACATCCCAAAACAGATTGACCGAAAAACCCTGTATGCACTCCTTCATTGACATGTCACGCAAATGTACAAAAAAAGAAGCAAAAACTCCCGCCCACAAGGAGTTTTATGTGGGCAATGGGACCATATTCATATGTGATGATGCCATAACTTATACCACCCCATACGAAACCGGGCCCGAAATCCCTTACCCCAAAGGCCATAGTCGTGATACTTCTTGACCTTCCCCTGTGTCAGCGATTCCAAGTCATAACAAATCACCTCTTCTCCATCGTCGATAACGAACCAGCTTAGACTATTCTCTCGCACCAAATATTCAATGCGCCCCAACGCTACCAGACTGTCTATGATTTCTTTTGAATCAGGGAATGCTTCATCACGCCAGACAAATCGTTTATCGGACAGAATAACCATCCGGTTGGGAACATCCCGGTAATCGACCTGTACGTCTTTTGGAGAATAAGTAATCTGATAATCCTCGGAATAGCAGTCGTCACAAACAATTATAGTATCTTTACAAACAGGCGAGGCCCAAATCAGTTTGTCTTCATTCCAAATTGGCTTCACGGTGGTGTCTTGGGGACTGACCATTGCAAAGAATCCGTTTTGGCTGCCATAACCGGTCTTTGCTGAAACGCAAAGCATATTCTGGGCAGTGTCGATGCGTATGTCAAAAACCTCAGATTTGGACAAGAAACGCTTTTCATGACGGACCAGGTTGTTAATCGCGACCGAAACAGCTTGGTCATAATCACCATGATCAAGGTCATGTTTCTGAGCATCCAGAGTATATAGATTGCTCAAAACCAAGAAAGAGATTATGATAACACGGGCGTTCATGGGTAACCAAATACTAGTGAAACAAAGATAAGTGATACTCTCCCGTCTAAAGAACGGGAGCATCCGTGACACCACGGAACTTTTCCTGGTTCATCCTGTCACTGCTTCTTAGGGCGTTCTCAGAACGTCGTTCGTCCACAGGAGGACAGTCCACAGACTTGACTTCCCGCCTATCCGGCGGTAGGGCCATGAGGCCAAACGATTTGATATTTACAGACGCATTATAATCACGGTCATGATGGGTACCGCAACAAACACAAGTCCAATCCCGCTGGCTGAGTTTCAGTCCGCGATTGATCTGTCCGCACACGGAGCAGGTCTTCGAGGATGGATCCCAGCGGTCAATCTTGACGACGTTCACACCATACCACTGACCTTTGTACGTCAGTTGACGGACAAACTCTCCGAACGCCGCGTCGCTTACCGACTTGGCCAAGTGATGATTGCGCCACATGCCCTTTACGTTCAGATCTTCGATGAATATCGTACGCACTTGGCTATCGTGCGTGAGTTCATGCGTGACCTTGTGCAGAAAGTCATGGCGCGTATCCCTGACCTTCGCATGGCATTTAGAGACTATATGTTTCTGTTTGGCTCTATTCTTAGAGCCGGATTGTCTTCTGGAAAGGATGCGCTGCTGGCGACGAAGACGTCTCTCGGCCTTCAACAAAGCCTTCGGATTGGTGTAACGCCGGCCGTCGGAACAGACAATATCGCCGCAATTCAGGTCTATGCCAATACTCGTCTTATCGTCAACAACGGTGTCACATTCCAGTTCCCGAATGGCCGTATCGACAAGAACGGACGCATAGTACCTGTCTCCGGACTCCTTGCTGATGGTAATATCTTTGACCGTACCGTAAAACGAACGGTGCAGCACGGCCTTTATATCCTTGCACTTGGGAACGGAGATCGTTCCGTGCTTCCAGTCAACACTGCAGTGCTGGGGGTTGTGAAACGACTGCCTGGCATCCTTACGCTTCGGAACAGGATGGTCCGCACGGTGCTCCCACCAGTTCCTGAAAGCATCCGCACACTGCTTGATGGCATATTGCAAAGACTGGGAGTTAACTTCACCAATCCAAGGATAAACCTCCTTCAACATCACAAGTTGTGCCTGGGCTGCAAATCGGGAGACACTGTTTCCGCCACCAATCCAAAACATGGACATATAGTCCAGGGTGCGATTATATGCAACACGGCAACAACCGAAACTCTTGGCAAAGAACTCGGCCTGTCCCGAAGTCGGGTAGAGACGATATTTGTACGCCCTCAGCATATCCCAAATTTACTCAAATTCCCTGATAAAAACAAAAGAAAATCAGACAATTATGAGCAAATATCAGTCGTCAACTCACGTCACTTACAACGGCTCACCCGCAAGGTTCCGTGGCAAGTCATCCAAAGATTTGACATAATCTGTACATGAAGAACGGCAGATCTGATACCCCTCTCAGCCGAGCCCGAAAGCCTTTCATCTTGGAGTTGAGCGACTCGGCAGAAGCATTTGTGGACCGCTCAATGAAGTAGTTCAGTACCTTGTCCTCCCTGGATTTGATGGCGTCGCGGGCCGATTTGATTTCACGGATGGTGCAGCGGTTGACGGCCTTGTACCAGCCATGTAACTTCACGCGGGCAGCCTCCCTGTCAAGAGATGTGCTCCGGAAGATGGCTCTGAGTTTATTCACAATCTCATAGGATTCCTTTATCTTGGGAAACTTTGTAAAGAGCAGGTCCATCCGCTCCTTGGTCCGTTCGCTCCACTTGTCCGGCGTTTGTGTAAGTGCGCATCTGCAACGGGTAAGCAGTTCCACCAGCGTATCTCCCGTGCTTAGCACCGTAGGTCTGAACTTCTCGTTCTTGCGGGCCGGCTTGCGGCCTCTGGTCTTGCCTTTGTACTTCTTGGGATGCGCAATGCGATACCATCGGCGATGGACCGCATTGCGCTTCTGGCGCTTCCTGAACTCACTTTTCTCCTTGCGGACCTTGGCCTGGGCTTCGCGCTTGCAGCGGAGGCGCATCTCTTCGATGGCGTCATTGCAGCGCCTCATGATGTGGAAGCAGTCCAGGACAATGGTCGCATTTGGAAATGCCTGCGTCACGATATCAGCCATGCTCTCGGACAGGTCCATGGTCACTTCCTTGACCTTCAGGCGCTGCTCTTCCGGTATCTTGAGCAGGACTTCCACAACGTCCTGGGCCTTGGTGCCGCGGACGGCGGCCACAATCGACCCCTTCTTGCAGTGGCCCTCCTTGTTGGACAGGAAGGTGAACAGGTCATCCTGCAATGAGGTCTCGTCAATACTCAGGTGCTCGCCGATGTTCTCCTCAATCAGAACCCAGTCGGAAGCGTGCTCCAGTTGATACCACTCCCGGAACCCGCTCAGCGAGTCCTTGTAGCAACGCTCAAGGGTGTCTCCATCCGAGAAAAAGAACTTACCAAGGGAGCGTGCCGTCACCGGCGTCGTATCCAAGACTATCTTTTAAAAAAGCCGCGAACTCGGCGCAGTAGCGGGTGCCGGTGGCGGCCAGCGGATATACGTTCAACACCACGTTCTTTCCCTCCGGAGTCAGCCATCGGCGGCGACGCACATGGAGGACGGCCTTCCTGTCCCGGACCGGGAAGTCCGAGATGACCGTCTCCTCCGTGAAGCCGTTAGGACGCAATTCTTGCAGGTCATCGGGCCGATTGTCCCGTTCATCCAGGTAGATGTGAAGGGAAGAACTGTACAGGATGTCCTTCTTGCTCTCACGTGAGTCCAGGGACTGTGTCTCCATCCATACGGGTTCGAAGAAGTCCAGGATACCCTCCGGCATAAAGAAGCTAAGAAAGTGCTGATAGAGTTGAAGTTGTGATGTGTCTTTGTCCATGTTGATTGGCGCTTATGAACAGCAAAAGCGGCCCGAAGACCGCTTTTGCGCTATTGTTGACGAGGGTTGTTTCTCACGCCTCACGCGGGGTTATTTCCCCTGAGAGTATTGCCTCTTCGAGTCTATAGATCACTTATGACCATTATAAACGTCTAAAATCAAATAAATCATATGATCCCAAGTCATATATCTTTCCGGCCTCGAAGGTGACGCTGGTACTTTTCGTTATACTTTTCTCATCATCATCTTCATTATATATGTGAAGATTGAAGCCTGTATAAGTGCCTGGGGCAATGGCTACATATACGGTTTTTCCACTAGAGTCAGTGCAAATGCCACTATAAATATTACTAGGATCACCCACAGTAACAGTTGTGATTCCCGACGTCGGGGTCAGTGTACCTGTTGAAGTATCGAGGCTGAAAGTTCCTGCCAATGGTTCGTTGGCAGATATCGTAAAACGACCATACATAGCTGTTTCGGGGAATGTGACTTTCAGAATGGCGCATGCGTTATGGAATGTAAGTGAAGAGCCTGTGGTGGTGGCATAGGCGATGGGAGCCTTCGGGTCCCAGCCTGAAAAGTCATCTTTCGAATTCCAACCGCTGTTCCACTGGCTCGTGGGAATCACGATGCCCGAGATGACGTCGCCGCTGAGGGTCAGGCCTACGGTGTAGGGATAGACGGCATAGAACTTCGAGTCGTCCGTAGCCGTGCCTGTGAAGTCGGCCGATGCGCCGCCCGCCGAGGTGGTGAACTGCGTGTTCGTGTTCTTGGCACTGAGGATGCTGATTTTGTCGTTGGCATCGAAGCTGACCTTCTTGGTGCTACCGTTCAGCGTGGCGCGCGTCTGTGCGCCTTCATTGTATCCGGCAGTGAAAGTCATCTGTCTGGGAGCGTTCTGTGTGTCGTCGATTTTTGAGCAAGCGCTGAGTGCAAGTATCCCTGCCACAGCTATAAAGATATATTTCTTCATTGTCATTTTCATTATTAGGGTTAATAACTTGCACCGGAGATTACCAAGTGAAGATTCCGTCCTGATAGTCATCAAATGCCGCGCCTTCGTTGTTTAAAGGACCGCTCTGGCAAATAACGCCTTCAATCTTCACCTCGAAAACTCTTGTCGAGGGAGCATCATAAAGATCTTTGTGTTTTGTTTCCATAAGCTTATGTATTAATATGATTAGATTCGAGTTGACGCATGGGCATACGAAAAGCAGCGGCACTTCTCTCGAAGGTCGCGACCATTGTTGTGTAAGCTATTGATTAAAAGACGGTTATACCCCCCCCCTCAATACGGGAAGAGTTTTAGCGATAATACTATATGCGATGAAGGTCGGCATATGAATGCGATAACAAAGAGCAATAATACGGTTTTTGTGCGAGAATATCAAGTGTCGGGGAGTACTCATTCTGCAATCCTTACCAGAGGCTCACCTAATGCGCAAGTTAATTGAAAGCATGTCCACGGAATTATGCGTGTGACCCACTTTCTTTTGCGGAATTTATGATAGAATAATAGTGAAAGGGGCAGTATAACTTGTTATTAGAAAATAATTTCCTATATTTGTCATTATTTTAATCTTATTATACTTAATTTGTTTAAAAACACGTGCTTATTTTTTAATAAATAAGGCATCTGCAAAGATACTAAACCTATCCAAAAACACATTATTAACTTAAAACCAAACGCACATGAAAAATCTCTTTTTAAGAGTTACCATGATTGTGGCCCTGTTGGCGACGAGCCTTTCGGCTTTTGCCCAGAGCACGGTCACTGGTACTGTGAAAGATGCGGCCGGTGAACCTGTCATCGGCGCAGCAGTGCAGGTTAAAGGAACCCAGAACGGTGCTACCGTCAACTTCGACGGTACCTTCACCCTTCCCGGCGTTAAGCGCGGGGATGTCCTGGTGTTCTCCTGCATCGGTTATGCCAACCAGGAAATCACCTGGAACAGTGGCCCCGTGAATGTGGTCCTGGCAGAAGACACCGAAATGCTGGAAGGCACGGTAGTTACTGCTCTGGGTATCAAGCGTGCCACCAAGGCCCTGGGTTACGCCATGACCGAGATCAAGAGCGAAGAGCTGAACCCCAACCTCATCAACCCCGTCTCTGCCCTGCAGGGTAAGGTTGCCGGTGTTGAAATCAACGCCTCCGATGGTGGTATGTTCGGCCGCAACAAGATTCTCATCCGTGGTGCTTCCACCCTGGGTAAGAACAACCAGCCTATCTTCGTCGTGGACGGTATCATCCTGGACAACGACGTGGTGGACCCTTCCGCCGACTGGGATGCCAGCAACCTGGACTATGGTAACCAGCTGAAGAACCTGAACCCGGACGACTTCGAGTCCGTTTCCGTGCTGAAAGGTGCTGCCGCTACCGCCCTGTACGGTTCCCGCGGTCTGAATGGTGCTATCATCATCACCACCAAGAGCGGCCGTGGCACCCGCGGCCTGGGCGTAAGCTTCACCCAGACCATCGGCTTCGACAAGGTCACTTCCGGTCCTGACTTCCAGAATGTATACGGTGAAGGTTACTTCGCCGGTTACGGTCAGTACGAGGAAACCACCCAGTGGGACATCCACCATCCGAACATCTGGATGGACGGCACCACCGACGTGTTCTCCCTCAAGAAAGTGTATGATGTTTATGGTGTATACGGCCTCGCCTTCGGTCTGCCTTTCGGCGCCGTCAAGAACATGGAGTGGTACGACGGTACCATCCGTCCCTACGAGGCCAAGGCCAACAACTTCGTGGACGCTTACAACGTGGGCTTCAACACCAATACCAACCTCACCGTTTCCGGTGGTAACGACAAGAGCTCCATCTACGCTTCCATTTCCGAGAAGTATTCCAAGGGTACCCTCCCGAACAACAGCTTCAACCGTTTCAGCACCTTGCTGAAGGCTTCCCACAAGCTGAACAAGGCCATCGAGCTGGAAGGTTCCGTGAACTTCACCATCTCCGAGCCCCATAATGCTCAGCCCAACATCGGTGAATACTTCATCGACGGAACTTGGGATCGTACCTATGACGCCAAGTTCCTGCGCGACAAGTATAAGGGAGACCACGGCGGTATTGCCCAGACGTCCTACGGTGACAAGTGGGGTTCCATCCCCGGCCGCAGCATCTGGTGGAACATCTGGGAGAACGACGTCCGTCAGAAGGAAACCGTAGTCCGTCCCAACCTGAAACTCACCGTCCAGTTCGCCCCTTGGCTCAAGTGGGTCACCGACGGCAGCTTCAACTACTACTACACCCGCAAGGAGACCAAGCAGCCCGACTCCGGTTATGCCAATTCCGGCGGCGGCGGTTACTATGGCCTTGCCCAGACCACCCAGGAGCAGACCAACGTGAACACCAACTTCATCTTCGACTTCAAGGCAGGTGAAGACTGGCAGATCGGCGGCTTCCTCCGTGCTGAATATTTCAACAACTACGTATTCGCAACCTCTGCCGAGACCAACGGCGGTCTGGTGGTGCCCAACCGTTACTTCCTGGGCAACTCCAAGAACACCGTGAACGGTGGTGGTGAAATCCGCGGCACCAAGACCATGCTGTCCCTGGTAGCCCAGGCCACCGCTTCCTTCCGCGATCAGCTGTTCCTCGAAATCACCGGCCGTAACGACTGGACTTCCGCCCTCGTCTATGCCGATGGTCACGGTAACTACTCCTACTTCTACCCGTCCGTCAGCGCCTCCTGGCTGCTGCATGAGACCTTCAACCTGCCTAAGAGCATCTCCTTCTTCAAGGTCCGCGCTTCCCTTGCCCAGGTTGGTAACGATACCGATCCGTACAACATCAACTCGGCTTACTCCGTGAGCAACTTCAATCACAATGAGACTGCCGTGAGCCGCATGACCATTCCCACCACCATCTACGACCAGAACCTCAAGCCCGAGCGCAAGACCTCCTGGGAAATCGGTGTGGACTACAGAATGTTCGCCAATCGCATCGGTGCCGACCTCACCTTCTACAAGGAGAATACCCGCAACCAGATCATGAGCGTGAGCCTGCCTTCCGCTTCCGGTGTTTCCAGCGCCTACATCAACGCCGGTAACATCCAGAACATGGGTATCGAGCTCGCCCTGAATACCATTCCCGTAGAGACCCGCGACTTCAGCTGGGATTTGAACTTCACCTTCACCAAGAACTGGTCCAAGATCGTGGAACTCAGTGACATGGTAGCCAGCTACATCAAGCTGCAGGGTGACCCCGACTATGGTAACTACCGTATCGGTTCCGTCGCCAAGGTGGGTGGTACTTATGGTATCCTCATGTCCGATAAGGCTCCCCTGAAGGATTACACCTACGATGATAACGGCAACATCACCGGCGGTTCCGGTCTGCCCGTGCTCACCAACTGGAACACCTCCCAGGGTACCGTCTGGTATCAGCGTAACGGTAAGGTGGAAGAAGTGGGTAACTCCGTTCCCGACTTCCTCGGCTCCATCAACACCGGCATCCGCTGGAAGAGAGTCACCCTCCGCGCCTCCTTCGACGCCCGCTTCGGTGGCTATGTCGCTTCCTATCCTTCCCACTACGGTACCGCATACGGTTACCTGGCCACTTCCCTCAAGGGTGCCGACGCCGCTCACGGCGGTATCACCTACACCTCCCGCTGGGACGGCCTCACCTATGACGACGGTGTGATTCCCAACGGTATCTTCACCAATGGTACCAAGATCCCTCAGCCCGACGGCTCTGTCAAAGAGGTTGGTAAGGACATCACCGGTACTGTTACCCCTAACGGTGTAACCTATGAAGAGGCCTATAAGCAGGGTGCTGTTGATCCCAGCCACGCTTCCTCCTACATGTACCGCGCTAACAGCTGGGGCCAGGGCGTCATCAACGACAACTGGTACACCAAGCTCAGCTACATCGCCTTCCGTGATGTTTCCATCGCCTGGTCTATTCCCGACAAGTGGGCCAACGCCATCAAGTGCCAGGGTATCACCCTGCAGGCCAACGCCCACAACCTGGGTTACCTCCTCAATACCATGCCCAACCACGAGAATCCGGAATCTGTCCGCGGTACCTCCGCCTCCGAGTTCCGTATCCGTAACATGCAGGGCGTGACTACGTACTTCACCTTCACCCTCAACGCTAGATTCTAAAAAGGCAACAACCATGAAAGCAAATAAATTATTCATAGCATTGTCTCTGCTCGCGGTCGTTGGCTTCACTTCTTGCCGTAAACAGTTTGCCGAGCTCAACCAGAAACCGTCTGCCGTGACCTTGGAGGAACCTTCCTTCCTGCTCACCGCTGCCGAGGCTGCGTTCGAGACCAACGACTATACCTTCTGGTTCTACAACCAGGCAGTTTTTGCGGCTTGGAGCCAGATGGGTACCACCGGTATCTTCTCCGAGCTTACCTATGTGATGCCTACCGGCGTGAACCGCCAGACGGCCTACATCAATATGCTCAGCTACCGGAATCAGATCAAAAAGTACATCGAGACTTATGACCATCCGGAGTCTCAGGCTTATGGTGCCATGTGCGGTGTCCTGGCTATCTACGGAGCCCTCTATGCCATCGATATCAACGGTGACATCCAGTACACCGAGGCTGCCGAGTACCGCAACGGCGGTGCCCTGACCCCGAAGTACGACAAGGTAGAAAGTCTGTACGGCCTCTTCGTGACCGAACTGGACGACTATATCCGCATTTTCCAGGATGACACCCAGGTGGTCGTGGGTAAGCAGGATATCATCTTCAATGGTAACCTCACCAAGTGGGCCAAGCTGGCCAACACCCTCAAGCTGAAGATCGCTGTGCGTCTGTACAACAACGACTCTGCCAAGGCTGGCCAGATTGCCCAGGGCGTCCTGAGCAACAGCGCCGGTTACATCGACAGCATCGAGGATGCCTTCATCTTCCACAAGGCCGATGCTTCCACCGGTGGCGACCTCGCCTACCAGACCGGCAACAGCCTCAACGGCTATATCTCCGGAAGTAATGAGAAAGTCATCGACTTCATGGTGGAAGGCCTCGACCCTCGCGTCCGCTTCTTCTACACCAAGAACGGCTTCAACTCCAAGATCATCCAGGAGTTCATCGACGAAGATAAGTATGGCGACCTCCCTCCTTTCGTGCAGGACAACATCATCCTGGACGAGGATGGCAACTTCGAGGCCTACAAGGTGGGTGAGCCCTGGTGCCGCTATCAGGGACGTCCCGTCGTTTGGGAAATGTCTGATGAGTATTATGCTCTGAAGGGCATCTACTTCGACTATGCCAACCGTTACCAGCTCACCAAGGACGACGCCAACAAGTCTTACAGCCTGTTCTCCGGCGTGAACGAGGAGATGATCCGCGGCCGCGTGGACTTCACCCTGCCTACCATCCCCGGTGGCCCTGTGAAACAGGACACTGAAGATGTTCCCTGGTGGGGTCTGTACCTGGGTGCCGGTGAGACCAACCTGTACCTGGCCGAGCTCGCCAACCTGGGTGCCATCAGCGGAAACGCCAAGAACTATTATGAGAGAGGTGTAGAACTCTCCGTCAGGGAGTGGGACTACGTTGCCGGTAAGAACAAGATCCCTTACTATGGCAAGACCTACGACTACGATCCGCTTGAGGCCAGCATCGAACTGAAGGATGGTGAAATCACCGCCATGCTTGCTACCGATGCCGTGAAGTGGGACGGTTCTATGGAGAAGATCTATCTGCAGCAGCTGATGAACTTCACCATGATGCCCAACGAGATGTTCGTGACTTCCCGCCGTTCCGGTTATCCGAAGGTGGGTTCCAAGCTCCTTCCTTTCACGGAGTTCGCCAAGTTCCAGCGCACCGCTATCCCTCGTCGCTTCGAGTTCACCGAGCCCCTCCCGACCGATATCATGCACGATATCCGTCTGGCCAACCTGAAGGAACAGGGCTTCACGCTGGGCTCCAACCAGTCCGGTACCGGCTTCACCACCACCACCGTGCTCAACACCGAGCGCCTGTGGCAGGACAAGAACGCTCCTCAGTGGGGCGAAGGCAAGTAATATCGGCCTGATTTTTGAATGCATTATGGCGCCGCCCTTGGGACGGCGCCATTTTAACATCCTTGCTATGAGACGTTTCTTAACAGTTATACTTCTATCGGCCTTGACGGGATTCTCCCTTCTGGCCCAGCAGCGCTTTTATCTTTTCTCCGAATTCAAGCCCGGAGAGATCACGTTTAAAGGATACCCCCGTCCGGAGAGGGTGCTCATGAACATCGATGCTTTGGGGCAGCGCATCTTTTATTACCAGGGGGAGACGCTTATGGAGCTTACCAATGCGTCCATGATTGATACCCTCAAGGTCAACGGGCTTAAGTTTGTGATGAAAGACGGCCTTTTGTGCGAACAGATGGCCTGGCAGAACGACACGGTTTACGTGAACTGGAAGTTCAAGAACGTAAACAAAGGCTCCAAGGGCGCCCTGGGCTTCACCACCCAGGCCAAGGTGGAGGTCCTGCACTCCTATGAGTTCACGCCCGCCACGCCTTTCCCGGTTACAGACTGGAATCGCTATTCCGAGGACGGGGACGGCGCTTCCGTAGAAGTATGGCAGCGGAAGAGCGACAATACGTATTTCTTCTATGTCGACAGAAAGGAATACAAGGTCAAACGCCTCAAGGAGCTGTATGCGGCTTTCCCCCTGCAGGCTCCGGAGCTGAAGGCCTATGTGAAGGAGAAGAAATACACCATGGAAAATGCACAGGAGGCCCTTACGGTCATAGCCTACCTGAAGAGTTTGCTAAAATAAAAACGAAGGGCGACCCACCGGGCCGTCCTTATTGTTTACAGGCTGAACTTGAGCGCTATGGGCTCGTCCTTCATCTTTTTGGGAAGCTTCAGAATTACCTGGTCACCTTTTATGGTGGCCTTTACTTTTTTACCGTTGTTCAGGATGGTGACCTTGCCGCCCTTGGGGAGGTTGCCGGTCCATTCCAGCGTGGTGGGGACGGTTTCGCCGTCTTCCAGGGCATAGACGGCATAGCAGGTCTTGCCGTCCTTGGAGGCGCTGAACCAGGTTTTTCCGCAGTTGTACTCCTTGGTGATGCGGGTGTTGTAGATGGCTTCTCCGCATCGGCCCAGCCATTCTCCAATCTCCTGGAGGATTACCTCGGCCTGGGGCTCTATGATGCCCTCAGGGGTAGGGCCGACGCCCAGCACGAAGCAGCCGCCCTTGGCTACAATCTCGGCCAGGATATCGATGACGCGGCGGGCGGTCTTGTAGTGGCGGCGCGGCGTCCAGCCCCAGTCATTGCCCAGGGTGATGCAGGATTCCCAGGGGTGGGCGATCTGGCGGTCCGGGATGCTGCGCTCGGGAGTCTGGTAATTCTCGTTGGGGCCCTTGATGGTGCGGTCTACGCTGATGAGGCCGGGACTTACCTTGCGGGCGTCCACCAGGATGTCGCCCAGACCCACCTGTTCGCCGGCGATCCAGCCGCCGTCCAGCCAGAGGATGTCGATGCGGCCGTATCGGCCTCCGGTAAGTTCGCGGAGCTGGTTCTGGGTGAAGGTCACGTAGTTCTGCCACCAGTCGGGGTGCATGTCTACCTTATAATTAATACCGCGGCGCGGGGTGGCGTAGTAGGGGTTCCAGAACCATTCGCAGTGCCAGTCGGGCTTGGAGAAATAGGCGCCGATCATGAAATCCTCTGCACGGAAGGCGTCGAAGACGTACTTGGCGGCATCGGCCTTGGGGTTGCCTTTGAAGGGACCCGCCTTAGCGATGGAGAAGTCCGTGTACTTGGAGTCAAAGAGGCAGAAGCCGTCGTGGTGTTTGGTGGTGAAGATCATGTACTTCATGCCGGCGTCCTTGAACACCCGGGCCCACTGCTCAGGGTTGAAATCCACCGGGTTGAATTCCTTCGAGAGGCCCCAGTACCACTGCTTGTAGCCTTCGTAGGTAGTGCCTTTGGGGCGCACAATCCAGTCTTCGTTGCAGATATTCCAGGATTCCACGATGCCGGGGACGCTGTACAGGCCCCAGTGCATGAGAACGCCGAATTTGAGGTCCTGCCAGTGGTCCAGCTGGGCCAGGACGGCCGGGTCCGTGGGCCACTGGTAGCCGTCGGACTGTTCGTGGACAAAGCTGTTGTCTTCCTGCGCGGCGGCGCTTAAGGTAAGGCCGATGGCCAGGGCAATCAGAGAGAGTTTCTTGATCATAATATGGATGGTTTATACACAAACCTTAGATTTGCAGCGTAGTTCTCTGCGCCTAGGTTTGTACGACAAAAGTAGTAATTTTATGCCGATAAAGAAAGTTTAACAAAGGACAATGGAGCCGGGCGGTTCTCAATTTTCACAAATGGGTAAGACCCGTG
>JAFPGC010000010.1 GCA_017423025.1 Bacteroidales bacterium
GAGACGGCGGCGATGGCTTTGTCCTGACCGACCACACGCTTGTGCAGTTCCTGCTCCATGCGCAGCAGCTTCTCCTTCTCGCTCTCCAGCATACGGTTCACCGGGATGCCTGTCCAGCGGGCCACCACTTCGGCTATGTCTTCGGCGGTGACGGCCTCCGACATGATGGGGTTCTTCACCGCGGCCTGCTTTGCCTCCAGTTCGGCTATGCGCTGACGGGCCTGGGCGATGCGGCCGTACCTCAGTTCGGCCACATTTCCATAGTCGCCGGAGCGTTCTGCAATGCGGGCCTCGTTCTCGGCCTGCTCTATGGCCAGACGCTCATCCTGTAGCTGCTTGAGGGTGTCTTTTTCCGCATTCCAGCGGGCCTCGAGGGCATCGCGTTCGGAGCGGGCGGCAGCGAGTTCGGAGGCAATCTTTTCCGATTTTAGGGAGACGCCTTCGCGCTTCACTGCCTCTTTCTCGATTTCGAGTTCGCGTATGCGCGAGTTCAGAATGTCGATGGGTTCGGGCACGCTGTTCATCTCCAGACGCAGCTTCGAAGCGGCCTCGTCCACCAGGTCGATGGCCTTGTCGGGAAGGAAACGGCTGGTGATGTAACGGTGGCTCAGGTTGACGGCGGCAATGAGGGCGTCGTCCTCGATGCGCACCTTGTGGTGGTTCTCGTAACGCTCCTTCAGGCCACGCAGGATGGCGATGCTCTCTGCGGGCGACGGCTCGTCCACCATCACCATCTGGAAGCGGCGCTCCAGGGCCTTGTCGGCCTCAAAATACTTCTGATACTCGTCCAGGGTGGTGGAGCCGATGGTGCGCAGTTCGCCTCGCGCCAATGCAGGCTTGAGGATGTTGGAGGCATCCATGGCACCGGAAGAGCGGCCTGCACCCACCAGGGTGTGGATTTCGTCGATGAAGAGGATAATCTCTCCCGCACTGTCCACTACTTCCTTCACCACGCCTTTCAGACGTTCTTCAAATTCACCTTGATATTTAGCGCCCGCGATAAGGGCTCCCATGTCCAGGGAGTAGACCTTCTTGGACTTCAGGTTCTCCGGCACCTGCCCGTTCACGATGTTCTGGGCAATGCCTTCAGAGATGGCGGTCTTGCCCACACCGGGCTCGCCCACCAGGATGGGATTGTTCTTCGTGCGCCGAGACAGAATCTGCAGCACACGACGGATTTCGTCGTCCCGGCCTATCACCGGGTCCAACTTGCCCTGCGATGCCCGTTCGTTGAGGTTGATCGCAAAGCGTTCCAGAAAGTTGCTATTGTTCTGTTCCATAATTCTATCTCCTTTTGCCCTTCCTTCATCAATCTTTGTTCCCCTCGCAACAAACTGACAAAATGGCAGATATTATTCCAAATATTTAGTATCTTTGCAAGACTATGGATTTGCAAGTGCTAAAGAACAAGTATGACATCATCGGCAACGATCCGGCCCTGAACGAGGCGCTGGAGACGGCCGTGAAGTTTGCCCCCACCGGCCTGAGTGTGCTCATTCAGGGAGAAAGCGGCGTGGGCAAGGAGAGTGTGGCGCGCATCATCCACCAGTACGGCCCCCGCCGGCAGAACGCCTTCTTCGTGGTGAACTGCGGCGCCCTGCCCAAGGAACTGGTTAACTCGGAACTCTTCGGCCACGTGAAGGGCTCGTTCACCGGCGCCGTGGAAAACCGCAAGGGCTATTTTGAGGAGGCCGATGGCGGCACCCTTTTCCTGGACGAGATTGCGGAGCTGCCGCTGGAGAGCCAGGCCCTGCTGCTGCGCGTGCTGCAGAGCGGCGAGTACCGCAAGGTGGGTTCCAACAAAGTAGAACACACGGACGTGCGCGTGGTGGCCGCCACCAATGTCCATCTGTACGAGGCCGTCAAACGGGGCAAGTTCCGCGAGGACCTGTACTTCCGCCTGAGCGCCGCCCAAATTAGAGTCCCCGCGCTAAGAGAACGTAAATCAGATATTTACCTGCTGTTCCGCAAGTTCACATCGGACTTCTCGGAGGTGAACGGCATGTGCAAGATCTCCCTGAAGCCGGATGCCATCCGCCTGCTGGAGAAGTACCGCTGGCCCGGCAACATCCGCCAGCTGCAGGGCTTCACCCAGTCGCTCACGGCCCAGCTGTCGCAGAAGGTCACCCCCACGCTCCAGCGCATTGAATTATCGGCCGCCGAACTGCTGCCCTTCATGCCCCGGGAAGAGGGAGAGCCCATTCCCATACTGTACGAAGGCCCCCAGGCCCAGACTTCTTCTTTCCCGGCCGAAGAGCGCCAGGCCATCTTCAAGGCCATCTTTGACCTGAAGCAGGAGGTGGACGCCCTCAAGGCCCGCATAGACCGCCGGGAACTTCCCGCTCCCCCGGTCGTCCCCATGGAAGAAGAGGCCGAATGGCAGGGACAGGAAGACTTCCAGGCCAGCCGTCCCATCGTGCGGGTGGAACACCACGAAATGCCGGAGGAAGAACCCTCGCTGAGCGTCCGCCGCTCGGAAGAGGAGCTTATCCGCCAGGCTTTGGAGAAATACCACGGCAACCGCAAGAAGGCTGCCGAAGAACTGGGCATGAGCGAACGTACCCTGTACCGCAAGTTGCCCCCTGAATACCGAAAGAAATGAAACGCGCAGCCATCATCCTCTTAGGGATCCTCCTGGTCGCATCCTGTGGAATTTACTCTTTCACAGGAACTTCCATCCAACCTGATGTGAACACCATCACCATCCCGTATGTTGAGTACAAGGCCCTGCGTGTGAACCCCAGCCTGGCCGGAGACCTCACCGACGCCCTGCAGGAGAAATTCCGCAAACTCACCCGTCTGGAGCAGGTGGACCAAGATGGAGACCTGGAACTGGTGGTGGAAGTGACCGGTTACGATGTCAAGGCCACGGCCATCACGGCCGATGAGCAGGCCGCCCAAAACCGCCTGACGGTCTCCGTCAAAATTACTTTCACCAACCACAAGTACCCCGAAGACGATGTATCCCAGAGCCTCAGCGCCTATGAGGACTTTGACGCCACCATGTCGCTGGATGCCGTGGAGGCCGGGCTTTGCGAGACCATCATCGACAAACTGGTAGAAGACATTTTCAACGCAACCGTAGCACAATGGTAGGCAGTTCCCGCATAGACCTTCACCACCTCAACCTGGACGAACTGGTCGGGGTGGTCAACCTGTATCCCTGGTACAGCGGCGCCCGGCTGGAGCTTTGCCGCCGGATGTCCCGCATGGGGGACGCCTGGGATGACGACCAGTATGCCCCCGAGGCCCTGTATCTGCCCCAGCGCAGTGTCCTGGTGAACCTGTTGAAGCGTTCCCGCCAGGCCGATTACTCCGACAAGGACCTGAGGGAACTTCTGGCGTCGTACCTGGAACCCGCCGCTGCCGAGACGGAGAGCACCGAATCGGCCCAGCATTCCGTGCACGTGGTGGGAGGCGACTATTTCTCCCAGGCGCAGTACGACAATGTGAAGAAGGGCTCGGACAACATCTTCTCCCGTTTTGCGGTGCAGATCCGCTCCGAATCCTCCACCGCCAACGACGAGCTCTCCCCCGTGGCCGACCGCTTTGCCACGGAAACCCTGGCCCGCATCTTTGCCGAACAGGGCCGTCCGGAGGAGGCAAAACGCATTTATTCGCGTCTGATTTTGGATATTCCGGAAAAAAGTGCTTACTTTGCATCCCTTATTGACTCCTTGGGGTCGGAAACAAGTATATAAAAAGTAATAAGATATGTCATTCACCTTTGTATTTTTACTGGTCCTTATCATTATTGCATCCATCCTTCTGATTGCAGTCGTCCTCCTTCAGAACGGTAAGGACGGTGGTCTCGCCACCAATTTCACTTCTGCCAACCAGACTCTGGGCGTGCGCCAGACGGCCACCATCCTGGAGAAAGCCACCTGGTATCTGGTGACCTTCATCCTGGTAGTTTCCATCATCACCGTGTTCGTGAACCGTGGCAGCACCCGCGGTGGCACCAACGACGCCATCGGCTCCGGTATCGTGAACCAGGCCGAAAGCGCCGCCGAGGAAGCCGCTACCGTGGACTTCCCTGTGACCCAGCAGAACCCCGAGGCAGAATAATCGGCACCGGTAAATGGCTTATTCCTCCTAATCCTTTCGGGTTAGGAGGAATTTTCGTAACCTATTACTTGCAAAAGAACTCATTTTCATGTATATTTGTGGTCTAGCAAGTATAAGTCTAAATACAATTTAATACTATCATGAAAAGACTATTGGTTTTCTTTGCTGCAGCCGCCCTTACCGTGGCCTGCGCATCCCCCGAGAAGATGGCCAAACTGGCCGACAATGTGAAGGTCACCTGCGACCCCGCCGTTCTGGAGGTCATCAACGGTACCATTGACCCCGTGGTCACTGTCAACTATCCCAAGGATTATTTCAATCCCAAGGTGATCCTTGAGGTTACCCCTGTGATTGTTTATCAGGGTGGTGAAGCTGCCATGGCTCCCCTCAAGTACCAGGGCGAGAAAGTCAAGGACAACTACAAGGTGGTTTCTTCCGCCGGTCAGTCTGTTACCGAGACCCTCCACTTCGACTACGTTCCCGGCATGGAGAAGAGCTATCTGGAGCTCCGCGGCCGCGTAATCGCTGGCAAGAAGTCCATCAACCTGCCCACCAAGAAGGTGGCCGATGGCGCCAACACCACCTACATGCTGGTTAAGCGCGACGGCTTCGTAGCCTTCAAGAAGGACAACTATCAGGATGTCATCGTCAGCACCGCCGAAGGCCAGATCAAGTACAAGGTCAACAGCGCCGAGGTCCGCAATTCCGAGATTAAGGGTAAGTCCGTGAAGGAATTCCTGGCCGAGCTCGATGCCGCCAACGCCAACGAGCGTGCTACCGTCAAGAGCACCGAGATCGTTGCTTACGCTTCCCCGGAAGGTGCCATCAACCTGAACGACAAGCTCTCCGGCAACCGCTCCAAGAGCGCTTCCAAGGCTTGGAACAAGATCACCAAGGGCCACGATGCCATGGATCCTACTGTTAAGAGCCTCGGTGAAGACTGGGAAGGCTTCCAGCAGCTGGTTACCGAAAGCAACATCGAAGACAAGGATCTGATCCTCCGCGTCCTGTCCATGTACAGCGATCCCAACGTGCGTGAGAACGAAATCCGCAACATGTCCAAGGTGTTCACCGCCCTCAAGGGTGAAATCCTCCCTGAACTGCGCCGCGCCCGCCTCATCGCCAACGTCGAGACCATCAACTACACCAGCGAGGAACTCCTCGACCTGATCAAGAACAACGAGTCCGTCCTGGATGAGGAAGCTCTCCTCCGTGTTGCTACCCTGGTTAAGGACAACGCCCAGAAGGAAAGCGTTTACCAGAAGGCCGTGAACCGCTTCGGTTCCAAGCGCGCCCAGTACAACCTCGCCGCCCTCTACCTGAGCGAAGGTAAGGAAGCCAAGGCCGAGGCCGAACTCCGCAACCTGGATCCCGCTGACGGTGACGTCATCAACGCCAAGGGTGTGATCGCCCTCCGCAAGAACGACTTCGCTACCGCCGAGCAGTGCTTCAAGAAGGCCAACACCCCTGAGGCTAAGAAGAACCTTGGTGTTGTTCACATCCTCACCGGTAAGTACACCCAGGCCGCCCAGGAGCTCAAGGACGTGGATGGATGCTGCCACAACACCGTTCTGGCCTACATCCTCACCAACCAGCTGGACAAGGCCATGAGCACCGCCAAGTGCGGAGATCCCAAGGTATGGTACCTCAAGGCCATCATCGCTGCCCGCCAGGGTAAGGTGAACGAGATGAAGGGCTTCCTTGAGAACGCTTACAAGAACCCGGATCTGAAAGCCCGCGCTGCCAACGATATCGAATTCGCAGGCTACGATCTGTAGGCAAATTAGGCTGTGAAAACACGCCTTCTCATTTGGGACATCATCTTCTGCGTCCTCGTGGTGCCGGGGATGATGTTCTTATTTCCCGTCACGGAGTGGATGCAGTGGCATCCGGACTATGTGCTGGGATACCTGATTTGGCTGGAAGGCGTGTGGTTCATGTGCCGCAAAGGTGTGGGACCCCTGCTGGTGCAAGACCGTCAAGGTCTGGCCCTGGCAGTGGGTTCCCTTTTTCTTATCGGGGTGGTCACCTTTCTGATGACCCTCACCCCTGTTAATTTTACAAGTCCCGGAGACAGTTTCGGCACCATGAAACTGCACCACCGGGCCATGTGGATCCTGCTGATGGCCGTTATATCGGCCAGCCTTCCCGTGGGTGCCCTGGCCGCCAAGAACAAAGAACTGACGGCCGAGAAGGACCAGGAAGAAAGCCGGGAGAGGGCCAAGACGGCCCTGGCTTCCCGCAAGGCGGAAGCGTTCTCGGAGGCGGGAGACGATGAAATTCAGGTGAAAGCCGGATACCGGACCATTCACCTGCCCCTTACAGCCATCCAATATATAGAAGGTAGAAACAATTACGCCGCCTTCCACCTGGACAACCGGGAGGACGTGGTGTCACAGATTCCACTCAAGAATGTGATGGAACTGCTGCCTGAGGGGAAGTTCGTGCGCATTCACCGTTCTTACATTGTGCCTTCCTGGCGCATTGAAAAGCGCACTGCGACGGCCATCAAACTCATGGGCATTCAGGAGCCCCTTCCCATTGGCCGTGCGTATAAAGAAGAGTTAAAATCTAACAAATAAATGGCTAAAAATAACAAAGATTTCTATGCAACCCGTTCCACAGCCTGGTGGAAAGTGGCGATTGCAATGATTGGATCGTGTCTGTCGGGCGTCACTTTTGTGTCCGTTCCCGGCATGGTGGACGTCGCCGGGTTCGGTTATCTCCAGATGGTCATGGGCTTTTTCCTGGGCTATCTGGTCATCGCATATGTCTTGTGCCCGCTGTATTTCAAGCTCAACGTGGTGTCCGTATATGAGTATCTGGACAAGCGCTTCGGCATGGCTTCGCATAAGACGGGTGCGTGGTTCTTCTTCATCTCCAAGATCCTGGGGGCATCGGCCCGCCTGTTTCTGGTTTGCGCCACGCTGCAGCTGCTGCTTCTGGGTCCCATCGGTGTTCCCTTCTGGCTGACGGTGGTGCTGAGTGTACTGCTGGTATGGCTGTATACCGTTCGCGGAGGCGTGAAGGCCGTGATCGGCATGGATATCTTTAAGACCTTGTGTATGCTGGCGGCCGTGGGCCTGACCCTGTTCCTGGTGGGCAAAGAGGTGGGCAAACTGGATCCCAGCTACATGAAACTCTTCCATTTTGACGACGTAAACGCCTCCCAGTACTTCTGGAAACAGCTTCTGGGCGGCATGTTCACCGTAATTGCCATGACGGGCCTGGATCAGGACATGATGCAGCGCACCCTGGCCTGCAAGAACGTGAAGGACTCCCAGAAGAACCTGATGGTGTCCATCCTGCTGCAGGCGGTGATGATTTCGCTCTTCCTCTTCCTGGGCGTGGCCCTGTACCAGTATGCCGGCCTGCACGGCATCACGGCCCGGGGTGACCAGTTGTTCCCCGAGGTGGCCTGGAACGGAGGTCTGCCCAAGATTGTGGGCGTCCTCTTCCTGGTGGGCCTGGTGATGGCGGGCTTCCCCGCCGGTGGATCGGCCCTTACCTCCCTGACCACTTCCTTTACCATTGATATCCTGGGCGGAAAGGATCAGAAACGCACCCTTATCCACAGTGGGATGGCCGTTCTGATGGCCCTCACCATCATTGTGTTCAACGCCCTCAACAACACCAGCGTCATTGACGCCGTGTACCGCCTGGCCAGTTATTCCTACGGTCCCATCCTGGGCCTGTTCACCTTCGGCCTGTGCTGCAAGAAGACGGTGAAAGACCGCTGGGTCCCCGTGGTGGCCATCCTGGCCCCCATCCTGTGCCTGGTGCTGGACATGAATTCCGTCCAATGGTTCAACGGCTACCACTTCAGTTACGAACTGCTGCTCATGAATGCCGCATTTACCATTATCGGCTTGCTGCTCATTAGCAAGAAGAACTAATCGAAAGAGCCCTGGAGTTTTCCAGGGCTCTGTTTTTAATCCAACTGTTTCACAGGGAAAGTGAAATAGGTTTCGGGATAGGGTTCGTCCTTGAGGGTGAAGTGCCACCACTCGCTGGAAAGGGGCTTGAATCCGTGGCGGAGCATGGCCTTTCGGAGAATCATGCGGTTGGCAAACTGCTCCGGGGTGATGCTGCGGCCCACCGGGCTCTTGCTGTTATCGCCTGTATATTCATAGGTCTCCGGATTACCGCAGAAGTCCGGATGGCTTTCCGGGCCGAACCAATCGAAGGTGCCACCCATGTCCACTTCCTTTTCCGTAGCCATATCAAAGAGGGTCAGGTCCACGGTGGAACCACGCGTGTGGCCGCTTTTGGCCATGATGTATTCTTGCTCAAAAAGGACGCTCTTGTCCAGGTCGGGATAGAAATAAGGCTTCATGGTGGTATCCGGAATGTCCGCGGCCCAACGCACGAAATGATCTACGCCGCATTGGGGCCGATAGGCATCGTAAATCTTGAGCCTGTACCCCTGTTCCATGACGTCTTTGCTGACAGCCTTGAGGCTGTCGGCCGCCTGCCTGGTAAGCAGGGCTGTGGGCTGCAGGTAACCGTCGATACGCGTCCCCACAAAATTATATGTGCTGAAATAGCGGATCTCCAGAATGGCGTCCGGGACCACATCCGTGATAGTGACAAAGTCATTGCTGTCGGCCGCAGGATCGGCCTTTTGACAGGAAAAAAAGAAGAGGGAAAGGGCCGCCAAGGTCCCCATAATCGCTTTTTTCATAGGTGAGTCAGTCTAAAACGATTCAAAGATAGCAAAAATTGTAGTATTTTTGCAGGATTATAGCATCATAAACTATGAGAAAAACGATCCCCTTCTTTCTCTGTGTTCTGCTGTTCACCGCTTGTGAGAACAAGCTCTACGACACAGAGGATGGCCTCAACAGGGAAGTCACCCTTTTTGAGGAAGAGATTTCGGTGCCGATAGGAAACGCCGGCCCCTTTAACCTGGAACTGGTCCTCCAGAGCCCCAAAGTCGGAGCCTTCCTGGGCACAGTCCTCACGACCGAGGAGGACGGCACCATTGTCAGCAAGACATCCAACTCGTTCTACAAGCTCAGCGTGTATGAGATTATCGCCAAGACCCCGGATCTGTCCCAGCCTTTTTCCTATCCGATGGATAACAAGAGTTTCACACCTTCCGGCATAGCCAACCTGTTTCAGACGTTTGGCTTCAGCGTGGTGGACCAGCACCTGAAAGTCTTCGTGAACAATCCGCTCAACAAGCCCTATACCCTGGGAGGAGATATTCATGTCGCATGCCTGAATACCAAGACCTACGAGACGGTCTATAACCAGTCCTTCCCGCTGGCGGACATTACGGTGGAGCGCTCTTATTCTGACACGCCCCTCCTGACCCTGGACATCCCGGACAGCATCGGCTCCTGCCCGTCCACGGTGGAACTGAACGGCTGGAGCTTCAACCTGCCGGCCAATCTGGACCAAGAGATCCGCTATTCTTCCAAGACCGAGTTCATCTTTAACGTCGATTACTCCTGCCACATTACTCCCGGCGAGAACGGAGAGATTCCCCTGGCCATGTTCGGCGCGAACAAGATGTCCTTCAATCTTACCCTGCCTGTCGCCTCCTATAAGCTTAAGGAGGTGGAAGCGTCCCTGAAACTGGAGAACACCCTCCCCCTGCAGGTCACTGTAACCGGGATCAAGCTCATGACGGGCAGCAAACCCGCGGTGGACGAGAACCTGCTGGTTTCGGTGGAGGACCTGGTGATCAAGGGCGGTTCTCTCGAGACGCCGGGCATTACTCCCGTTACTGTGAATATCAAAGCCCTGGAGGGCACCATCCCCGACATCACGGGCGTCCAGGTGGAACTGGGCATCAAGGCAGCCCCCGGCTTTGCCGATACCTGTCTTTCCATCAAACAAGGTGTCAGTGTCAAATCCGCCTCCGCAACCCTTCGCGGTGGCATAACCTTCGGTGGCAATGAGTAAGAAAATGATCCTTGCAGCGGCCGCTCTCATGGGAGCCGCCCTGTGCCTGAATGCCCAGACTTTCCAGGAAGGCTTCTTCCTCAGGGGATACAACCGGGCCTATCAGTATAATCCGGCCATCGTCGGTGACAATGACTTTATCGGAGGTGTCCAGTGGAACTACGGACTGCAGAACAATGTGGGCGTAGGCGCATTCCTGTACCCTACGGAGGATGGTCTGGTAACCGCCTTCCACTCTTCCATCCCGGCCGAAACCTTCCTGGGGAACCTGCCGGACCTGTCCCGGTTCCAAGGAGAATTCAATGCCGGACTCATCTCCTATGGCTTCTGGAAGGCCAATGCCTTCCACACCATTGACATCAGTGTCCGCGGAAACTTCGGCTTCTCCCTGCCGGCCAATCTCTTCGGCTTTATCAAACAGGGCGCCGTCACCACCAAAACCGACCTCAGCGGCACCAGCTTCGGCGGCAACCTGTTCGTTGAACTGGCCTACGGATATGGCCGCAAGCTGAACGACTGGTTGTCCATTGGCGGCCGCGCCAAGCTCCTGCTCCCTATGTATGGTGTTAATTATGACGTCTCCCGTATGGACCTGACCACCCGTGAGGATAAATTGGAGCTGCAGTTACGGGGAGACTTGTATATGACCAACCGTTCGGGAACCATGCATACCAACGACCAGGGCTACTGGGATTTGACCAAGATGACGTCCAAGGACAAGCTGGGCTGGCCCTCCGGCTGCGGTGCCGCCCTGGACCTGGGCCTTTTGGCCACGCCGGCTGAAGGCCTCACGATAAGCCTCTCCCTCCTGGATTTTGGTGCTATCTACTGGTACTATGGCAACCGGGCTTCCGTAGGCGGTACGGCTACCTTTGAGGGACTGGATGTCATTTACGAACAGCTGAATGGCGACGACCTCAAGGACATGCTGCTGGCTGACGGCAAGGACTTCCTGAGCCTGATGAGGCCCATCGGTTACTATGACGACAATTGGCGTTTCCAGAAAATGAACCTGAACGCCAACCTGGGTGTCAAGTATGAGATGCCCTTCTACCGCCGTCTGGCCATAGGCGCTACCGGACGCTATATCGGTAGCCAGGGAATGCCCTATTGGGAAGGACGCGGCGCCCTGGAGATCAATCCCGTGGACTGGCTGGACATCACCGCCAACCTGGGCGGCGGAACCCAGGGAATGGTGTTTGGCCTGGCGGCCTCCGTCAAGTTCCACCACTTCAACCTTACCGCCGGTTGGGAAGACGGCTTTGGAGGAACCCTCCGCTACTGGCGGATTCCCGTCCAGCGTAACTTCAGAACCCTTGTGGTGGGGATAAGCTACAACCTATAATATATATATAAAGACCGGGTCTTCGAAAAGATCCGGTCTTTTATTATATCGGCCTTCTTATCTCTTCTTGGGAAGGATGTAGCGAACATAGCCCACCTGAATGCCCATGGCGTCTATGTTGCGGGAGATGGTGAAGCGGTCCATTTTGGCGGAGCCGCTGGCCTTTTCACTTTCTGCATCCTTGACATCCCAGTACTTGTTCTGCTTACTGTGCTTCCAGTCGACCCCCACGATGGGGATGCTCAGGGTCAGCACGCTGTTGTCCTTGAGTTTCACGGCTACACCGCCGGCGATTTCAAGGCCCAGCGCGAGGGTTCCGGAGATACGGACCTTTTTGACTTCCTGGCCTTCTTTGGGAACGGGGTGGGAAAGAGTGGCACCATAGCTGGTGAAAAAGCGGCCCTCGGCAAACACACCCAGCATCTTGCTGCCAAACAAGGATTTATATCGGCGGGCTGTGAAAGAGGCGCCAATCTTGTGGTGCAACATGTGCCGGTTGGAAATCTGTACGTTCAACATCTCGTCATCCGTACCCAGAATATCACGGAAATCCAGCTTGAGGTTGGTGTCCACCAGATAACCGTTGTAGTTGAGGCGAACACCCAGGGAGGTGTCATCGGCCACAAACCAGGAGAAACTGGGAGCCACATTCCAGGTCTGGAGCTTTCCCTCGCCTATATTCAGGATGGACAGGATGGAATAGCCGTCTCCGGGATTCTCTCCGTCCACGTTGAAGAGCCGGTAGGAACCACCTATGCCGATGGCGCGGCCACCTTTGGCCAGAAAGACGGAATAATCGGGGTTATCGGGGTCTGTAAACCGGCTCAGGGCCCTGTCAATGGGGTTTTTCGTCTGCGCAAAAGCCGAAAGGGGTAACAGCACGAGGACAAGGAGTAATAGTTTTTTCATGGTTATCTTATTTTCGTTAATATCTATTCTTTGGTAATGGTCCTTCTGATAAGCGGGAGGCGGAGCATCTGCCGGAAAAGGAGAGGCTGAAGAGTGTAAGTAATAAGGATGGTCGATCCCATTCCGATGAGGGAACACCAGCCGATGGAACGGATGGCCGGGTGAAGGGCCAGCAGCAGGGACAGGATAACCACCAGCAGCACAAAGGCCGAGAAGAAAATGGCCGTTTTGTGATATTGCAGAAGCCGGTCGTCCTTTCCCCGGGCTCCGGCCAGCAGACCCTGCATCACAAAGATGCTGTAGTCTACCCCGATTCCGAACACAAAGGTGGAAATGACAATGTTGAGGAGATTGAACTCCAGGCCGAAGATGGCCATCCAGCCCTGAACCACGTACCAGCTGAGGCCCATGGGCAAAAAGGCCAGCAACGCCACCCAGACATTCCGGAAGCTCACCAGCAGAACCAGCAGGACGAACAGGGAGCTTAACAGCAGGGCCGCGTTGAAGTCCCGGTGCGTGAGTTCCACCAGGCTTCCGGTATAATACATGGGATCTACCACCAGGGCCACCGGAGCCAGCACGTCATCCACTTTTTGCCGCTGTTCCAGCTCCAGAAGCACCGGGCTGAAAACCAGGTATCGGTCGGCCGAATGCTCGATGAAATTGCAAAGCAGGCCCTCCGGAACTATGCCTGCCTCATAAAGGGACGCCGACTCGAATTCTACATCCAGCAGGGAGAAGAAAGGATCGAAGAGCGAAGGGTCCAGACCCTGCTTCCGGGCCGATCGGTCAATGGCCTGCCGGGCTTCGGCCCGTTTTCCCTCCGTCCAATAGTTGTTCCAGGCGGCGATGCGGGCTTTCTGCTCCGCTTCGGGAACAAACAGCAGCGAAACCAGATCCTGGGAGCGGTCGATGCTGCCATCGGCCTTCACGGAATCGATGACCCGGCGCACGGCTTTGTGCTGCTCAAGAGCCTCGTCCAAGGTGGCCCCGGTGGCGGCGTAATACCTCTGCGTCTTGCCTCCCTGATTCTCCCGGTTGTAGCGCTCCAGGGCTTCCTCAAACTGCGGGGACTCATAGCCGATGTGGCGCAGATCGCTGTCGAAGCGCACGCGGCCGGAATAAAGCAGGCCCACGACGATGACCAGCACCAGCGCGCCGATGAACCAGGGCGTACGGTCGTAAGGTGCGTTGTTGATGCGGTCCACTACTTTCAGGACCGAAGTGTTGCGCCGCGTATCCCCTTCCCTGAGCAGGTGCGGGAGGAAGACCAGCGTAAAGAAAGTGCTCCCTATCAGCGCCAGTGTAGCAAACAGGCCGAAGTCCCGGAGCAGTTCGCTCTTGGTGAACAGCAGACCCAGGAAGGCACCCACCGTGGTAAGGCAGCCCAGGAAGACGGGCTTGGACTCGTCCCGAAGCAGCTGCTCGATGTCCCCCACGAAGCGGTGATGGATAATGATGTGCAGGCAGTAACTGATGGCTACACCCAGCACCACGGCGCAGATGCCAAAGGCCATCAGGGACATGGTGCCCTTGATCCAGTACATGACGGCCAGGGCGAAGGCCGTGCCGTAACCCACCGGCAGGATATTCTGCCAGACGATGTTGAAGCTCTTGAAGCTGAGGCACAGGAACAGCAGGATAAGCAGGAAAGAAAGGCCGATGGTGGTGGTCAGGTCCTTTTTGATGGTGCGGGCGTTCCCCACGCTGCGAACAGGGGTGCCATGCACCAGCACCTCGATTCCGCTCTCCTTGATCTGGTCTTCGATGTTCTCGTAAAGGGCCTCGCTGGCCTTGGAGTTCTGATAGGAGAAGGCCGGCGACAGAAAAGCCAGGAGCGTATTGCCTTCGGCACTGTAAAGATGGCCGTCCTTAATGGTATAACCGGAGCCGAGGCCCTCCTTGGGCAGGATCTTTTCCCTGAGCGACAACGGATCCAGGGTGATCATCTGCGTGCTGCGCCCTGTCTCGTCCTCCATAAGCTGCTCATAGTTCCGCGCCATAATGGCATCGGCCTGCCCTATGGCCTTGTCGAAAGAGGGATAGGCGTCCGGGGAAACGAAGGAGGGAAGATGCCCTAGGGCAAAATCCAGCGCCTCCAACGCCACGCTGCTTTCTACCTTATATAATACATTGGCTATGGTGCTGTCTTTCTGGAGAAGCCCTTCCATGAAGGCATCTACCTCGTCGGGAGTGGCGGAAGGGAATTGGAAGAAGATTTTATCCTTGACTTTCAGGGAGTTAAAAGCCAGGCCACTCTCCCCTTTGCCCGGGTTGGGGACCAGGGAAGAAACGTCTTCCAGGTACTCCATCCGGAGTCCGAAAAACAAAAAGAATACGCTGCTGGCTATGAGCAGTGTCCAAAGCAAGGCCTTGTGCCGGGAAAAATATCGGTACAGTCTGACGGTCATGGATTACTGATCCAAATAATCGTATAAAGCCTGGAAAGTATGCAGTTTGACGGCTTCCGTGCCCGTGAGTTTGATCCCGGTTTCCCGTTCCACGACCGAAATCAGGTCCAAAAGGCTCAGGCTGTCCAGATCCAGGGTTTCTTTAATGGGGGCGTCGGGCGTGATGTCCGACACTTCGACTTCAAATTCTTCTGCGATGGCGATGTTAAGTTCTTCTTTATTCATTGTCTAGAAAAGTTTTCAGAGGGTTAAATGCCTGCTGGCGAAGCTCTTGTAACCTGGAGGTGTCGGCATGACGGAAGCGGATGTCCTTCACGGTCTGCTTCAGGAGCTTCACATAATACCACTCAAAGATGCACAGGAAAGGAAGGGACAGGGCATGCAACAGGCCGATGAGCCATCCCGCCGCCAACCCCGTGAAGATCCAAGTAAGGATGAACTCCAGAGGAATCAGAATCAAGGCATTGATAGCTATCTGGAACGACGTCAAGTACATGCCGTCGTCGTCTTTGAGGTGGTCGTTGACATACTGGGGCACAAACCAGTTGGGAAGGGCCGGCCAGAGGCAGAAAAGGGCAAACGGCAGGGTCAGGATGAGCAGGAGGATGCTCAGGATGGTCTTGGCCCAGGACGGACGGGTGACCAGCTGCGCGTCGTCGAAGCGGGCTTCTTCCAAAGCCGTCCTGTATGCTTCCACCGCCGCGTAATCCGGTTCTCCGGCTGCCAGGCGACTGACGAGTTCCTTATCGGCCTCCAATTTTTCGGGGAGCACGTCCGGGTTCTTGCCCAGGGTGCGGGCGAAGTCTTTTCCGAAGTTGCTGGTACGGATGAAATCGATCTCCTTGTAATGGTCCAAATCCCGGATGTCTAGCATCATGGACTGGATTTGCTCCCTTACCAGCTGGTTCACTTCCCGCTGGCAGGTACGGGGCTTGTCCTTGTATCTTTCATACCAGGGCTTGAGCGAAATGGGCGTGCCGAAGCGGATCCAGGTCTGCTCCCGCAGGCCCCGGTAATTGGAATAATGGTTGGCCGCCGGCAGAATGAAGATCTCTTTTTCAAAGCCCGACGATGCCGCCGCCTCGAAGGCCATGCGCAAGTAGCCCAGGGAGAAGGTCCCCAGCCAGCGCTTGGTCTGGTGGCCGGCCTCGGGGAAAATGAGGACGGTGTGCCCGTCCAGCAGGTTCTGCTCTGTCAGCCGGAACGTCTCATAGTTATTGGACAGGGCTTCCTCGCCCTGATATTGCAATCGGTACGCCGGAAGTACGCCCGCCCAAAGCAGGAACTTGCGGAAGAGCGGATGGATTTCGAAGGCATCGGCCCTGGCGATGAAGTGCATCTTGCGGTCGTACCTGGCAAAAAGGACTCCCAGAATATCGTGGAAGGTGTTCTGGTGGTTCATGGCCACCAGAACGGGGGTCCCCTCCGGGGGAATATGGCCGGCATCCACTATATAGCGCCGACGGTAAAAGATTCCATCACTGGCAAAGCGGAAATAGGCTTTGGTAAGCCGGTATCCCAGCGTGAGTTTTTCCATTTCTCCTCTCAATCAGTCAAAACTTCCATTTGGCACCCAGCACGTAGATGCGCCGGTTGCTGCGGACCTGCTCTATCCAGAACTCCTGCAACTCTTCCGATTCAAAACTGGTCTCGCGGGTCTGGTCCAGCAGGTCTTTGCCCTGCAAATATAGCGTGAATTTCTTGAAGTCTTTCTGGATACGGACGTTGAGCTCGCAGTATTGCTTGAAGATAGTGAAGAAGGTGGCTACCTTACTCTGGTACTTGGCATCGGCCCCAACGCTCCAGCCCTTTCCCAGGAAAGCCGTAATGTCGCTTGTCAGTTTCCAGTCAAAAGAATTCTTGACTTTGTCACTGTCCTTGGCCGTACGGCGGGACTGGTTGTAGGTTATTCCGACATTGGCCACGATTACCTTTCCGCGCCAGCCCAGCTTTTGTGTAAGACCCACGGAACGGCTGTTGGACGAGTTGAGCCAATGGAACACCTTGTACTGACGCCCGTCAATCTCCTCGTTGGTCCAGGTCTGGTCAATCTCGTCGAGCACTCGCTTATACGAAACGGTGGACTGGGAGATGAAGCGTTTATACTTGAACTCATATTCCAGACCGTAGACGCGGGTCTTGGGCGAAAGCAGCCCCTCGTTACCGCGATACAACTGGTCCAGATAACCCGCGGTGCGGTCGTACCAGCAAATCTTGAGATAGTCCGGATGGCTTACACTCATCTGGTTGGTCAGGTTGAGGGAGTGGTTGGGGGAAATGGTCCACTTGATATTGGCCCTTCCCACCGGGTACACGCCCTTCACCTTCAGCGGTTGCTGGTGCGTGTCGTCATTAAGGCGGCGGGCATAAACCTGGGCGGCATAATTGGCGTGGGCCTCCACATTCTTCCACTTGAAATCGGCCGCCACATAAGGATCGGCCCAGACACTCAGATAGTTGAAGAACTCCCTCAGGCGGGTGGAATCCTTCCATTCCGGTTCTTCCTTTTCCAGGGAGATTTGGGTGGCGCCGCTGTTATGGTCCAGGGCCTGCTTGGTGGAAAGGCGCGCGCCGGGGGTGATTTTCAGGTTGACCTCGCCATCCAGGACGGTCTGCTGCAGATGAATGTCGGCATCCAGGTTGATATCCTGGCTGCTGGGGGTAATCCGGTATCTCCAGGCATAGCCATACAGCTCATCGTCCTGAATGGCCGTTCCCCCTTCTCCAGGGTCTGTCTTGAAAACCGTCCAGGTGTTGACCCGCTGGCTGCCGATGAGCTGGAAGGCCACCGAACTGTGCAAGATGCTGCGCCCGCCGTTGAAACTCCGGTAGGTTTTAACCCCGGTCTCCAACTTATGCTCGTCCATGACGGGCTCTTCATAATAATAGGAGAAGTCCTGCACCTCTTCCACGTCCCCCTTAATAGTCATGGAGTGGTTGTTGGCACGGTCGTTCTTGTACTGATACAAGATCCAGGCGGTATAGTTCCTGTCCTTGGAGGGCAGCCACGTAAAGTCGGAGCGGATGCTGGTGGACAGGGGCCTGGTGGTGGCAGCTTTGTACACCAGACCCACCTTTTCGTTCTTGTAGGAAAAACGGGTGTTGTCGGTGGTCTTGGGCTCCCACTTTCCGTCTACCTTGGTGCTCCAGCGGAATTTGTCCGTCTTGTAGTTCAACTGGAAAACTCCTTGGGTCAGGCCGTGGAACATGGGTTTGTCGTCCGAAACGATGCTGCCTTCCATGCCTCCCAGACCGGCCGAGAAGTCCACACTGCCAGACCACTGTGCCCTCAACGGAAGGGAGCACAGCAGCAGGGCAAGGCCCAGGAACCAACAAGAAAACCTCTGCATCCTTACTTTTCGTCGGAAATCATATGCACATCGCGCTGCGGGAACGGGATGGTGATGCCGTTCTCCTTCAGAATCTTGTAAATGAGTTCTTTACAACGATACACATATTCGATTTGCTCGGGAACCAGCACGTATTGTCTTACGGCTACATTCACGGAACTGTCTCCAAAATCGTCAAAGCGAATGTATATGCCGTAGGTAGGTTCAACGATGTCGCGGCCATACATATCTTTGGTCTTCATACTTTCCAGACCCTTTTCCAGCGCTTCCCTAACCTGCTGGAAATTGGTCCCGTACGCCACTCCCACCTTGACGATGGTGAGTTCGTAAGCATTGTTACGGGTTAGGTTGGTGAAGCTCTTTCCGAACAGCGAGGAGTTCAGGAAGGCCACCTGGGTACCGAAAAGCGTTTCCACCAGAGTGGTCTGGTAACTGATATCCGTCACTTTACCCCGCACGCCGTCGCACTCAATCCAGTCGCCTACCCTCAGGCGGCCGCCCATAAGCTGGATACCGTAAATGAAGTTGTTGAGGATATCCTTGAGGGCCAGACCGATACCGGCCGACAAACCACCCGCGATGAGTCCCAGCGATCCGGTAGGAATCTTCAATTCGGCAACCACCACCACGGCATAAGTCATCCATACCAGGACCGTGATGATGCTGTTGCCCAAGGCCAGATTGATCTCATTGGCCCGGATGGTCGTGCGGTTATGCTTGCGCATAAAGGTGGTATAGCGGATAAACTGCCAGAGGGCATGGATGGCCCTGTTGAAATAGCGAAGGGCCAGGAACAGGAAGGTCAGGTAAATGATGCTCCTTCCGGAAATCCGGAGCGTTTCAAAACCATCCTTGTCCGTAAGCAGGACGAAGGGACGGCGGAAGATGGTTTCGTACAGGTCTTCAAAATCGAAGATGTCCAGTGCCATATGGAGGCAGATGGGCAGGGAAACCAGAAGCATGGTGGGAATGGCCACATCGCGGACAAAGTCGTAGAACCAGGTGGCACCGAAGAGCAGGGATTCGCGGTCTTCCCCTTTCACATAGGTGATGCGGTTGCGCAGGTTTTCTACCCGCTTGTCTAACCAGCGCTCCTTGTATTTGCCCATCAGGTCTGCAATGCAGAAAATCGAGAGCAGGGCCGCCAGCTGGAAGTACCACCACACCAGAATAAGCAGAGCTACGAAGGTGTAGCCTACGAACGAAGTGGCGAAGGCAAGGATATAAATGCCCAGTGAAATCCATCCCAGGATACTGTCAATGCGGGTTGCCTTCCCGCTTTCCCCGATACTGAAAAGCAATTGCCTCACCACGGCGAAAGCCAGGATGGGCGGGAATATGAAATTAATGAAGGAGTCCGGCACAAAACTGATGCGGCAGACAATGATGATGAGCGCAATGACAAAAGTCGGGATATACAAGCGGAGGCTGTGGTGAATCTGGTTAGGTTTCACACGCAGGAGCATGGATCCCGTAATGGCAATGAGCAGCCAGAGGAAGGTGTTGATAAGCTGTGCGCTCAATTGGATGTACTCGTTGCCCCGGACGCCAAAGCCCAGCACCAGGAAGTACAGGATGGTTCCCACCAGAACGGAGAACAGCGGCAGCTGCCTCAGGGGAAGGTGGTGTTTGATCTTTTCTATACGGCTCAGCAACAGCAGGATAAGGAAGACCAACACCCAGAAGATGACCAGGGCGATCAACTGGATGGCGCTTATCAGCACCAGCATGGAATTGGCCCCTTTGCTGGAAAGGCCGGTGAACAGGTCTCCGTCCTCTTCTTCCCAGGAGTCTGTCGCCGGAGCCTCGGCCTGGGCGGCCAGGGAATCGGCCTGCTGGGGTTTGTCATCGGAGAATTCGGAGAAATCGTACTGTTCGTGGAGGTCTACCTTCACTCTGTCCCAATAAAAACCGGGGTTCTTCAAAATGTTCAGGAACGAGGTCTGGCCATCTACGAAGACATATCTCTGAAGATCATTGTAGCGGGACAGGGCATAGTCATAAGCCTCCTGCATGCGCCAGTAAGCCGCTTGATAGTGCGTGCTGTCCGCCACCATCATTTCCCGGTTGTTGGCGTGGATCTTCAACAGCTCGGAGGCATACCGGATACAGGTGTCGCGGTAAATCTCCCCCTTCTCATCCAGGACAAAGGGCGAGGACAGGGAGTCTTTGATGGCTATGCGAATCACTTCCCTTTCCAGCTTGGACGTGATGTCAAAGATCTCCTGCTCCAGGGAATCATCATAGTGGTACAGCAGGCTGTCCGGCACAATCTCTATCTCGATTTCCGTCATCACCGGAGGGAGCCGGCGAAGGGCCTCAATGAGGCGGGCATAGCGGTCAATCTCGATATCCAGTTCTCTGACTACACGGTCGTAAGGCTTTCTGTCCTTGTTGAAATGCCGACAGGCCGATGTGACCTTGTTCAAGGCATAGGCCAGGTCAAAGGTCATATTCTGTTCCTGCGTATACAGAAGGATGGAAAGTTCGTTGGACGCCGTGATGACTTCCACCATCCTCTTATGCTCACGCTCATAGCTTTTGTCGAACTGCTTCTGTTCCTCCGTACGCTGGGCATAGACCATCTTCAGTTCGGAAGAGAGGTCCTTGAGTACGTCACTCAAAGGCTGTCCATTCACCACCGACAGCAGCGGAATGGAAAAAACCAGGACGCCAAATACAATGGTCAGGAGTTTCCTTTTCATATGAGATATCCTTACTAAAGCGTGTAAAGATACATATTTTTTAATAATTTTATAACTCCGGCCGGGGAAACCACCCTTGTCTTTCTTGTTAAATTATTGTAATTTTGAAAAATGAAACCTTAAAACCTACGATTATGAAAAAGTACTTTGCAGAATGTGTGGGTACCTTCGTGCTCACGTTCCTGGGTTGCGGAACCGCGATGTTCCTGGGTTGCGACACGCCCGCAGGCGTGGTAGGAACGGCCATCGCCTTCGGCCTGGCTGTCGTTGCCATGGCTTACACCATCGGCGGAATCAGCGGATGCCACATCAATCCGGCAATTACCCTGGGCGTCGCTCTAAGCGGCCGCATGAGCTGGAAGGAAGCCTGCGGTTACTGGGTGGGACAGGTTGTCGGCGGTATTCTTGCCGGCGCCGTCCTGCTGATGGTGGCCAATGTGGTGGCCGCTCCGGATCTCACCGGTGGCCTGGGTTCCAACGGCGTTGCCAATGCCGGTGGCGTTGGAGGAGCCTTCCTGGTGGAAGTGATTGCCACCTTCCTCTTTGTTCTGGTTGTACTGGGCACTACGGATGCCAAAGTCGGCGCCGGTAACTTCGCCGGTCTGGCCATCGGCCTCAGCCTCATCCTCATCCATCTGGTGTGCATCAACCTTACCGGAACCTCCGTCAACCCAGCCCGCTCCATCGGCCCCGCCCTTTTCGCCGGCGGACAGGCTCTCAAGGACGTATGGGTGTTCATCGCAGCCCCTCTGGTGGGCGGCGCACTCAGTGCTTTTGTCTGGAAAGGAATGACTAAATAGATCCAACCGTTTTATTATGTAAAAATTACTCGTCACTCTCGCCGTTTTCTGCCTGCTGGGCAGTGCGGCCAGCGCCCAGAACATTCTCAGAAATCTGGGCCAGCGTGCTAAAAACGCCGCGTGGATTTGTGAAAAAGTAATGTGGTTATTTTGCACGTTTAATAATTGTTTCATATCTTTACCGAAAATTGGAGCATTATGAAACTGAACGATCCTTTTGTCATTACTATCAGCCGTGAAGTGGGTTCCGGAGGCGGTTCCGTGGGCCGGAAGCTGGCAGAGAAACTCAATGTCAACTACATCAACAAGCAGCTCATCCAGGCTCTGGAAGAAAGATTCAACCTGACAAGCAGTGGCATCGAGCATCTGAAGAATAAAAAGAAGCACTGGTTCACCGATCTGTTCGAACAGGTTGCACCCGCACCCAAAGCCACCATTAAGGTGGGAGGGTATACCTTCAACCGTGAATTCCAGGAAGCCGTAACCGTAGAGGACATCTACGAGGCCGAAAAGGAAATCCTCAACGCCATTGCCGACGAGGGTTCCTGCATCATCACCGGCCGCTCCGCTTTCTTCGTGCTGAAAGACCGCCCCAATAAGGTAGACATCTTCATCACTGCATCCAAGGAGGCCCGCATCGAGCGAATCATGGCCAAGCAGGAAAAGACAAAGGAAGAGGCCGTCAAGCTCATCGAAACCATTGACAATGGCCGTGACAACTATGTTAAGCGCTACACCGGTCTCAGCCGTTACGACATGCGCAACTACGACCTCATCCTGGACATGGACTACCTCACCGAGGACGAAGCCGTAGAAAAGATCCTTACCTTCATCGGCAAGTAATCCCGGTACCTATATACTTATAAAGGCTGACCCTGTTTGGGGCCAGCCTTTTGTTTGCATTGGCAGAGGGGTTAATCGCCGGTGGGGGCGTAATAGAAGACTCGCAGCATATATACAGTGATCTTGCTGCCGCTCTCTATCCGGAAACCGTTGTACGCTCCTTCCGAGAAGTCATACTCGTAGTAATCCTCGCTGCTGGACCAGTATTTTTTCTCCGGGGTTGCAATCACCGTTGACGTCCCTGCAGGAGAAAGGCCATAGACGGTTAACGTGTTGGTCTTGGTGTTGGACAGTTTGATGCCGATCTTTGCAATCTCTCCGGAATGCTGGAAGGAGGATTCCGTCTTGGTCTGCAGGGTCCAGGGTGTCGCATTGTCCTTTGAGAAGAGCTGGCCCCAGTCCGTGTTCAGGTTGGAGACGTCAAAGTACCAGGGATTGAAGGTTTCCCCTATCTCGGTTACCCGCCAAAGGACATCGCTGAGTTTTGTCAGTTCGGGGTGGGCGGAATAGGAAGAGACGTTGGGCCATTCAAAGGTAATGGGAACATTCACATACAGGGTCTTACTGTCGTAGCCGAAACGGACGGGGCCACTTTCGGCATCGGGAATGGCCTTTACATATAAATCGTACTCATCGGCAGCGAGTCCGCCGGCCACTTCCACATAAAACATTCCGTCCATTTCGCCCGTTCCGGCAACCGGCGTCAAAGACACCTTATCATAAATGATGTCCTCGCCGGCATCATAATCGTAGCCATCCCGGCGCTGATAGTAGCACTTGTAGCCGGCGACATGCTCTCCGGCTGGCCAGGCGGCCATAAACCCGTCCCGAGGCTTGGGAACAACATACATTATGGCTTCGGGATTATTGGCCTGCGCCGGCAACAAAGCCACGGAGAACTTTGTCAGGCCGCCGTCCTTGAAGCTCAAACTGCGACTGAGCTCCTTCAGGTCTACTTCCTTGGAAAGAACGACTTCGGAGCCGCCACGGTCCACCGTACAGAGCAGGCCGAACCAGTCGTTGATCTGTCCGGGCAGGCAGCGGAGATAAATCTTGGCCTTCCCCTCGGCATCGGCAACGATGGAAAGAGCCGGATCGGAAGAGGTGGAGAAACGGATTTCGTGCTCAATGGTTCCTATCACCTCGGTGGAGGCTAATTTGACGTATTCCTGCAGGTCCGGATAATAGGCAATGCAGCTTTCCATGTTCATTCCGGGCAAGAACGTGTCTCCGGTAAACCAGGAACCGCTCTTGATGACATCCCCTTCCTTCAGACCGGATAAGGTGATTTCTACGATGGTCCCCAGGCGAGCGAAATTGAAAGAGATATTGCTCGGGCGCGTGGCGGACGGATTGGTGGTCTTGGAAACCAGCAGGTCATCCTGCGTGGAGAAGCCCGACACATAGATCCGCTGGTCCAAAGGCATCATAAACGGGATGTATTCGCCATTGTCATCTTTCGATGTATAGACCATATAATTGGGCATGGTGGTGGCCAGATAGGTGTAGGAGAAGGTATAGGTCGCCTTCTGCTCGGCCGACAGTGCAGAATAAGTGCTCTCCCAATAGTATGGATCAAACGAAGCTGTGAATACTGCGGTCTCTCCCCCGGCGGTCAGCGGATCGGAAGACACCCAGCCGGAGTAGTCATCGTAATTATCCAGTGCCGGATCGCTCGAAATGGCCACAACATGCTCGCGGATGGCGATGACGTCGCCAATCTCCCATGCAATGTGGTATTTACCTTCTCCATCAGAGGAGAAGAGGGTCTTGGTTGCTTCGTCACCGAAGCTGGCGTGAATGGTCACCGTATGCCTGGCCGGAGCGGCGGTGTCGGAAATCGGTTCTGTCTCCATTTCCTTCTGGCAGGAGAAAAGCACAAGCGCAAGGGCCGGAATCAGATACTTTTTCATCAGAAGGACCCTCCATCGACTATAGCTTCATCTTCAAACACACCGGACAATCCGGGATCGCCGTAATTAAGGGTAAACTGGCTTCCGCAAAGGATGTTGGCCGGAACAAGCGGGATGATCTCCACGCTGGGCGAAACATAGGTGATTTTTTTCATCATATCTTAAATAATCGGTTTTTCACAGTGCAAATTTCCCGATTATTATGCAAATATGAGTAATGAAAATTCAGTATTTTCTACGTTCTCTCCCACTAAATCTCACAATTTCGCCGGAATTCAGGATAAAATCTTCCTTTCGACTCTCGTCCCCTCTGCACCATTTGTCCAAAAGGAAAAATAGCTCTGTGACCACACAATAGCCGGCTTCTGCCGGCAGCCCCTTCCCCGAGGGAAGGGGTTTGGGGATGGGGTAACGTGGGGCCGCAGGCAAGGGGACGAGTGATCTCGTCCCGGACTAACGAAAAAGGCCGCCGTAAGGCAGCCTTTTAAGTGCGGAGGGGACGAGATTCGAACTCGTGGTACAGAATAACCCGTACGGCAGTTTAGCAAACTGCTGGTTTCAGCCACTCACCCACCCCTCCGGGAATGATGTTCCTGAAACTCCCGCCAATCAAGCGGGACTGCAAAGATACATATTTTTGTTGAGTTCGCAAGAGGGAAATGGAATTTTATAGAGAAATAGTTCTCGGAAAGATGGTAAATCAGAAAAAAATCGTAAATTTGCAACCTATTTTGCCGTAGTGTCTATTGACGCCGGTAAAAGAACCGAAAATATAGTTAAATCAAAACAATAAAAACATGCAAAGCAAAGGTTGGATTAGATTTGTAGCCATTCTGCTTGGTATTGCCAGCATCTGGCAGCTCTCCTTCACCGCTGTAACGCGTTACCAGGAGAGCAAGGCTGCCAAATATGCCGAGGCTCAGGCCCAGCAGTTTGTACAGGCTAACAATGTCCCCGCCGAGGTTCTGGAATATGTGAAGGACTCGGTGGCAAACAACATCAACAGAGCCTACATTGACTCCCTGAACAATGAGAAGGTGTACCTTTGGTACCTCTTCAAGAACGTGAAGGAAAAGGAAATCAACCTGGGTCTGGACCTCAAGGGCGGTATGAACGTGATGCTGCAGGTGCAGTTGGAAGACGTTCTGAAGGCCCTGGCCGCCAATCCCAACGATCCGGACTTCGTGGCCGCCATGGAGAAGGCCAAGAAGGACAACGTGAACGACAGCCGTGACTTCATCGGCCTGTTCGAGAGCGCCTGGAACCAGGTTGCTCCCCAGCGTCGTCTGAACGAGATCTTCGCCACCACCGAACTCCGCGACAAGATTTCCAACGATTCCTCCAACAGCGAGGTTATCACCGCTCTCCGTGCCGAGGCCAAGAGCGCCATCGACGATTCCTTCAATGTGCTCCGCAAGCGTATTGACCGCCTGGGTGTTACCCAGCCCAATATCCAGCAGGTGAGCAACACCGGTAAGATTCTCATCGAACTCCCTGGTGTTAAGGATCCCGAGCGCGTGCGTAAGCTCCTGCAGGGTACCGCTTCCCTGGAATTCTGGCCCACTTTCACCGCCCAGGAAATTGACCTGGCCAGCGTGAACGCCCGCGTGAGCGAGCTTCTGGCCGGCGAAGAAGGCGTTGGTGCAGATCCTCTGTACAGCGTTCTCCTTCCTACCGGTGGTGCATCGGCCTGCCTGGGTTATGCCAGCGCCGTGGATACCGCTACCGTGAACTCCTACCTGGCTATGGCTGCAGACTTCCTCCCCGCCGAATTCCGCGGAGCCTGGTCTGTGAAGCCCGTCGAGCAGCAGTACGACAAGGACGGTAATCCTTACTTCACCAACGCTGTTATCGGCAAGTACGAGCTGGTCGCCCTCAAGGTCACCGACCCCGACGGCAATGCACCCCTGGACGGCAGCGTGGTTACCGACACCCGCGTGAACTTCAACGGTGCACAGCGTGGCGGTAACGGTGCCCCTTCCGTGTCCATGACCATGAACCGTGAGGGTGCCAACATCTGGGCCAACCTCACCAAGGACAACATCGGCCGTCAGATCGCCATTGTTCTGGATGGACTTGTGTATTCCTATCCTAACGTGAATAGCGCCATCACCGGCGGTTCCTCCGAGATTACCGGTAACTTCACCATCGAAGAGGCCGAAGACCTTGCCAACGTGCTCAAGGCCGGTAAGCTTCGCGCTCCCGCTACCATCATTCAGGAGCAGGTGGTCGGCCCGTCCCTGGGTTCCGCTTCCATCCGTGCCGGTCTCATCTCCTTCCTCATCGCCTTCATCCTGGTGCTCATCTACATGGTGCTGTTCTACCGTGGTGCCGGTCTCATCGCTGACGTGGCCCTGCTGTGCAACGTGCTCCTGCTGTTCGGCGTGCTGGTTTCCTTCGGCGCCGTCCTCACCCTGCCCGGTATCGCCGGTCTGGTGTTGACCCTGGGTATGGCTGTGGATGCCAACGTGATTATCTATGAGCGTATCAAGGAAGAACTGGCTGCCGGCAAGGGCTTCTCCCTGGCTGTGCACGACGGTTACAAGAACGCTTACTCCGCCATTATCGACGGTCAGGTAACCACCCTCCTCACCGGTATCATCCTGTTCATGGCCGGTTCCGGTCCGGTCCGTGGTTTTGCCACCACCCTCATCATCGGTATCATCACTTCCGTTCTTACCTCTATCTTCATCACCCGTCTCATCTTTGACGACCGCATCAAGAAGGGTAAGACCGTGACCCTGTCCAACAAGTTCACCGAGAACTTCCTCAAGCACACCAATGTGGACTTCATCGGCCTGAAGAAGTACTCCTATATGATCTCCGGTGCCCTGATCATCATCGCCATCGCTTCCATCGCCTTCAAGGGCTTCAGCTATGGTGTTGACTTCACCGGTGGCCGTACTTATGTAGTCCGCTTCGACCAGAGTGTTACCGCTGAAAATGTTCGCTCCGCCGTGGAAGACACCTTCCGTATGGCTGCCGAGCAGGCTGGCGTAGACCAGTCCTCCGTTGAGGTGAAGCAGTTTGGTGGTGACGCCCAGATGAAGATTTCCACCCAGTACAAGTACCGCGAGGAAAGCTCCGCTGTTGATACTGAGATCGAAGGCCTGCTGTACGACGCCCTGAAGGGCTTCTACAAGGAGCCTGTCTCCCTGGCCAGTTTTACCTCCACGCTGGAGAACCCCAACGGTATCATCTCCTCCGATAAGGTATCGGCCTCCATCTCCAACGAAATTACCAACCGCGCCATCATCTCCGTGCTGCTGGCCCTGCTGGTGATCTTCGCCTACATCGCCTTCCGCTTCAAGGGTTGGACCTGGGGTCTCGGTGGTGTTGTTTCCCTGGCTCACACGGCCATCATCATCATCGGCTTCTTCTCCCTGTTCAACGGTATCCTGCCGTTCAACCTGGATGTGGACCAGACCTTCATCGCCGCTATCCTGACCATCATCGGTTACGCCATCAACGATAACGTGGTTATCTTCGACCGTATCCGTGAGCAGCGCGGCCTCCACCCGAAGGACGACTTCCGCAAGACGGTGAACACCGCTCTGAATGCCACCCTCACCCGTACCGTGAACACCTCCGTGTCCACCCTCCTTCCTATGGTAGCCATCGCTATCTGGGGCGGTGAGAGCATCCGCGGTCTGGCCGTTGCCCTCTGCCTGGGTGTGCTCATCGGCACTTATGCTTCCATCATGATCGGTACTCCTATCATGTTCGATGCAACCATGAAGGGCGGAAAGAAGGAAGAGTTATAATCTCTGGCCTATACGCAAAAAAGCCGCGACCCCTCCCCGGGCCGCGGTTTTTTGTGTGTTTGCGCTCCTCGGCGAGCCCCCCTTTGCCGCGTTTGCGCGAAATCGGCCTCCTGTGCATTCTGCTTGCAGACGCGGCTCTGTTTTAGGCCGAAAAGGTCGATTATGCCGCCACGTTTGCACAAAAACGGCCCCCTGTGCGTTCTAGATGCAAACGCGGCAAAGACTATTAGCGGTTTCCCTTAGCGCGATTGTGAGTTTTGCAGAGCATTTGACAGTTGCCGATATCCGTAGCGCCGCCATTACTCCAGGCCGTGACGTGGTCGGCATCCATTTCCAGCAGTTTCCAGATGCGGGAGCGATTGGAATCGTGGCCGATGGCGCAGTACGGACAGTTGGAGAGGCCTTCGGCCTCGGCTTTCGCCGTCTGAGCAGCGTAGACCGCCTTTTTCGTGGGCTCGTCAAAGACGCGCACATTGAGCAGCCAGGGCTCCTGGCAACCGCCCAGGATGTATTCGAATATGCCTTTTTTCTCTTTTACGTAGAAGTTCTCGTATAGTTCCTTCACACGAGAAGCCACGGCAATGGGGTCATAGGCATTTTTGTGGTACTTTTCATAGAGTTCACCCCATTTAAGGCCGCACATTTCCTTCTCGGGGACCATATCAAAAACGGAGGTGATCCAGTCGATGACCGAAGTGAAATAGGCTTTCATCTCGCCGATATTGTCATCGTACCGATGAGCGGCCATGTATTCTTCTGTATGCCCACGGCTGACCCATTCCAGCGCAGCGGCCAGATAGTCCTGCCGCTTGGCCGTGCCGGAGATAAAGAAACTCCACTTGTTGATATGGGTATTGTTGGAGTTGGAAAACTCTTCTTTGGCTCTGGAAACGAACGGGCCGGAGTACACAGCGTTGAGCGTCTCTTGCTGATTAAGGGGAATACCGACGATGTTGATGGTTCGGAACCAGTCTTTGATTTCTTTTTCCGTACCCTCACAAACATAGATTAACAGCCTGATGTTCAGGAATTTCTCCTGTTCGTCCTTATTGAGGGCCGAAAAGTACCAGGGCTTCCCGTCCGGGTCGATCCACGCAAACTTTTCGGTAATGAAACGCCCCAAAGAGGTAATGCGTTGCTGCCCGTCCAACACCTCGTAACGGTCTTCGCCTACCTTGGAGAAATAGATTAGCCCCAGCGGATACCCGTTCCGGACACTCTGGATTACGTCCACTTCCTTCTTGCCGCCGTTCTCTGCATACAGATAGTGACGTTGAAACTCCGGCTGGATGGTTAGGCGCCCGGAAAGCCCGTACAGGCCCTTCCCTTCGTATTCGTTATACTGGAATCCCTTGCAGATATCCCCAATGGTCCAGTCCTGGTAAAGTGTTGCTATCATAATACTATCTCTTTCGAATGAAAAAACGGAAATAAAGACGACTTCCTTTCAAATAAGGTCTGTCATATTTATCACGGCCGGGAATCATTAATTTTTCAAGCGTTTCCGGATAGTAATCCGAGCATAGGTAATGCTCCCGTTGATTCTGCCTTCCGCATTCTTGATAATCCCGGGAATCGATGTTGACGAACGAGAATTCTGAAGTAGGGCTGGATTGTACCCCCCCCCGTTCAAATTGCTGTAAATCAAATCCTTGCCATCATCGCCCTTACGAAATTCAACAATTTCGAATTGTTCCGGGCAGTACTTTCCAAGGAACGTAATGGGCACTCCCATTACACCGTTATAGTCGGAGGGAATGGCATCAACATGCGAAACGTCGATTGCATCGTAATTGTCGTATTTCGGATATCCTTTTTCGCGGATGTCTTTATGCCGGCTGAATTTGAGATTATCGGCCATGGTCATAAGCTTCAAGGGCTCATGCCGCCTGCCATGATCGATATTGGTAAACCAACAGGAGTTACCCAGGCGTGTAAAATCCCCAACATATCCTAATCTGGCGGCCTTTGCCTTGTCTTTGGGGTCTACTTCCGTGTTCTTTGGTACGCCAAATACCATATCTGAAACGAAGCCGGTTGCTCCAAGCCACAGGCGATTCTCCTTTATAAGTGGGAATACTTCTTTATATGTTATGGCGTTCATGTTACCGATTATCAACAGCTGTTTTCCTGCCTCCACTATCCAGGCGAGGAACTCCCTGAACAGACTGAAGGGCGGGTTGGTTACGATGGTATCGGCCTGGTCGCGAAGGGCACAAACCTCGGGAGAGCGGAAGTCTCCGTCGCCCTCAAGGTAGTGCCACTCCAGGTCGTCCAAGTCTATTCGGCCGCTACCGTTGGTGTCGCGGGTGAGCTCGAAGATCTTGCCTTTGATGCGGGTCTTGTCGGCGTCGAACAAGGGACTCTCTGTCTCGAAGAGAGTGGGTTCGTAGTCTTTGTACTTCTTGCTTTCCACCGCGAACGATGTGCTGATGAGCCGTTTAAGGCCCAGGCGTTCGAAGTTTTGGGCGAAGAATCGAGTAAAGTTGCTCCACTCCGGATCGTCGCACGGCAAAAGCACCGTCTTGTCACGGAAGGTGTCCGGGTTGTACTCCAGATAAGCGTTGATTTCCTTCTGGATATCCGCATACTGGGTGTAGAACTCGTCATTCTTGGCAGCCTTAGCGGCGCCAAGATTCGAATTGTTGGCCATAAGCTGCGCTTCTTATGGCATCTGCGACTTATCCTTGACTCAGGCGCTCCAGGGCACGAAAAAGGCATGGACTTTTCAAACCCATGCCCGCGGCCCTGAGAAAGCCTAGTCAACAGATAAGTCCAGTCCACGCCAAAGCGCAGACATTCGCTGACCTATCCGGGTTGACAATTGAAATTTCTCAGGTTTCGGGCAACCGAATAAATAGCAAATGCTATGATTATGTAGTGCATTCTCCGTCAGAATGCATCACAAAAATAATGAATTTTGATAAGAAACATACAAAATACCCCCTGAAACAACACAACTTTTCAACCGATTGTAGGCCAGGCGAAAGCATTCTTGTACCTTGCGGATATGAAAGAATCGTATCATCTCTGCTTTACCTCACACGATGAAGTGATGTTTCGCGACGCTGAGGACCACGGGATGTTCGTGAATCTGATGGCTCTCCGTGCTTTTGCGACGGATACGGAACTGTTGGCCGACGCCGAGATGTCCACGCATTTTCATGCCGTCGTCTTTGCAGAGGCCCCGATGCTCTTTGCGTCGGCGTTGAGAATGTCGTATACGAAGTATTTCAATCATAAGTATGACCGGGTGGGCCGAATGGGACAGAAATACACGTTTTCGCTAAAGATTGTCGGCTTTAATCACCAGATGGCCGCTATGTCCTACGTGCTCCGGAATGGACTCCATCATGGTGCGGCCCCGACGGCATTAGGATACCCGTATTGTGCTGTACGAGAATTGTTTGCGAAAGATGTCGGCTGCTCTTCTGAGAAGGCGATTATGCTTTCCCGGGCCGATATCGCCGCCTATCTGCCCCGCTATTCCGAGTTCCCGGACCACTGGCAGATGAACGAGTCGGGGGTGTTTACGCGCCAGAGCTTCATGGAGATCCGGCGGGCGGAGCAATACTATGGGACGGCCCGGAACTACCTATATCAGATGAACCGGCTCACGGACGAAAGCTGGAAACAGGAACAGCTTCAGGATAACACCGGCCAGCCCGTTACTCTTTCCATGCTGGAAAAGGCCGATGAAAAGTCTGTGGCCCAGATGCTTAACAATGAGCACGGGCGCAACTTCCGTCATTCCGGCCTGCAAGACTTGGATGTTTGCCGCCTCATCGACAACGACCTTCTGCCTTCTCTGGGTGTCCCCTCCGTGTATCTGCTTACCGATAATCAGCGGCAGCGCATTTCTCGCCTGCTTTGGGCAGAGTTTCGTCTTCCGGAGCACCAGATTCGCCGCTGCCTGGGCTTCTAGCCGCGGCTTCCCACTTGCCGCGTTTGCAAGAAATCGGCCTCCTGTGCATTCTGCTTGCAGACGCGGCTCTGTTTTAGGCCGAAAAGGTCGATTATGCCGCCACGTTTGCACAAAAACGGCCCCCTGTGCGTTCTAGATGCAAACGCGGCAAGGCGGCCCTTCCCGAGGGAAGAAATCGGCCCGAAATGTTGATAACTTTTTTGCGCAAATACGGGGGAGAAATCGTATCTTTGTTCCATGGCATTCGTACATCTCCATGTCCATACCCAGTACTCCATTCTGGACGGACAGTCATCCATCGAAAACCTTTTCAACCGGGCCGATGAGCTGGGGATGCCTGCGCTTGCCATTACGGACCATGGCAACATGTACGGCGTAAAAGAGTTCTTCAAATACGCCAAAAAGCACCCGAATGTAAAGCCCATCATTGGCTGTGAGGTGTACGTTTCCAAAGGGGACCACCGCATCCACGACAAGGGCTATTACCACCTGATTCTGCTGGCCAAGAACTACACGGGCTACCTGAATCTGGTGAAGATTGTGTCGGAAGGGCATATCAACGGTATGTACTACCGGCCCCGGGTAAGCCACGAGATAATTGAGAAGTACCACGAGGGGCTCATTTGTTCATCGGCCTGCCTGGCGGGAGAGGTTCCGCGCGCCATTGTGGCCCACGACGATGCCGCCGTAGAAAAGGCCATCGAGTGGCACAAGAGGGTATTCGGGGAAGACTATTACCTGGAGGTGATGAAGCACCGGACCGAGGTTCCCGGCCTCTCCAACGACCTTTACGAGAAACAGTGCTACTACACGGAGGAGATCTTCAAGCTGGCTACTAAGCACGGCATCAAGGTCATCGCCACCAACGACGCCCACTTTGTGCGCAAGGAAGACGGCCCCGTGCACGACCGCCTCATCTGCCTCACCACCAATTCCTACCTGGACGACCCCGACCGCCTGCGCTATACCCAGCAGGAGTATCTGAAGTCGGAAGAGGAGATGCAGGAACTGTTCCCGGACCATCCGGAATGCCTGGCCAATACGCTGGAAGTGGCCGATAAGATAGAGACCTACTCCATAGACCGCGACCCCGTGCTGCCGGTCTTCGAGATTGATCCGGCGTTCATGGCCGACATCGACCAATACCTGGAGAAATACAAGGACATCATAGATGCGGGCCGATGCGACAAGCACGGCTCCTACCGCGGCGACGGCTTCTGCCATTCCGTGGCGTACCTTTGCCACCTGACCTTCCTGGGCGCCCACGAGCGCTACGGAGAGGAGCTCACCGAAGAGCAGCAGGAGCGCATAGACTTCGAGCTCAAGACCATCTGCCGCATGGGCTTCCCGGACTATTTCCTCATCGTGCAGGACTACATCGCCGCTTCGCGCGCGATGGGCAGCATGGTGGGCCCGGGCCGTGGGTCGGCCGCCGGCTCTGTTGTGGCCTATTGCCTCAAAATCACCAACTTAGACCCCATCAAGTACCAGCTCCTGTTCGAGCGTTTCCTCAATCCGGACCGTATTTCCATGCCGGATATAGATGTGGACTTTGAAGATTTGACCAAGGCTCACGACTATGTGGAGAAGAAGTATGGGGCCAGCCACGTTTCCCGCGTAATCACCTTCGGCACCATGGCCGCCAAAAGCGCCATCAAGGATGTGGCCCGCATCAGCCGGGTCAGCATTGACGAGAGCAACCGCCTCACCAAGATGGTGCCAGACCGCCTGAGCGAGAAGAAAGAGAAGAAATACCCCTTCAACCCCAAGCTGGACGAACTGAAACCCGGTTTCAAGGTCGTGGAAGAAGAAGTGGAGGAAGAACAGGACGGCCAGATGGTCAAGGTCAAGAAGACCTTCCAGAAGGGCATGGAAGACGTGGATGTCAAGATCAACCTCAAGAACTGCTACCGCCTGGTGCCCGAGTTCATAGAAGAACTCAAGAACGGCCCGGAAATCAACAAAGAGGTGCTCCAGTACGCCCAGGCGCTGGAAGGTTGCGTCCGCCAGGTGGGCATGCACGCCTGCGCCACCATCATCGGCCGCGGAGACCTTACGGATTATCTACCCATTTGCCTGTCCAAGGATAAGGAAACGGGCGAAGACGTGCGTACCTCGCAGTTTGACGGGCATTATATTGAGGATGTGGGCATGCTCAAGATGGACTTCCTGGGCCTCATCACCCTGCAGATCATCCACAACTGCCTCAACCTCATCAAGGAGCACCACGGCGAAGACATTGATATAGAGGCCATCCCCATCGACGACAAGCCTACCCTGGAGTTGTATGGCCGGGGAGACACCACCAGCGTGTTCCAGTTTGAATCGGAAGGCATGAAACAGTGGCTGCAGCGCCTGCGGCCGGAGCGCTTCGAAGACCTCATCGCCATGAACGCCCTCTATCGGCCCGGCCCCATGGATTATATCCCGGACTTTGTGGCCCGCAAACAGGGAGAGCAGGCCATCGAGTACGACCTCCCGGAAATGGAGGAATTCCTGCAGGATACCTATGGCGTTACCGTATATCAGGAACAGGTGATGCTGCTTTCCCAGAAGCTGGCCGGCTTCACCAAAGGCGAGGCTGACAAGCTGCGCAAGGCCATGGGTAAGAAGCAGATTGACATCCTGAACTCCCTGAAAGACAAGTTCATGACGGGCGGTATGGCCAACGGGCATCCGGAGAAGGTGCTGGACAAGATTTGGAAAGACTGGGAGAAGTTTGCCCAGTATGCCTTCAACAAGTCGCACGCCACCTGCTACGCCTGGGTGAGCTATCAGACCGGCTGGCTCAAATGCCATTACCCTTCCGAGTTCTTTGCCTCCTGCCTGGACTGCGCCAAGAGCATGGAGGAAATCATCAAGATCATGGACGACTGCAAGGGCCACGGTATCAAGGTGTTAAGCCCCGATGTGAACGAGAGTTCCTCCCACTTTACCGTGAACAAGAACGGAGACGTACGCTTCGCCCTGGGCTCCATCAAGGGCTTTGGCGCCAACGTGGTGGATGCCATTATTGCCGAAAGGGAAGAGCACGGCCTGTTTACGGATATCTACGATTTTGTGCAGCGCATGGCCGGCAACGTGAACCGCAAGAGCTTCGAGAGCCTGGTGAATTCCGGCGCCTTCGATAGCCTGGGCCACAAGCGCAGCCTGTATTTCCAGCCCGGCCGCGGCGGAGAACTGTTTATAGACCAGCTGGTCCGATACGGAGAACTGTATAAGGAAGATACCCTTTCCGGCGGCGTCTCCCTCTTCGGAGACATGGAGGAAATGAAGCCCGAGCGTCCCGCCCTGCCCGAATCGGAAGGAGATATGGACATCCTGGAGATGCTCCAGAGGGAGAAGGAACTGGTGGGCATGTACCTAAGTTCCCATCCGCTGGACCGCTACCGCTTCGAGATAGACAACTTCTGCAATTGCAAAATGGCCGAAGTAAATACCTTCGTGGCCGATTGCGAAAGCAAGAAGCAGACGGCCAAGCTCTACGTGGCCGGCATCGTGACGGATTTCAAGCAGCTGACCACCAAGACGGGTAAGCCCTATTCCCGCACCATCCTGGAAGATTACAGCGGCTCCTACGAACTCACGCTCTTCGGCAAGGACCACGAGAACTTCATGCAATACATGGCGCCCCGCGCTACGCTGTTCCTGGAGGGCGTGGTGGAAGAGAAATTCTTCGTGAAGCCCGAGGAGCGTGCACAGGGAAAAACCGCGCCCTACGCCTTTAAATTGCGCAAAGTCACGCTGCTCGGCAACATTTCCGACGACATCCTCACCGGTTTCTGCATGGACATCACAACGCCCATGCTCACCCAGCAGTTCCGCAAAGACCTGGTGGCCGTGGTGAAGAAGCACAAGGGCAACATTCCCCTCACCCTCTTCCTCTACGACCCCGTCACCCGCTACCGTATCCAATTCTATTCCAAGAAGTTCCAGGTGGCCGTCACCTCCGAATTCCTGCAGGATCTCCACCGCATCGGCATAGACAAGTACGAGGTCAACCGAAAGTAACCAAAAACCGCGGCCCGGATTCGGGTCGCGGCTTTTGTATTGGCGCAGAGGCAATCTTACTTGCTCATCTTGAAGCCCAGACGGAAATTGTCGTAACCGTCGGCCAGTTTTACGATGGAACCCAGTTCAGAGGAGCTCTGGCCCAGCACGGAGGCCAGTTTCTTGATGAGGGCCATAGCCTTGTTCACCGGGAAGACCATTTTCACGTTGCCCAGGCTGGATTCCAGGGAACCGGTCATACTCAGATACTGGAATTTCTTGCCGAAAACCAGGGAAACAGTCTTTTCGCCATCTCCCACGGTGAAGGTGCCGGGGATGGACAGCTTGCCCACATTCAGGGTGAAGGTCTTCTCGTCGGCATTGAAGGTGAAGCTCATGGCGCCGGGATTGATGCCTACCTTTGAAAGGTAACCATCGGCCTTGGTTTCAATGGCCGAAGTTGCGGCCGAGCCGGCCAGGTTGGTGAGAAGCCCGCCTTCGGAGCTGGTGGCCGATACCGCTATACCATTATAAGTATAGGTGCCGTTGAGGCTGATGGGAGCGGAATAAACCACGCCGGCAGCGTTGGAAATGACATTACCCAGGCTGCCCAGCTTGTCCAGGATGCTCTGGGCGTTTGCCGAGAGGCTGAAAACCGCTGCCACAAAAATAAGGGAAATGAGTTTTTTCATGTTATTTTGGTTTTATTCTGTTTCTTCTTGCCATCCCTGCGCTTTCACGGGGAATTCGACGCCCTCGGGAGTAACCAAAACCGTGCCAGCCTCCGGCTGCGCCAGGTGGCCGATCACGTCAAAGGTCTGGAATTCCCGGCGGAACTTCTCCAGATGCAGGATGGGTACCACAAAGAGGAGCCGGTTGTCGTCTCCTCCGTTCATGGCGGCCGATACGGGGTCTATATCCAGCTCTTTCCCCAGCTGGAAGCTGTTGCCCTCGAAAGGAATCTTCTCGGCATAGACCTTTGCGCCCAGGCCGCTGTCGCGCGAGAGGCGCTTGAGGGCGTCCGAAAGGCCCCGGCTTACGAAATAGCCGTACGAGGGGTAAATTTCCACATCTTCCAGGCGGGAAACCACCGAAGCGTCCAGTTCCGGGCGCAGGTAGGCCCCAACCAGCATTTTATACTGTGCCATGTCGGGCTGGGTGCCATCGGCCTCAAACTGCCGGGCGCCCCTCTCCAGAACCTGCAGGCCCAGATAAGCGGCACCCAGGCTGCCGGAAACGCAGATCAGGTCCTTGGACTTGGCGGCCATACGGCGTTTCTCCGTGAGGATGGACGTTTCACCCGTGGCCGACAGGGAAAGGTACAAACCATTGTTGGAGGGCTGCAGGTCCAGGTTAACCGCCTCAAATCCGTGTTCTTTGGCCGCGACGGTAATGCCCATCCATAAATCCTTGATTTGCGGGAAATCCAGTTTGGCCGATATGCCCAGCACCACGTTCAGGAGCTTGGGGGCAGCCAAGGCGGCGTACAATTCTCCTACCACCCCTACTACGCACTTGTAACCCAGGTGCTTCAGGGGGAAATAAACCAGGTTGAAGTCTATTCCTTCCAGATACATGCGGGACGCCGTGGTAATGCGGCCTCCTTTGGTGCAAGTATAGCCCAGCCCGCTTACGGGATTATATGCAGAGAGCTGATAGAGTTGTTCTATCGCCTGGATTTTTCCTATTTCAGAAAATGATTCTGCCATTTCAAATGCTGTTTATGCAAAGATAGCAATTATTTACTTTCCCTACTTCACCCAAACTTCGTCAATAAAGAACCAGCAGGGGTTGCCCACGCCGTAATGCCATTCAGGGCAGTCTTTCACGCCCTCCACAAAGATGCGGACATAGCGGGCCTGCGCTTCGCCTTTCCCTACCACGGGCGTAAATTCAATAGCACCATTTCGGTTCTCTTCCAGCGTCTTGTCATCAAACATCTGGAAATCCTTTCCATCGGACGAAACATAAAAGCGCACGGCTCTGGGTTCCAGCACCCAGGCACCGATTTGGCGAAGGAAATCGGCCCCTATCTCGCGGATAGACTGCACGGAGCCCAGGTCTATGGTGAAATCGGCATCCGTGCCTTCCCAGCCCACCCAGCTCTCTACGTATCCGGCGCCGCCATACAAGCCATCCGTAAGGGCCGTTCTGCCCAATTCCACGTATTTGGGACGAGGGTTTATAACAAAGGATACCGGCCTGCCAAAAGCCAGGTTACCTTCTTGAGAGGTTAAATAACGATCTCGGAACTGCTTACAGTATTCCAGCGGGTTGTTGGCACGCTCGTTCAAGCTGGGGACCTGGAATTCCCGGATGCGGCTTTCAAACAGGTCCAGCTGTTTTTCCACCGCGGCATTGTCGCGGTGAAGGTCCGTCCTGGCTATCTCCAGGGCCGAATATTGCAGAGGAAGGCGGGTCCTGCGTACGCGGGAGAGCCTCAAGGGATCATTTGCAACGGCCGCTTCGGCGTCATCGAACATGGCGTTATAGCGTTTGAACAACGCCGGCTGAAGGATAATCCTCTTATAGGAAACGGGAGAATCGTAAATGAAAAGATCTACATCCGTAGCTACGGCGGCACCCTCCATCGTGTGGATATACCTTAAAATCTGAGGCGCGGCTTTGCCGTAATAAGCCTTACAGAAGTGCCGCTCCAGCGAATCCAGGCTGGCCTGGGGGGTCCACATCAGTTTGGAAACCAGGTAGGGTCTCAGTTCGGCCATATCCCCTCCCCGTGAACTGTTGATCTGCGAGAAATGCATCTTTACCCCGTGGTCCTGGAAGATAACCATATTATCCTTTATGGTCTGCAGGTTGGGGAATGGGGAAAGATAATTGTCAAAGTTGATGCCGTAATCCCAGAGGAAAATGTTGTCACAGATGGCGCTCCAGCCTTCCAGGGCCCGCATAAACACCTGCCCGGAAGGGTTTTCCGGGAGGGAAGTCTGTCTCCGGCAATCTATGTCACAGAGCATAATGGACACGTTGGGACGCGGCTTGGTGATTTTAGGTGGCTGCACGGAGAAAAGATACGCCAGCGTAGAGATTTCCTTGTCCGGAAAACGCTCTGCCACGGCATTCACAAAGCGAAGGATGGGCCCGGAAGGACTCCCCTCCTCATCCATAATAGCCTGGCAGGCAGGACATCGGCAATAAGTATCTGATCCATCGTTCTGTGAGATGGAAATCATCTTCCGATCCGGATGGGCGCGGAACAGGCTGTCCAGCGTTCCGCAAACGATTTCCAGCACTTCGGGATTGCTCATGCACCATTGGCTGGCGCTTCCGGGATGCCTTTTTCCTCCATAGTAAGCATAATACTCGGGGTGCTCAGTCCCGTAGCGCGAGGCCGGCAACAGGCGGTTACAGGTATGCACCCACAGATTGTCGACAAAAAGGTCGGCCGGCTCTTCCAAGCGCATCCAGGTACGAAGAAGAGGGTCTTCCCTCAGGAGATAGTGGCTGCATTGCCGGTAACGGAAGGCGGGAATCTCCGTCCTTGGACGCACCGTGACGGTGTTGACACGGGGAAGATCATACTCTCCTCCTCCCCAGTAATTCATCCCCACTTCCTGCTCCAGGAAGTCGCAGGCCGCGTAAGAAAGGCTCTTGCCCTTTCCTTCCAGCACCACGGTGCCTTTTTCCACCAGCACGCGGAACGCATCTTCCGGCAGGTCGGACACTTCCCGCAGCAGGATATCGGCCTTTTTAGGGCTTCCTTTCACTATGGGGAACGCATACCCGGTAGCTTCTCCCAGATAGCGCTGCAGGATGGCGGCGGCGGGTGTGTCTTCAGAAGTAACAATGCGGCTGTTGTGGTTGAACCGGACGTTCTGGGCCCAGGCGCTAAGACTTAGCGCTAGCAGGGCGATGGTTATCAGTCTCTGTTTCATAGCCACAAAGATACAAAATGCACGCATTCGGTCCATCCCAAATGTGTGCATTAGTTTTTACAAATAATTAAAAACGAGGTATTATCTTCGCCTTCGATTAGTTAATAAAATAGTTTTACACAAGAAAAAAATATTCGTTATCCTTGCAGTCATCGCTGTAGCAGCCCTGACCGCTACCAGCTGCAAAAAGCAGGAAGATCCCGCCATCACCAATGATGCCATTCTTAGCAAGAACCTGCCCGGCCAGCTGGTCAACAAAAACGCCCTCAAGTAGCATTTTCTCTCCACTTTAGCGTACAAAAACAAAGAAAGAGGTTGACTCAATGAGCCAACCTCTTCTTTATTAATCAGTTCCTTTTAGCGGAGCTGGAAGATCACAGGGAAGGTGTAGGTAACCTTCACAGCGCGGTCACGCTGACGGCCAGGGGTCCACTTGGGAGAGCTGGAAACCACGCGGACTGCTTCCTTATCCAGGGACTCATCCACGCCACGGAGCACGCGCACGTTGGTTACGCGGCCGTCGGCCTCTACGGTGAACTGGAGGGTTACACGACCCTGAACACCATTTTCCTTAGCGATTTCCGGATAAACCAGACGGGAGTTAACCCACTTGGAGAACTCGTTGGCGTCGCCACCCTGGAAGGAAGGCTTCTTTTCTACGAGCTGGAAAGGAATGGCTTCTTCTTCCACTTCTTCCTCTTCCACAGCGGCCTCTTTATAGTCCTGGATCTCGAAAGCCTGGTTGTTGTCTTCCAGGTTCATAAACAGGTCGTCATCCAGTTTGATGTCATCGTCCACGATGTCGATCTGGTCACTCAGGACGGGAATGCTGGGAGCCTCGGGCGGGGGCGGAGGGAGCTCATTCTGGATAGCCACCATCTCTTCTTCAACGACAGCCTGGGTGGTGTCTTCGAGAACGGCCACCTTGGCGTCCTTGGAAGAGTAGTTGAAGGCCAAATACACGATACCAAGAGCAACGACGAGGCCGATCTCGGTGAAGAGCAGGCGCTTGTTCTCAAGGCTGGCTTTGGGTGATTTCTTTACTTCCATGGTTATTGATTTTTTGGGTTTAATTTCTCTAATGCAAAGATGGAAAGGATATTTTTGAGCTCCAAATTTTCCCCAAAAAAGAATCTCGCATTTTTGTTTCATTAACCCCTTGAAGATAAGCCATTTACCACGGACCGGTCGAAAAACATTCTCGCAATAGCCCGTTTTTATGTCGAAAACCCGTACTTTTCACCCGTTAACCCCCGAAAAGCAACTATCGGTCTAAACAGGCCAGGAAAAGGCCTCTATCCGCACTTTCACAGGCTTTTATGCGCTCTTTTAGGCGATACAGGCGGTTATAGACGTAGGGTTTGTCCTTTTCAAGAAGGGTAGAGATGGTCGTGGAAGAGAAGCCGGAGGCAGCAAAAAGGTATAGCAGGTAATCTTCTTGTTTCAACTTCGGAAAAGTGTTCCTCAGCTTGATCATGACGTTGTCTGAGCTCTCGTTGAGGGCCTGTTCCAACTGTTTTTGGACACCCTCATCGGCCCTTAAACCTTCCACGATGGAACGGACTTCCTTTAGAATTCTGGGTTGCAGATTTTCGGTCCCTTCATAGATATAATACTGCTCGCACAAACGGTCTAATGCATTGAATGTACGGCTGTTAGGGCGCTGACGAAGGGCGCCGAGACGCGCTTGAAGATCCTCTGCGATGGACATGATGCGCTCGTTTTCCTCGCGCTCTTCCAGCAGCTGCTTTTCCAACTGGGCTTTTCGGGCCCAAAAGTAGAGGACCAGGGTGGCCAAAATGGCCGTTATGAGCAGAAAAAGCGGCCCATAATCCTGACTATCCTCCCGTACGCAAGACGCCGAGAGGATAGTCAAATTTATGATTATAAGCGCTTTTCGCATAAATGTTACAGGTTGCGGAGGAGATTGGTGAGAGAGACCTTCTTTTCAATCATGGAACGGAGGTCTTCGATCTTCACGCGCTCCTGCGTCATGTTGTCGCGGTCGCGTACGGTGACGCAGCCGTCGTTCAGAGAATCGTGGTCCACGGTTACGCAGAACGGCGTTCCAATGGCGTCCTGGCGGCGATAGCGCTTTCCAATAGAGTCTTTCTCGTCGTACTGGTAGGAGAAGTCGTACTTGAGTTCGTCTACGACCTTCTGGGCCAGTTCCGGCAGGCCGTCCTTCTTCACCAGCGGCATTACGGCCACCTTGATGGGAGCCAGCGGGGCGGGAATCTTCATTACAACGCGCTCCTCGCCATTTTCCAGCTTCTCTACCGTATAGGAGTGGGCCAGCACGGCCAGGCACATACGGTCTACACCGATGGACGTCTCGATAACATAGGGAGTATAGGAGGTATTCTCCTCAGGATCAAAGTATTCGATCTTTTTGCCGGAGAACTTCTGATGGTTGCCCAGGTCGAAGTTGGTACGGCTGTGAATGCCTTCCAGTTCCTTGAAGCCGAAGGGGAAGTTGAACTCGATATCCGTGGCGGCGTTGGCGTAGTGGGCCAGCTTCTCGTGGTCGTGGAAACGGTAATTATCGGCCCCCATTCCCAGGTTTACGTGCCATTTCATGCGGGTTTCCTTCCATTTCTTGAACCAATCCAGCTCGGTGCCGGGCTTGATGAAGAACTGCATCTCCATCTGCTCGAACTCGCGCATGCGGAAGATAAACTGGCGGGCCACAATCTCGTTGCGGAAGGCCTTGCCGATCTGGGCGATACCGAAAGGAATCTTCATCCGGCCGGTCTTCTGGACGTTCAGATAGTTCACAAAAATGCCCTGGGCGGTCTCCGGACGCAGATAAATGAGGTTGGCGCCGTCGGCAGTGGAGCCCATGGAGGTGGAGAACATCAGGTTGAACTGACGCACCTCGGTCCAGTTGCAAGTACCGGAAATGGGGCACACGATGTTACAGTCGATGATAATCTGGCGATATTCGGCAAAATCGTTGGCCTTTTCGGCAGCCACATAACGGTCGTGTACCTTGTCATATTTGGCCTTTTCGCGCAGCACATTGGGGTTTGTAGCCCGGAACTGGGCCTCGTCAAAGGCGTCTCCGAACTTCTTTTTGCCCTTAGCCACCTCTTTTTCAATCTTTTCCTCGATCTTGCCCAGGTAATCTTCGATGAGGACATCGGCCCTGTAGCGCTTCTTGGAATCTTTGTTGTCGATGAGGGGGTCGTTGAAGGCTCCTACGTGTCCGGAGGCCTCCCAGATGCGCGGGTGCATGAAAATAGCGGAGTCAATGCCCACGATATTCTCATTCAGGCGGGTCATGGCCTCCCACCAATAGTTTTTGATGTTGTTTTTGAGCTGGACACCCATCTGGCCATAGTCATAAACGGCTGCCAGACCGTCGTAAATCTCGCTGGAAGGGAAGATAAAGCCATACTCCTTGCAGTGAGCTACCAACACTTTAAATAATTCGTCTTGTGTCATATAGATTGTACTTTATACTTTCAGAAAAGCCTGCAAATTTACTCAAATATTTCGTGAAACACCTCTCTGACGGCTGGTTTCGAAATCTCCAGGAGCGGCTTTTTCACAAAATCCCGCTGGCCGATGAGGGGGTGGGGGACTATAAGCTCGTCTGTATGAATGATTTCCGTTCCGTAGAAAAGAATGTCTATGTCAATGATCCGATTATGGTAGATCCGCTTGCCATTGGCATCAAAAAGGGCTTCCTCGGTCCTTCCAAGGGCCCGCTCTATGGCCTTGGCCTGGTGGAGAATCTCAGTAGCGTGCTCTACCGGCGTGCCTTTGCGGGGAAGGCGGTAAAGGACACACAGATTCAGGAAATCGGGTCCTTCAAAGCCCCAGGCAGGCGTAGAAATGATGCGGGAAAGGCGCTCCGGGTGCGTTTCAAAGGCCTCGTCCAACAGATTCATGGCCTTCAGGAGGTTCAAATCCCGGTCTCCCAAGTTGGAGCCCAGCCCCAGAAACACGTCTACCCTTTCCATTTAGTCGTTCAATTTTCCGTAGTCGTCCTCTTCATAGTCCAGTCCCAGCTCTACGCGGGCTTCCTCGGAGAGCATGCTGCGGTCCCAGACGGGGTCAAATGTGAGTTCTATGGTGCATTTGGTGACTCCTGGGACACTTTCCACGCCCTGCTGGACCTCCATCATCACCTGGTCGGCCATAGGGCAATTAGGGGCGGTAAACGTCATCAGGAGCGAAACCTCCCGCGCCTTGTTGATGGTAAGCTCATAAACAAGGCCCAAATCATATATGTTCACGGGGATTTCGGGGTCGTAAACCTCTTTAAGGGCCGATATTACAGCCGCATAGAGGGGTTGCAGCTCCTTCACGTCTTCCGCCGTCAGAACTTCCTTATCTGCCATTTTCTGCCAAATTCTTAATAGTATCAATCATGGAAACCAGGCCATTGGCGCGGGTAGGGGAGAGATTCTCCTTCAGGCCGATTTCTGCCACGAAGCCAAAGTCATCGGTAGCAATCTCTTCGCGCGTACGCCCGGAATAGACGCTGATGAGAAGGGAAATAATGCCCTTCGTAATGATGGCATCGCTGTCGGCCGAGAAATAAAGCATACCATCGCGCTCTTCGGCATCCAGCCAAACGCGTGACTGACAGCCTTTTATGAGGCGGTCTTCGGTTTTCTTCTCTTCAGGGAACGGCTCTAATGATTTACCCAGCTCGATCAAGTATTCGTACTTGTCCAGCCACTCGTCATACAGAGAGAATTCCTCTATGATTTCCTGTTTCTTTTCTTCCAACGTCATGTTACTGCAACATTTCAATGGCCCTTAGCAGGCTGGTTATGAAATATTTAGCCTCGTCCAACGTGTTATACGGGGCAAAAGAGGCCCTCAGCAGGCCCGTAACGCCCAGATGGTCCATCAATGGTTCTGCACACATCTGGCCGGAACGGACGGCAACGCCCATTTTATCCAAAATAAGGGCAAGATCCTCGTGATGGGCGCCTTTAACTGCAAAAGAGAAGACCGGAATCTTCGCCTCCGGGCATGTTCCATATAGAACAATTCGATTGTCCTGGGTCAACTGGGTATAAATGTAATCCAGAATGGCCTTCTGCTCGGCCTGAACTTCCGGGTTTTCACGGGCCGATTCGGCAAAATCCAGCGCCGGGACCAGCGTGGGAACGGCGTTGAAGTTTTGCGTTCCGGCTTCAAACTTCATGGGAAGGGGAGCGTAGGTTGTGCCGCTAAAACGCACGGTTTCAATCATTTCACCCCCGCCCATGTAAGGAGGCATGGCGTCCAGCCACTTCCTTTTTCCGTACAGCACACCGGTTCCGGTTGCGGCATAAATCTTATGGCCGGAGAAAGCGTAGAAATCGCAGTCCAGATCCTGGACATCTACCTTCTCATGGACTATGCCCTGAGAACCGTCCACCAAAACGGGAACACCCGCAGCATGACAAACGGACACCAGTTCCTTAACTGGATTAACAACCCCTAATACATTGGAAATGTGAGCAATAGCAACAATTTTAGTGCGGGCGGTCAGGAGTTTCTTGAGGATCTCTGGATTAAGCCGCCCGTCTTCTTCCACATCCAAAACCTTAAGCACGGCACCCTTGCGTTCGCAAAGGAGCTGCCAGGGCACGATGTCGGAATGGTGCTCGCACACGGTCACAACCACATCATCTCCTTGATTCACAAATAGTTGACCATAAGAACTGGCAACCAAATTGATAGAAGCGGTAGCTCCGGAAGTGAAAATGATCTCCTCTCGAGCGGATGCGTTAATGAAGGTCTTAACCCTATCGCGGGCGCCTTCATAGGCTTCCGTTGCCTGGGCGGCTAGAGAATGTACCGCCCTGTGTATGTTTGCGTTAGATCCTTCGACCAGGCCTTTCCAGCAATCTACGACCGCCTGGGGCCTCTGGGCCGTGGCTGCATTATCCAAATACACCAGCGATTTTCCGTACACACAGGTGTCCAGAATAGGGAATTGGCTGCGTATTTCGGTAATAGTCATTTGCTTTTGATAATTCTGCAAATTTACATAAATTTGCGATATGTTAGATTATATTAAAGGACAAATCGTCGAACTGACGCCCACGGAACTCGTCCTGGACAACCACGGAATAGGGTACAGCATTCTAATTTCCCTACAAACCTATGAGGCTTTTCAGGGGAAAACGGAAACGGTAGCCTACATCCATCACTACATCCGCGAAGACGAAGAACTCTTTTTTGGCTTTGCCACAAAAGACGAGCGGGAGCTGTTCCGGCTCCTTATCAGCGTCTCTGGAATCGGAGTCGCTTCGGCCAGGATGATGCTGTCTACCCTCACCTCTGAGGAAATCCGTCAAGCTATTCTGGCAGAGGATGTTAACAAGATTAAATCCGTTAAAGGAATAGGCCTCAAGAGTGCCCAGAGAATGGTTCTGGAGCTCAAGGACAAGGTGGTCAAGGGAGAAGGAAGCGCCGAAACGGCACTATTCAAAACGGACACGAACGCCCTGGTGGAAGAAGCTACTACCGCCCTGGTCATGTTGGGCTTCTCCAAGGCCAACATCGCCAAAGTCATGCCCGCGATCCTCAAAGACAATCCCACGGCAAAGGTAGAAGACATAATCAAAGCGGCCCTAAAGCGACTGTAAACAGATTTTCCTGCTCCGCTACAGGACACGAATGACACAATTAATCACAAAGAAGCCCGGCATCAACCGGGCTTCTTTGTTCCACATGGAACACTATCTTCCGAAATAGACAAGAAGAACAGATATATCCGCAGGCGATACGCCAGAAATTCTTGAAGCCTGCGCAATGGTCTCAGGCTTATATTTCTTGAGCTTCTGTCTACACTCTATCGTGAGTCCCTGCAGATCATCAAAATTAAAGTCGTCGGGAATTCGAATATACTCCAGGCGATTGTTCTTCTCGGCCTGAAGCTTCTCCCTTTCAATGTAGCCAGCATACTTAATAGAGACCTCTGCGGCAGTAATCTCATCTTCTGTGAAATTGGATTTTGTTCCACGTGGAACAAAATCAAGTAACTTCGCCAACTCCAGTTCTGGTCTAGAGACCAAATCTGAAAGATGTTTAGACTCGGAAAGAGGCGTGGAACCAGCTGAGAGAAGGTAATCATTTACAATATCAGCACGAATCTTTGTACGAGAACACATTTCAGAAAGCTCAGTAACCGCTTCTTGCTTCGACATCATAGCGGAATAACGTTCCTCAGAAGCCAAACCCAACTGATGGGAAAGAGCCGTAAGACGGAAATCAGCATTGTCCTGGCGTAAGAGAATACGATATTCCGCTCGTGAAGTAAACATGCGATAAGGCTCGTCTACACCCTTGTTTATAAGGTCATCAATCAGGACTCCGATATAGGCTTGATCACGACGAAGAATAAGTGGCTCTTGTTCCACGAGGAACAAATGAGCATTAATGCCAGCTACTATGCCCTGTGCGGCCGCCTCTTCATAACCGGTGGTTCCATTAACCTGGCCAGCCAAGAAGAGATTCTGGACAACTTTAGAGCGCAAAGAATAATGAAGATACTGAGGGTCGAAGTAATCGTATTCAACGGCATAGGCCGGCTTAAAGAAAACAGCGTTCTCTAAACCTTCGATTGCGTGGACGGCCTCTAACTGGATTTCTAAAGGCAAAGAAGAGGAGAAACCTTGAAGGTAATATTCAGGGGAATGAACACCTTCCGGCTCCAGGAACAACTGATGGGAGTCTTTATCGGCAAAGGTCCTTAGCTTATCCTCAATGCTGGGACAGTAACGCGGGCCGCGGCCCTGGATCATACCAGTAAAAAGAGGAGAACGGTCAAAACCGGTCCGAAGAATGTCATGCACCTTCTCGTTGGTATGAAGAAGATAACAGTCCATTTGCTGACCGGACTTCTGAACAGCAGACGGGACATCCAAAAAAGAAAAGCGCTCCGGATTGGGATCACCAGGCTGACGGACCAGCTTAGAGGTATCAATAGAACGAAAGTCAATTCGAGGGGGAGTCCCCGTTTTCATTCGGGCGGTTGGAATTCCAAAAGAGGCCAGCTGGTCAGAAATACCATAAGAAGCTTTCTCCCCAATTCGTCCTCCCTCGAAAGAATGCTGACCTATGTACATCTTTCCATTAAGGAAGGTCCCGGCGGTCAAAACAACCGCCTTAGAATGGAAAAATGCACCGGTAACAGTACGGACGCCGGCAATTACATCATTCTCAAAGAGGAAATCTGCGGCAAAATCGGCGTAAATGCTTAATTTAGAATTGGTTAGAAGGGTTTTTAACCAGGTGCTGGAAAAGAGCTGTTTGTCGCATTGGGCACGCGGACTCCACATAGCTGGACCTTTTGAACGGTTCAGCATTCGGAACTGAAGCGTTGATGCATCAGTAACCAAACCGGAGAATCCACCTAAGGCGTCAATCTCACGAACGATCTGACCTTTGGCAATTCCACCGACCGCCGGGTTACAACTCATCTTTGCAAGCCCGTTTAAATCCGGGGTAATCAATAAAACAGAAGACCCCATATTGGCAGCAGCCATGGCGGCTTCACAGCCGGCATGACCACCGCCCACAACTATTACATCAAAATCGTTGTTCATATCTGGCCCCTCTGGGAGAGATAATAATTCTCTTTAGCGCGCATGGTAGCAATATCCTCCTCGGAATGATCGTCATACCCGATAAGATGAAGCAAACCATGAACAATAACGCGATTCAGTTCATCGGCAAACTCGGTCCCGTAAAAAGCGGCGTTTTCCCTTACAGAGTCGATACTTATAAACAAGTCTCCAGAAAGGCGATTTCCCTCACAATAATCGAAAGTGATGATGTCTGTGTAATAATCGTGTTGCAGATATTTTATATTGACATCAAGAATATAATTATCGGAACAAAAGACAATTGCCACATCACCAAGCCGCTTGGCTTCACTCTCGGCAACAAACTTTAGCCAACGGGAAGTCAAGCGTTTTTCCTTAAAAGGGAAAACGATATCTTCGGTAAAGTAAGATACCATCTTACTCTACATCAAAAATGGAAATGAAACCCGAAATGTCAAGGACATCACGAATGACATCATTTACATTCTTAAGAACAACACGGGATCCGACGGACTTGGCCTGCTTAAGAATGCTCAAGAGGACGCGAAGACCACTGGAGGAGATGTATTCCAATTCAGTACAGTCAAGTACAATCTCCTTGCCTTTGCTATCCAAAAGGGGCTGTAGAGCCACTTCTGTTTCCTGAGCAGCAGCCGTGTCTAATTCGCCGGACAGAGTTGCAATGAATCTCTCGTCAGTTTCTTTAATAGTAGTGATCATAATATAGTTTTGGTTAAAGATAATACATTTTTTCCATTTTTACGGGAATAATAAATACTGTCCATCAATCTCCTGGAAAGTAAAATGCCTAAACCGCCTATCGGCCGATTCTGAGCATCCAGCTTTGTATCGGGTTCCAACATAGCTGTGGGGTCGAAAGGTACGCCGGAATCCGTGATGGTAAAGCGAACTTCCTTACCATTGGTATCGGCCTGTATGGAAACGGTTCCCTCTTCCCCATAAGGATAGGCATAATCAATAACATTGACTACCGCTTCTTCAATAGCCAGTCTGATGCCTGAAGCCAATCGGTTGTCGACATCCAGCTTGGAGAAGAATCCCTTGACAAAGGAACTTAGAAGGGTAACTTCGGAAACTTGATTTTTAAGGACAATGGAATCGCGAATAAGATTCTCGGGGTCGAAGCGAACGGCAAGAAGAGTAAGGTCATCGCTCTGAGGAGCTTCACCGGCAAAAGCATGGGCGGCGACGCTTAAAGAGGTAACCAAAGAGTCAAGAGACGGATCTTTTCCCGACAGGAACTGCTCCAAAGTCGCCTTAATGCCGGATCGGCCAAATTCCTGTCGTGCTACATTCTTGGCCTCTGTCAAACCATCCGTATAAAGAAGGATGGTGGTTCCTGGCTCAAGGACACAGCTTTGTTCCTCGAAACGGGTGTCCGGGAAAACGCCCAGAGGAAGATTGGACTTGGCTTCTAACATGCTTATGCCCTTTGTCAGAATAAACGGCCTGTCGTGCCCGGCGCTGGCATAACTAAGCTCACCGGAATAAAGGTCAAGACAGCCGACGAAATAAGTCATGAACATATTGGCCTCATTTCCCCGGCAAAGCTCGTTGTTAAGAGCATATAGGATATGAGCGGGACTGTCAACCTTGCGGGTAACGATGTGGAACAGGGAGTGAGTCATCGACATGAGCATGGCCGCAGGAATACCCTTGCCGGAAACATCTCCAATACAGAAAAACAGTTTCCCGTCGCGGGTATAAAAGTCAAAAATATCTCCGCCTACTTCCCGGGCCGGCTCCAAGGTGCCATAAACATAAGAAGGAAAGTTCGTGGGGAGCATTTCCTTTTGGATCTGATTGGCTACAGCCAGTTCTCCACTTATCCGGGCCTGCTCTTCGGTCGCTTTCAAAAGGTTCCTCTCATTCTTGGCGTATCGGTTGATAACAAAACCAAGAATGAGCATGCATAACAATACATAAATAATCTGCTGCTTGCGCTGCCTTTGTATACGGGCAAAGGCCTCTTCGTTATTAAAAACTTGGACAAGAAGCCAGTATGGTTCCTTGTGAAGAGTCGTCTTAAGTATGGAAAGCCCGGAAAGGGCAGATTGTGGAATATCCCCATTGATAAAGGAAACCACCTGTTGCACCTCCTGAGCAGAAATCCGCTGCTCAGAAGGCCCTGCAACCAAATCACCGGCCGGGGTAACTACAATGCAGAAAGAAGAGGGATATGGCTGGTGAGCATTAAGCGTGTCACCCAGCCAGGAAAGGTCTACATCCAGCCCGCAGATAGCTATAATCTGGCCAGACGCATCTTTAATAGGATAAGAGTAAGTGGTAAAGGATACAGAGTCCGGACCATATTTGTAGGGATCGGTCCAGCTGGGTGCTTCATGATCCATCACCCAGATATACTCACCATTCTGGGTATAATCATGGTCCGGCCCGGCAATTTGCTGTACATCAAACGTGCCGTCGGCGTTCTTGGTGGCATAGGGCTCAAAAAGACGACCCTTGGAAGGATAATAGTAGGGGACAAAAGCCAGGCAACCCCCTTCCACGTGCGAGTTGTCGTCAATAAGACGGATCATGGCGGGAAATACAGAATCCGGATGCGCCATGCTCTTCTTTACATCGTAAAGATTCTCACGCATGGTCGCTTCTGCAAGCTCCAGGGCGTGACTGATTTCATCTGACAACCTGGCCAATGTGACCCGTCCGCGGAAACGCATCTCTTCCTGCATGATCTTCCGCACCCGTTGATACTGCACAATGGAGATTATTTCCACCATTGCGGCAGCAAGGACAACTATTCCCACGCGGGAGATCCAACCGTTTTTGAACGAGGCCATTGACATTAAGAATCAAACCGTAAAGTTATGATTTGTTTTTGAGAACTCAAAACAATTAAAAATTAGTGATAATTGAACGAAATAATTAAATTTGTAAGAACTAAACACTAAAACAATGGCTCTAAGTTCTTGTAACACCGTCCTGGAGGCCTTTCGCCAGCAAGTGAAGGCTCATCCCGAAAACACCGCGTTGGTTTACGAAAAGATCAAATTAAGCTATGCAGAGGTTGACCAATTAACGGATAATCTCGCCGCCTATATTGAATCCCAAGTGGCGCCTAAAAGCGTCGTGGGCATCATGCTGGGCCGCAATGAATATATGATGCTGGCCCCTCTGGGTGCGCTTAAGGCCGGTTGCGCCTATCTTCCGCTGGACCCTTCCTATCCGGCTGAGCGTCTGGACTTTATGATGAAGGACGCCGATGCCAAGATGCTGGTGGCCGATGAAGAGCTCATTCCCATCCTGAAGGAGTACAAGGGACCGGTCATCAAGACCTCCGATATCCGGAAACTGCACCCCGGAACCCCCAAGGCGGAGCAGCCTGGACCGGAGGATCTTTTCATCCTCCTGTACACCAGCGGCACCACCGGAACGCCCAAGGGCTGCATGCTCTGCCACAGAAACATCTTCGCCTACTGCAGCCACCACAGTGAGCTCATGGGCCTGGATCACACGTCCCACATTTCGGCGTACGCAAGCTTCGGCTTTGACGCTTTTGTGTCGGACCTCTACAGTTCCCTCGTCAGCGGCGGCACCCTTTACGTCATTCCGGAGCGCATCCGCCTCAACCTGCCCGCCCTGCACGACTTTTTTGAAGAAAACGGCATTACGTGCTGCTTCATGACCACCCAGGTGGCCACCCAGTTCGCCATCAACTACCCGGACTGCAAGGGCCTCAAGACCATGTACACCGGTGGTGAAAAGATGTCCAGCTTCCAGCCGCCCCACTACCGCCTTTTCAACTGCTACGGTCCCACGGAAACCATCTGCTACGTGGTCTACGAAGAGGTGAAGAAGCAGGAAGAGAACATCCCCATCGGCCGTCCCATGAAGGACATCAAGGTCTACATTGTCAAAGACGGCAAGCAGGTGCCCAAGGGAGAGCAGGGAGAACTCTGGATTACGGGTACCCAGGTGGGTCTGGGTTACCTCAACCGGCCGGACAAAACGGCCGAAGCCTTTGTGGACAACCCCTTTGACGACGACCCCAAATATGGCCGCGCCTACCGTACAGGAGACATTGTCCGCGAGCGCGAGGACGGAAAGATTGAATTTGTGGGCCGAAAAGACGGCCAGGTCAAGATCCGCGGCTTCCGCATCGAACTCAAGGAAGTGGAGGCCATTATTCGCGAATTCCCTGATATCAAGGATGTTACGGTGCAGGCATTTAACGAGCCCGGCGTAGGCGCCGGCAAATTCCTGGCGGCGTACATCGTAAGCCCCAAGGAAATCAACGTCCAGGAACTGGACGAGTTCATAGCCAGCAAGAAGCCACCGTACATGGTGCCGGCCGTTACCATGCAGATAGACGCCATTCCTCTCAACGTGAACCAGAAGGTGGACGTGAAGGCCCTGCCCAAGCCGGAACCGCAGGAACGCAAGCAGGAGGCTCATGTAGCCCCGCTCAACGTGCTGGAAGAGGAAATCAGCGCCATTATCAAGGAGAGCGTGGGCATCGGCGGCTTCGGCCTTACCGAGCCCCTCTACTACAGCGGCCTGTCCTCGCTGGGCGCCCTTCGCCTGGCCACCGAGCTCTATAAACGATACGGCCTGGAGCCGGACATGAACAGCTTTGCCAAGACCGCAAGCCTGCAAAGCATTGAAAACGACGTGCTTAACATCCTCCTCTCCAAGGAAAAGAGCCAGGAAGCCGCTCCGGAAAGCACGGAGGACGAACCCCAGGAACTCACCTTCCAGCAAACGGGTCTGTACCTGGATTGCGTCAAGAATCCTTCCTCCACCGCATACAACCTGCCGTTCATCCTCACCTTCCCCGAAGGCACGCAGGTATCGGCCCTTAAAAAGGCCCTGCTGGACATTCTGGAGGCCCATCCCGGCGTAACCGGAAGGCTGGAACAGCGGGACGGCAAAGTGTATCTGGTGCCTGGAAAACCGGATTCGGAAATCCCGTCCGTCAAGCTCCGCAACGAGGAAGACTACGAGGCCCTGAAAGAGGCCTTCATGCAGCCCTACGACCTGTCGGGGCCGCTCTACCGGCTTAATATTGTGCAGACGCCCGGAAAATTGCGCCTCCTGGCCGATTTCCACCACCTCATCTTCGACGGCCATTCCTACGACGTCTTCCTGGCCCAGCTGACGGCGGCCCTGGAAGGCAAGGAGCCCGAAAAGGAGGACTATACCTACTTCCGCTACGCCAAGGACCAGAAAGCCTATCAGGACAGCGCGGAATACCAGGAAGCCGAAGCCTTCTTTGCCAACCAGATGGCCGGAAAGGAGGAAGAAACCGGAGTCATTCCGGACAAGAAGCCCCAGGAAGACGAAGTGGGCCACGAGGTCTGGATCCGCAAAAAGATCGGGGCCGATGTCATGGCGCGCTGCCATGCGCTGGGCATCTCTCCGGCCAGCTATTTCCTGGGCGCCGCCTTCGTGACCGTGAGCGCCTTCAGCGGGAAACAGAAGGTCTTCATGAGCACCGTGGCCAACGGCCGCAGCGACATGCGCTGCGCCAACACCTTCGGCATGTTCGTGAACACCATGGCCCTCTCCGGCGAAGTGGGAGAACAGAAGGCCGATGATTTCCTGAAGGAAACCGACCGCAATTTTGCCACCACGCTCTCTTACCAGAACTATCCCTTCGCCCGCGTGGCATCGGCCTACGACTTCCATCCGGCCGTGATGCTGGCCTATCAGGTAGGACTGGTAGAGAAGTATACCATTAACGGACAAGCACTTGAAGATGAACTGCTTACACAGGACACGCCCAAGTTCCCGCTGAGCATCTTCATCGAAGGCACGGAAGAAGCTCCCGAACTGGCCCTGGCCTATGACGACAGCCAGTATTCGGCGCCCCTGGTCCAGTCTTTCGCCGACGCCATGGAATGCGTGGTGAGGGGTCTTCTGAAGAATGTCCCGCTCACGGAAATCCCGTTTGTGGACGGCGAACGCCTCAAGGAACTGGACGGCTTCAACAACTACGCCCAGGAAGTAGACCTGAGCCAGACCGTTGTAGACCTGTTCCGCAAACAGGCCAAGGCCACGCCCGATGCTCCGGCCGTGCTCTTTGAGGGCAAGACCATCAGCTACAAGGAACTGGACGCCTACACCGATGCCCTGGCCGCCAAGATTCTCTCCTATGGCCTCAAGGAAGAAGAGGTGGTGGCCGTGCTCATCAACCGCAACGCCTGGATGACCAAGGCCTCCTTGGCCGCCATGAAGACCGGTTGCGCCTATCAGCCGCTGGATCCTTCCTACCCGCCGGAGCGCCTCAATTTCATGATTCAGGACTCCCACGCCAAGCTCCTCATTGCCGATAAGGAACTCCTTCCTCTGGTTGGGGAGTACAAGGGTCCCGTGCTCACCACAGACCAGCTGGACAACCTGCCGGAAGGCAAGGTCACAGTCGGCCCCAAGCCCGAAAGCCTGTATATCCTGCTGTATACTTCCGGCTCCACCGGCACGCCCAAGGGCTGTATGCTGGAGCATCGCAACCTGGTCAATTTCTGCGCCTGGTACCGGGACTACTACCAGCTCAAGCCCGGAGACAAGGTAGCCGCCTTCGCCAGCTATGGCTTTGATGCCAACATGATGGACCAGTACCCCGCCCTTACCAGCGGAGCCTGCGTCTGCATCATTCCCGAAGATGTAAGGCACGATCTGGGTGCCCTGGACCGCTTCCTCATAGACAATGGCGTTACGCACAGCTTCATGACCACCCAGGTGGGCGTGATGTATGCCCGTAACTTCCCGGACAATCCCGTCCTCAAGCACCTGTCCGTGGGCGGAGAAAAGCTCATTTCCATGCCGCCGCCTTCCTATGCCTTCTACAACGGATACGGCCCCACGGAATGCACCATTTTCTCTTCCATCTTCCATGTACTGGAACGCGAGGACAACATCCCCATCGGCCATCCTCTGAGCAATGTTCTGCTGTATGTTTCGGACCGCAACATGCGCCGCCTGCCCGTTGGTGCTGCCGGAGAATTGCTCATTGGCGGTCTGGGCGTGGGCCGCGGGTACCTCAACAACCCCGAGAAAACGGCCGAATGCTTCGTAGACAACCCCTACAGCCCCGGTACGCGCCTCTACCACTCCGGTGATATCGTGCGCTTCCGTCCCGACGGAAACATCGAATTCGTGGGCCGAAAAGACCGTCAGGTCAAGATCCGCGGTTTCCGTATCGAGCTCAAGGAAGTGGAGGGCGTGCTGCAGGAGTTCCCGGGCGTGAAGGATGTGACCGTACAGGCCTTCGACGCCCCGTCCGGAGGCAAATTCCTGGCTGCCTATGTGGTGGCCGATGGCACCTTTGACTCCAAGGCCGCGGCCGATTTCATCCGCGAGCGCAAGCCGCCGTATATGGTGCCCGCCGCCTGGATGCAGCTGGATGCCATCCCGCTCAATGTTAACCAGAAAGTGGACCGCAAGGCCCTGCCGGAGGCCACGCCTTCCATCTCGGACGAGTACATTGCCCCCGTCGGAGAGACCGAAAAGGCCCTCTGCACCATCTTTGCAGAGATTCTGGGCGTGGAAAAGGTGGGTGCCACGGATTCCTTCTTCGACCTCGGAGGCTCTTCCCTCATGGTCACCAACGTGATGGTGAGCGCCGAGAAACAGGGTCTGCACTTTGCCTATTCCGACGTCTTCTCCCATCCTTCGGCCCGCGCCCTCGCGGCCTTCCTGAAGGGTGACGAGGGGGTTCAGGACCAGGACCGCAATATTACGGACTATGACTATTCGGCCATTGACGCCCTTCTGAAGGAGAACTCTCTGGAGTCCTTCCTGAAGGGAGAACCCATGCGTCTGGGCCGGAATATCCTGCTTACCGGCGCCACGGGCTTCCTGGGCATCCACGTGCTCAAGGAGCTGCTGGAAAGCACGGGTCCCGATACCACCATCTGGTGCCTGCTGCGCGCCAAGGGAACCCTTACCCCGGAGCGGCGCCTCAAGGAAATGCTGGTCTACTACTTTGAAAAAGACTACCGCAGCCTCTTTGGAACGCGCATCAGGCCTGTTCCGGGAGACATTACCCAGCCCGAAACCCTGGAACCGCTCAAGGACATCGACATGGTGTTCAACTGCGCCGCCAATGTGAAGCACTTCTCAAAGGGAACGGACATCGAGGACATCAACTACGGCGGTGTCAAGAACCTGGTGGCCCTGTGCGAAAAGAACGGTGCCTACCTGGTACATGTGTCCACCGAGAGCGTCGGCGGCCTTACTCCGGGCAACATTCCCGACACCCTCACGGAGCAGATGCTCTTCTTCGGCCAGCTCACGGACAACCAGTATGTCCATTCCAAGTTCCTGGCCGAAAGGCACATCCTGGAGCACATGGTCCACGGAACGCTCAAGGCCAAGATCCTGCGCGCCGGCAACCTGTCGCCCCGTGCCGAGGATGGTGAGTTCCAGGTGAACCTGAACGCCAACGCCTCCATGGGCCGCCTGAAAGCCCTCAAGATGCTGGGTGCAAGCCCGTACGAGATGCTGGAGGGACAGATGGAATTCTCGCCCATCGACCAGTCGGCCCACGCTATGGTGCTGCTGGCCCAGACCCCGCTGGAAAACTGCGTATTCAACGTTTCCAACAACCATATCATCCCCATGGACGATATCTTCACCCGCCTGGAGAAGATTGACGGACAGCCGCTGGAATACGTGGAAATGGCCGAATTCGCCCGCCGTGTGGAAGAGGCCAACGCCAATCCGGCCAAGGCCCGCATCATGGCACCCCTGGTGGCCTACCAGCAGTCTGCGGCCGAGACGCAAGGCGTGGAAACCCTCGCCTCCACGGTGTTCACCATGCAGGTCCTGCACCGTCTGGGCTTCCGCTGGGACCACACCTCCCGGGAATATCTGGATTTGACCTTTGAAATGCTACGCACCTTGCAGTATTTTGGTTAACTTTGCGGTCCAATGAGTGAATTCAAGACCAATAAGGCTGTCTTTGTGGGCGTCATCCTGGAGAAGGGTGGCGAGCGCAAGGTACAGGAATACCTGGACGAGCTGGCTTTCCTGGCCGAAACGGCCGGCGCCATCCCGGACAAGATGTTCACCCAGCGCCTGGACCGGCCGGACAAGGCCACCTACATCGGCCCGGGCAAGCTGGAGGAAATCAAGGAATACTGCCAGGAGAACGAGATTGAGTACGTTATCTTCGATGACGAACTCACGGGCATGCAGCAGCGCAACATCGAAAAGGTGATTGCGTGCAGCGATGTCATTGACCGGACGTCCCTTATCCTGGAGATCTTTGCCCAGCGGGCCAAGACCTCCTATGCCAAGATGCAGGTGGAGCTGGCGCATTACAACTACATGCTCCCGCGCCTGGCCGGCATGTGGACGCACCTGGAGCGGCAGCGCGGCGGCATGGGTACCCGAGGCGGTATGGGTGAGACCCAGATAGAAATTGACCGCCGTATCGTAAAGCAGCGGATTTCCAAGCTGAAGGAAGACCTGAAGAAAGTGGACAAGCAGATGGCCACGCAAAGGGGCAACAGGGGCTCTCTGGTGCGTTTGGCCCTGGTAGGGTATACCAATGTGGGGAAAAGCACTTTGATGAATTTACTGGCCAAATCTGACGTGTTTGCAGAGAACAAGCTGTTTGCCACGCTGGATACCACCGTCAGAAAAGTCGTCATCGAGAATGTGCCCTTCCTCCTGAGCGACACCGTCGGCTTCATCCGCAAGCTTCCCACGCAGCTGGTGGAGGCCTTCAAGAGCACCCTGGACGAGGTCCGCGAGGCCGATGTCCTGGTGCACGTGGTGGACATTTCCCACCCCGGCTTCGAGGAGCAGATGGAAGTGGTGGAAAGGACCCTGCGGGAGATAGGCGCCGCCAACAAGCCCGTGTACGTGGTCTTCAACAAGGTGGATGCCTACACCTACGAGCCCTACGACGAGTTCTCCCTGCAGCCCAAGCAGCCCGTGAACCGCACGCTGGAAGAACTCAAGAACAGCTGGATCGCAGAGGAGAAGACCCCCTGTATCTTCATCTCCGCGAAGGAAAAGATCGGCATAGACAAACTCCGCAACGACCTTTACAAGATTGTGGCGGAAATCCATGCCGGACGCTATCCCTTCAACAACTTCCTGTGGTAAGGCTATAAACATTTCGGAATCACAAAGATAAACCCTGGTCCCTATTGGTTGGTTGGGGTTTTCTTTATATTTTTGTACCATGAAAAAGTTGGTTAGTTGCTTGTTCTGTATTCTTTTGGGCGGCTGTTTGCTGGCACAGGAGCTGTCTACCCTGTACAGGGGCCGGGCTCCCCAGCAATACCCCTTCAAGTACAATGGAACTTATTATCTGGAATCCCGGTTATTCCAGAAAGGGACGGTTTTCTACAATGGCAAGTTGTACCAGGACGAAAACCTGAATATCGATGCGTATAAACAGGAGGTTCAGATCATTCCCTCCAGCAGCAGTTACCCGGCCGTGCTTTACCGGGAACAGACCGCCTGGCTGCAATGGAACGGCAAAACGTATGTCAACCTTAGGTACGCCGGCGTTGAGGATGCTCCTGTCGGCTTCTTTGAGCTGGTGAAGGATGGCGAAAACCCCGTGTTTTTTCAGGTAAGGAAAGTATACCGGTCCACCGCCCAAAACCAGAACGGAGAAAGCGGAATTGGCTATTACGACCCCGACTACGACCCCAACATCCCCAACTGCTTTGTCATCGAGAAGGGACAATACGCCATCAAAAACGGGAAACTGGTGAAAATAAGCCGCCGGGAATACCGCAAGCGCATGGCCGAGCCTGAAACCGGGGCCGGCAGTTGGATGGCCTCCCGTCTCCAGGAGTGGCATGCCGATAAACCCGCGACCGGAGTGCTGGAAGCCGCGCCGCTCACACGGTCGGGCATCGGCCTTCCGGATGGCTATTTCAAAAAGCAAGTAAAGGATACGGTTTCGCAGGAATATGCGCAGGAGGCCCTGCAGACCACCTACAAGAACAAAGTATACGTGATTGGAGACAGTCGCGGAAAAGCCAGGACGGCCACCATCCGGGGACGGGTGACGGAACTGGAGACCGACGAACCCCTGCAGGGAGTTATCATCTTCGACGAGAACACCAAAACCTACACCCGTACGGATTCCAGGGGCTATTACAACCTTTCCCTGCCCACCCAGGAAAACCTCCTGCATTTCGTTTACGAGACCAAGGAGCCGCTGGACCTGCGCCTGGACGTCCGGGGAGACGGAGAACTGGACGTAATGATGAACGAGGAGACCACCCTGCTTAAGGAGGCGGTAATATCGGCCACCAGCATGCAGCAGCACCGCAGTACCGCCATGGGCATCGAAAGGGTGAACATCCGCACCATCAACAAGATTCCCACCGCCTTCGGAGAAGGGGACATCATGAAAGCCGTGCTTTCCCTGCCGGGCGTCAAGTCGGTGGGAGAAGCATCGGGTGGCTTCAATGTCCGCGGCGGTGCGGCCGATGAAAACCTCATTCTCTTCAACGAGAACACCATCTATAACCCCAGCCACCTGTTCGGCATCTTCTCGGCCTTCAATCCCAACCTGGTAGAGAATGTGGAGATGTACAAATCGTCCATCCCGGCCGAATACGGCGGAAGGCTCTCTTCCGTGATGCGGGTCACCTCCAAGGAAGGGGATTTAAAGCGGATTCACGGTTCCCTGGGCGTGGGTCTTCTGACCAGCCGCTTCCACCTGGAGGGGCCTTTCGTCAAGGACAGGACCACCTTCGTCGTGGGCGCCCGTACCACGTATTCCAACTGGCTGCTTAAGAAGCTGCCCGCCTCCAGTTACTATTCGGGCGCCGAAGCCGGCTTCCTGGATGTCAATGCCGGAATTACCCACCGCTTTACCGCAAAGGATGCCCTGCAGCTGTCTTTCTACTATGCCAAGGACCGCTTTACGCTTACCGACAATGTGGACAGCCGCTATTCCAACCTCAACGGTTCCCTCATTTTCCGGCACAGGGACGCCGACGCCTCCTCCTGGCAAATTGCCCTGGGATACGACCGGTATGAAAACCTGGCGGGAGACCACTCCTGGGCCTATGGCTCCTACGATTTGACCACCCGCATCAACCAGGCTTTCCTCAAGGCCTCCTGGAAGCGGACCTTCGGGGCACACGAGGTGTCTTCGGGCCTTCAGGCCACGGGCTACCTCATGAATCCCGGCATCCTGGCTCCCTTCGGGGCCGATTCGGGCATCGTTCCGGCCAGCATGGCCCCGGAATACGCCGTAGAGCCCTCGCTCTATGTTTCGGACCTCTGGTCCATCTCGGACCACTTCTCCCTGGACGGGGGCGTGCGCCTGTCTTCCTTCTTCCACCTGAAACCTGCGCAGACCTACCTGCGCCCGGAAGTCCGCCTGTCGGCCAAATACTCCCCCTCGGAGACCTTCTCCGTGAAGGCGGGCTTCAATACCATGGAGCAGTACATCCACCTCATTTCCAACTCCACCGGCATCTCGCCTACGGATACCTGGAAGCTTTCGGATGCCTCCATCCGCCCCACCGACGGCTGGCAAGCCGCGGCCGGCGTCTACTGGACCCACGTGGGCTGGGGGCTGGATTTCTCGGCCGAAACCTACTGGAAACAGTCCCGCTTTGCCCTGGATTACAAACCGGGCGCCGTGCTTTCCATGAACGAAAAGCTGGCCGAGGACCTCATCCCCGTATACACCCGCGCCTACGGAGTGGAGCTCATGATCAAGAAACCCGCCGGAAAAATCACCGGCTGGATGTCCTACAGCTATTCCCGCGCCCGCTTCAGGGAAATGCAGGACCGCGGGAACGAGACCATTGCTAACGGCAACTGGTACAACGCCCCTTACGACAAGCCGCACGAGTTCAAGCTGGTGGCCAACTGGGCCATTACCCACCGCTTCAGCTTATCCGCCAACGTAGACTATTCTACCGGCCGGCCGGTCACCGTGCCCCTGGGGCAATACCTGTACCGGGGTGCTTACCGCGTGGCCTATTCGGAGCGCAACATCCACCGAATTCCGGATTACTTCCGGCTGGACCTGGCCCTGAACATCGATCCCGGCCATTATCTAAAGGCTATTGCCCATTCGTCCATCACCATCGGCGTGTATAACGTCTTGGGACGGAAGAACCCCTATTCCGTCTATTTCAAACCTTCCGTGGATGGCGGTACCATCAACGGCTATCTGCTGTCTGTCTTTGCGACCCAGGTCCCTTATATCAACTTGAACATTCTCTTCTGATGAAACGAATTCCAGCTATATTGTCCCTGTTCTGGATAGCCTTTTCCTGTGTCTATCCCTACGATATTCCCGAGGCCGGGGAGGAAACGCCCTATCTGGTGGTAGACGGCTCCATCGTGGTGGGGAAAGAGGCCACCCTTACCCTCCGCCACTTGAATCAGTCATCCCGGTATCTCCCGGACGAATGGTGGGTGGAAGACAATACCGGCGTCCAATACCGTCCAGCCCAAGTCAAGGACGCCGCGGATTTGTCCAAGGCTCCGGCGGACCGCTCTTACCGGATGGTCATCAAGGCGGACGGAAAAACCTATTCCACCTCCTTGGAAAAGGGCATGGCTCCGCCCAGGCTTGACGAGATAAGCTTTGTGGCCGATAACAGCAACGTTTATGTGAACGTCTCCCTGACCGAGGGAGAGGGCGGGGCCGGTCATGTGGCCTTGTCATTTGAAGAAGTCTGGAGGTTCCACACTTTGTTCATGGACTTTTATGAAGTCCAGAACATTGACGACAAATGGTATGTCCTGGAACGCCAGGACCCGGACACCACCCGCTATCGCTGCTGGCGGTACGCCCATACTTCCAAAGAAGTGCTGGTGGATTTAACCAACCTGAATGGAACGGCCAAGGACTTTCCCCTTACTTCCTTCTCGAGGAAAAGTGAAAAGAACCACGAAAATTACAACATCAAAGTGTCTGCCCGCAGCCTCTCCGATGCCGAATACCGTTTCCAGAAGAACATCCAGACCTCAGTGGGCGGTTATAACCTGTTCTCTCCCAATCCCGGGGAAATCGCCGGAAACGTCCGTTGTGAAGAAGAACCCACGGTCCCCGTGATGGGTTACGTAACCCTTTCGCTGGCTTCCAGCCGGGAGGCCCACCTGGACGGAAGGTATTTCATCTACACGAAAATTGACAAGGAGGGCTATGACGTCCCTACTCAGGATCAGATTCCCTTCTACTACCTGGAACTTGTGTATCGGCCTTTGTTTGAAGAAGGCAATGAAGACGGAGAGACCACGTCCATTTACTGGGGCCCCTTGCGCTGCGTAGATTGCGTGGCCGATGGCGGAAGCTTGGAAAAACCCTCATTCAAATAGCAGGAGCTTATGAAAAAATTGATTTGTACCCTTTTCGGCGGACTCCTGCTCACCAGTGTCTGGGCGCAGACAGAACGCGTATATGTAGTAACCGACCGCACGGCCTATCTCTCCGGAGACCGGGTCTGGTGCTCCCTGTTCTGTATGGATCAGAACGGGCAGCCTTCCCTCAAGAGTGCCGTGGCCTATCTGGAACTGGTATCGGCCGAAGGCACGGGCGCCGAAGCCAAAATCGCCCTCCTGCAAGGCAGGGGCTGTGGGGAATTCACCCTGCCGCCGCAGCTTCCTACCGGAAATTACCGCCTTATGGCCTATACCGCCCTGGAAGGAGGTGACGCCGCCCAGATGGGAAGCCGGCTCCTGTCCATTTACAATCCCTTCTCGGTCGCTCGCGTGAAAGACGGCGTCGTTGCCCAGGAAAGCCCCGTAAATTCGATTTTAGGGCCCGAAACGGGTCAGGGTATAGAATTACACGTTCCGGCCCGGATAAGGGCCGAAAAGCCGTTTTCTGTGGCTTTAAACGGAAACGCCGCGGATCTTACGCTGTCCGTGTTTCACGTGGACGGCCTGGAGCAGGTTCCCGTCACCACCCTTGACGCCTTTCTGAAAGACTTCCCCGTACCGGCCAGCAGCGCCGCCCCGTGGGAATACGACGGCGAGGTTATCGGCGGTACCGTGAGCGGGGCTCCGGTAGAGAGCATCGCCATCCTTTCATCGGCCGGCTCCCCGGATGATACCTATTTCACCCGGGTGGAAGAAGACGGCTCCGTGCGTTTTGCCACCGGCAACATCTATGGCGACCGCGAAATGGTCTGCGCCGTCCCCGAGGCCGGAGAGCACGTGCGCATCCGCCTGGAAAGCCCTTATCAGCACCCCGATGGTAAGGACATCCCCGTCCTGGGCCTGCACGACAGCCAGTTTGAAGCGCTGGTAAGCCGCAAGAGCGCCCTTTCTACCCTGTATGGGGCCGATACGCTGTACACCTTCCTTCCCCGCCGGGAGGACCTCCTGCTGTCCGGCGTCGCCTGGGAGCGTTATCACCTGGACGATTACACCCGCTTCAACTCCGTTCAGGAAATTGTGGTGGAAATCCTCCCTTCTGTAAGGCTCAGGAAGGGCCGGTTTGAGGTTTCCGTGGCCGATGGTTCCAAGACCACCCGGCGCTTCCGGGAAAACGTGCTGGTAATGATGGACGGCGTGGTCATCCCCGACATGCAGATGCTCCTGAATCTGGACGCCATGCTGCTGGACGACGTTTACGTCTGCGCCGAGCCCATAATCTCCGGCTACCTGACCTACGACGGCATCGTGAATTTCGTGAGCAAGAAAAAATACGTGAAGACCCTCAACTTCCCGGAAAACGTATATGTGCTGGACTTCAAGGGCGTACGCTATCCGCTGGCCTACTTGGGGAAAGTGCCCGGAGGAAAGGACCTTCGCCAGCTTCTGTACTGGCATCCCTCCCTTACAATGAAAGCAGGTGAAACCGTCCGGATTCCGTTGGTTTCACCTGCCTATACAGGGAAGTTCTGCGTAATAGCAGAGGGTTTGTCGGCAACGGGGGAGGCCGTCAGGGCCGTCCGTTACTTCGAGGTGGAATAAGCCGATTAGAAACTGTATCCCAATCCAAAGGCCAGAGTGCCGGTAAGCGTAGAGGAGGCCAGCAGGAAGGTGGCATCCAGGCTAACTCCGGCAAACTTGACGCCAAGGCCCACGGCCGCGTGGCTGGGAAGGAGTTTGTCCGAAGCGGCATAATGATAACCCGCACGGGCAAACAGCATATCCTTAAACGCATACTGCACGCCCAGTCCGGCCATAAAGCCGGCAGAGAACACATAATCGGCCTCCAGGGACGCCGTAAAACCGGAGATGGTATATGCCGCACCGGCCTTGGCGGCCATGGGAAGGCTGTAAGAGGCCTCTCCATATTTGATCTTGCCACCCAGGTTGCTCAATACGAGTCCCGCCTCCAGGCCCTTGGACGCAAACTTTAAGGAAGCGTCAAAGGCCACGGTATTTCCTTTCAGACCCTCGCCCAGAGAAGACATCAGGAATTTGGCGTCCACTCCGGCCGAGAAGTTCTTGCTTATCTGATAGGCCGCACCGGCGGCAAAGGACAGATCCATGGGCTTGAAGCTGTTTCCGACCAGTCCGCTGGCCTCGGTCAGCTGATAGGCCGGAGAAAGGAAACCTTTCACCGACACGGCCACGGCCAGCTTGGGAATCACACGGAAGGAGGCCGATGCTCCCACAAGACCATATTTATCAACCTTGGGCTGCCAAAGGGTATAAGAGGCGGCTACACGAAGCTTGTCCTGCCCCAGGGCGGCATCGGCCAGGTTGTTCTCCAGCGGAGAAATGCTGCGCACCGCCACACCTGCGCCTGCAAGACCGGCAATGGCCGGATCCTGGGTAATCTGCAGGAAGGAAAGGGTCTGCGAAGCGGCCTGTCCCAGGCTCAGGGCACAGGCAAAAAGAAGAATGATAACTTTTTTCATGGCTTTCTACTGCTTCACAACGGTTTTCTTAAACTTCTCTCCGCCAACTTCCACCATCAGGGTATAAACCCCTGCGGAGAAACCGGAGCAATTGACAACGGCCGGGTCAAACGGGCCGGAGGAAACACTTCCTTCATAGACCACGTTACCCAGGGAGCTCACCATCTTTACAGACGCGCTTGCCGACTCTCCGGTGCGGATATACAGATTATCCTTCACCGGGTTGGGGTACACTTCCAGTTTCTCGCTTCCGTTTCTTACCAGAACACGGAAAGACTGTTCGCAGGAAGCGCCGCTCACATCGGCGGCCGAAACAGTGAGGACCGTCTGGCCATAGGAATGGCCCGTCAGGGTAAGGGTACCATTCTCAACCGCCGTCTTTACGATAATGCTGGCGGAGGAACTCTTGACGGTATAATCCAGCGTTTCCCCGTCGGCATCGGCAAAGAAGCGGGACAGATCGAAGCTGCGGCTTTCAGAAGTCGCGTTGAAGATCTGGTCGCCGATATTGCTGATTACCGTCGGTTTTGCGTTTTCCAGGACGGTGAAGCTGAAAGCCTGGCGGGTTTCGGCATAAGAGTCCGTCACGCAAATTTCGCCCGGATAGGTGCCGGGTTTGACCTTTAAGGCCTTCATCGTCAGGGTTATGATTCCTCCGTCTGCGGTAACGGTAAGACCCTCTATCTCCGTGCAGGAGAAGCTCAAGGGCTGACCGTCGGGATCGGAATACTGGAAGCGCAGGCTTCCCTCCTCGTGGGCACGCAGGGTGAGCGCCGTCCCGTCCAGAGGAGTAATCTCAGGCTTGGAATTGTGCCCGGTGCGCACCGTGATTTCCGGGGAAAGGGCCGATACCAGGCCGGAGAAGCTCTCGGACTGAACACGGAAATGATAATCCGTATCAAAGGAAAGCCCGTCCACCGTAGAGAACATAGCATCCCCGATGGTGTGGCCGTAGGAGAGAACTTTCACGCAGCTCACGCCTTCCGGCAGGTTCTCGGGGTTGAGTTTGGCCAGGGACTGCGTTCCATAGAACACGTTGTACTGGTAGGGGGCGTGTACCTCGGCCGAACCGGGAACAACCCACTCGACGGTGATGGAATTGGCCACAGCCTTGCCCTGAAGGGTAGTGACAGGCAGAGGCTGTTCATCACCTTCGGCCGTAAGGGCGGCGTAGGCGTCTACCAGGCCTGCGCCCAGTCTGGTGGCATAGGAACCATTCTCTTCCAATGCCCTCTTGTTGGCCGTGCTGGTGAGCAGGTGGATGAGTTTTTCACGGGTAAAGCCTTTGCGGCCAACACCGTAATGAGAAACCAGCAGTGCAGCCACACCGGTCACGTGCGGGGCGGCCATTGAGGAGCCCTGCATATTGCCGTATTCGTTGTTGGGCAGCGTAGAAAGCACATACGTTTTCCGGTTGGCGTCTCCGCCCGGGGCCGAAATGTCAACCCACTCACCGAAACTGGTAAAATAGGAACGTACGTAATTGGCACTGAGGGCCGCGACAGCAAACACATTGTCGTCCATGGACGGGTGCTCTACTTCGCGTCCGTCGTTACCGGCAGCAAAGATAATGAGACCGCCGGCCATAGGTCCTACCTGCTCCCCGTTCTCATCCATTCCGGCGTACTCGTTGAAGTAATCGACGGCATCGGAGAAGGACTTGGGCGTAGGCGCCTCATAGTCGGTAAAGCCCCAGCTGCAGTTCATAAGAACGGCGCCATTATCGGCGGCATAAACCACGGACATCGGCGTCAGCGCACCGTTACGGCCGTCCATCATCTGGGTAACCATCAGACGTACGCCGGAATTGGGTGAACCGTTACCTCCGGCCACACCTCCAACTCCAATCCCGTTATTGTTGACCGCGGCGATGGTCCCGGCAACGTGGGTTCCGTGGTCTCCCGGTTCAATCTTACCCGCCGGGGTCTTCCCGTCATAGGTAACAAAATTGTAACCGTTGACATCGTCTATAAAACCGTTCTCGTCATCATCCACTCCGGGCAGACCGTTCTTTTCGGCCTCGTTGATCCACATATTGGCGGCCAGGTCTTCGTGCGCATAGTCTACGCCTTTGTCGTTGACGGCCACGATGACTTGCGGCTTACCCGTCTCGATGGTCCAGGCACGGTATGCATTCACGTCGCAACCTTCTGCATACTGGTCTCCCTTGCCGAAATTCTGATAATGCCATTGGTCGGACAGACGGGGATCGTTGAAAGGAGGCTCCATCGACGTACTCTGTACCTGAGGGATGAACTCCACGATTTCCACGTCATCCATATTCAGAACAGCCTCTCCGGCCTTGGTGAGCGGAAGAGACTCGTCAAAAACAACATCATACCACCGATGCAGACCGGCAGCCCGGTGGCGGGCTTCCCACTTTCCTGCGGGCGGAAAAGTACGTACCAGGGTATAGTTTCCCAGGGCCGACAGGTCCAATCCCCCAAGAGCCTTGGTATCCGCAATTTCGTGCTTGAGCTTGATGCGGATGCGCCCCGGCATAGAGTTGGCCGACGGCTGTACGGTCTCAATTCCCGGTGCCGGTAAAACCGCACTTTCCTGTTCGCGGGCACAAGAAGCAGCAACAAGAATAAGCGCTGCCAATGAAAGGATATGGTTTCTCATACCTTATTACATAGATAAATCCGGGCACCCGTTGCCGGATGCCCGGATTGACACATAATGACTTACAGATTCAGGTCAATTGCCAACAAACCGCTCGGGTTTCCGTAGAAACTACCATAATCCGGCAGGTTGAATACAAGACCATTAGCAGGGAAGGTGATAACCTTGTTGACAATCTGGCCTTCGCCACCGTCAAGAAGATAGACGTTGAATTCGCCATAACCCCAGTCAAAGCCCAGATAAGTGCGGTCGAAGGTGACAGCATTGGGATTGGTGCAGTCAAGGACCCACTTGGCGCCCAACTTGTAGTCACCAGGCTCGTTGTACGGGAAGTTCGGGCCGTACGGATCCAGCAGGCGGTAAACTTCAACGCCATCGGCTTTCTCTGCAGTAACGGACCAGGTAACATTGTCCGTACTGAACACATCGGCCACGAGGTCATCCGTAATCTTTACGGTGCCATACGGCTTCCAGGAATAGGCCTTCTGGAAGGTACAAGGAAGGATGGTTCTGGCCAGTTCATCCGTATTGGAGTCAATGGTGATGTTTCCCTTATAGGAAGTTCCAATAGCCATTGCGGAAAGGTCCACTACTATATCAGCCGTGGCTTGACCCTCGGCAAAAGTTACACTGCCGGGCACTTTGATGGCCTCAGGAAGGGTAGAGCCGATATTGGCCGTTACGGTACCGGTCTTGCTACGACGGGCAACGGTAATGGTGTAAGATGTCTGCGCAGCGGAGATTTCCGTATCAGTAACCTGATTGTTCAGGAAAGAAACACCGGCAGATTCCTCAGCAAAGTCGTACAGGGTGCCAACGTTTTCCACATTACAGGAAACGGCGAAAAGCGCAGCTGCACCCAGGGCAATAATACTTTTCAATATAGTTTTCATATACGATCGTTCTTTAGGAAATACTATTATTCACCTTTAGGGGCGGGAGTAAGGGAAGGATCGTCGCCTTCGGTAGCCGTTTCATAGCTGGAAAGCGGGTTCTGAACCATATATTCGTTAGCATCGAATTCGGCCTGAGGGATGGTAAGCACCCAGTCGAAGGACTCGGGATCCTCGGTGTGCAGGCTGCCCAGCAGGGAAGAGGACGGGTGTCCCATCTCGGCGGTACGCTTGAAGCCCTGGCGCAGACGCTTGATGTCGTATACGCGGCCGACTTCACCCCACAGTTCGATACGGCGCTGGAGAATGATTTCTTCCAGGAGGGAACCGGTCAGGTCGGTGGTCAAAGCACCGAGGGCGGTGCCGCTCTTGTTGGAGCAATCGTAAGTCTCGGAACGGGTCTTCATCAGAGCGTTCAGGACCTCCTTGGCCTCAGCTTCCTTGCCCAGGCGGCAAGCCGTCTCAGCAATGATCAGCTGCATCTCGGGACCACGCATGAAGATGTGGTCGGCACCGGTCTGAGGATCGCTGGCGTCCTTGAACAGGAACTTGTACTGCTGATAGCCCTTGGTGCTGCCATCGGCCAGCACTTCGTAGCTCCACCAGTCCTTGGCGCGCTTGTCGTCCGGGAGCATACGGTCATAGAGCCAGGCGCTGGCGCACTTGCGGGAGCGGGCACCGTAACCACCGAAGGCAATATCCATATGAGCCAGGAACTGAGGGTTGGTAGTACCCTGAGTAGAGATAACCTCTGCACCCCAAAGAACGCTGGAGTGGGAAGCATCATTGTACCTGAAAGCGGTATCGTAATCGTAGGTAGCACCGGCAGCGGCAATCTTGGCGGCATCGTAAGCGGTCTGGTAGTCACCCATATACAGGGCGATACGGGCCTTGATACCATTGGCTACGTACTTGTCGATATGGGAAACGTGGCGCTGAGCCTGGTCACCCAGAAGCTTGATAGCCTCGTTGATGTCGGACATAGCCTGACCAAATACCTCGCGGTTGGTGGAGCGGGGCTTACCGGCGGTACCGGCAAAGGTGGGCTCGGTGTAAATAGGAACGCAGAGGCGGTCTTCGTGGCCGATGTAGCTGCGGGCGAAGATCATACCGCAATATGCATAAGCATAGGCGCGGAAAGCATAGGCGTTACCCAGGATGTAGTTAACATCGTCGGTGGATCCTTCCATCTGCTCGGCGGCGTCCAGGATGTAGTTCATGTTGGCAATCAGAGTATAATAGTAATTCCAACAGTCATAGGAACGCCAACCACCGGAGGTGTAACGGGACTTCACGTTGTAGTTGTAGTCGTACCAGAACCAACCGTTACCGGAAGCGGCCTGGACCATATCTTCACCCATCAGGTCAGCCATCAGGTTATAGGACTGAGGGCCGAAGCTCTGGTGATAGTTGCTGGTGGTAGTAGAACCCCACTGCCAGAAGAAGCGGATAGCGCCGTTGAGGGCCATCATACCGCCTTCTGTATCGGTGAAAACGGTGTCACCGGAAACGGCATCGGTGGGGTTGGTATTCAGGAGCTCCTTGTTGCAGCCAGACAGGGTCAGGGCAGCACAAGCCATCAAAGCGTAAAATATCTTTTTCATATTACTTGTCTCCTTTCTTTAGAAATTGATGTCAATACCCACGGATACGGTACGGGTAGGAGTGTAAGCCCAGCTGGTACCACCGGTCATATTGTACTGAGGGTTGAAGCCGTTCAGCTTGCTGAAGAGCACGAGGTTGTCACCCATAGCGAACAGGCGCAGGGACTTGATGCCAATCTTCTTGATCCACTTGGTGGGCATGGTATAACCCAGCTGGACAGACTTGATGGCAAAGTAGGAGGCATCCACCAGCCAACGGTCGGCGGAAATGTTCTTGGAACCAATTTCAAGGATAGGAACGTCCGTCACGTCACCAGGATTCTGCCAACGGCGCAGGGCGTGCTTGCTCCAGGTGTCACCGGCATAGGTGATTTCCATGGCGCTGGCATAAACGCTATCCCAAGCATAACCGCCCACGGAGAAGGTGGTCAGGAAGCTGAAGTCCACGGGACCGAACTGGAAGTCGGAGCCGAAGGAGCCCTGGAACTTAGGTTCGCGGCTGCCGTAACCGATATACTTGCTGTTGGTAGCTTCGGCGGTATCGGTGGTCTTGTATTCGTAACCGAAGATGGGGTCACCGGCCTTGATACCTTTCTCCTCGTCGTTCTGGAGATGAACCGTGTTGGGGATGTAGTAGCTCTTGGCAAACTCTTCGGCGTTGTAGTTCTTATCGGAAGAGTTGGCGGGAACTTCCTTGTAAGCCCAGTAGAGCATACGACCGGTAGCAGGATCTACACCAGCGGCGCGGGGAACATACCAGGAATAGATCGGGAGACCTTCCAGGATGACCTGGGAACCGCTCAGGATGCTGGGAGAATCACCAGTGAGCTGCAGAACCTTGTTACGGTTGAAGTAACCCATGACGGTGGAGCTGGCGCGCACGTTGGAGGTGTTGAGCCAGTTCACGCGGATGCTGCCCTCAAAGCCCTGGTTGCGCATGGAACCCACATTGGCGTCGTAGCCGCTGAAACCGGTGGAAAGGGCCATCGGATAGCTCAGGAGCATATCGCTGGTCTTGGAGTTATAGTACTCGAAGGTGAAGTTCAAAATCTGATTGAAGAACGTTCCTTCGATACCGGCATTCCAGGTACCCTTCTTTTCCCAGGAGATAGTAGGATTGGCCAGGGAAGAAACCAGAGCACCGGACTGGTTGGCGTTGGGCCAGGTGAGGTTGTAGAAGGACTGCCAGGCATAGTAGGAGCCGATGGAGTCGTTACCCAGTTCACCGTAGCTCAGACGGGCGGTGAGGTTGTCAATCCAGGAAACATCCTTCATGAAGCCTTCCTGAGAAATACGCCAGCTACCACCCAGGGACCAGAACTGACCCCAACGGTACTGGGAGTTGAAACGGGAAGAACCATCCGTACGCCAGGTGGCCTCAAGATAATACTTGTCCTTGAAGTCGGCGGCTACACGGGAGAAGAAGGATTCAATCCTGTAAACATCGGAATAAGAGTTGGCATCGATGTTACCGGAGGCGGGAGCAAGCTCGGCCAGGCCCGGATACACGGAAGTGCGCTCTGCATACAGATATTTGTAGTTGTAGTTATAGTACTCGTGACCAACCTGGGCAAGGATATGGAAATCATTGAAGGAACGGTCGTACTTGAGGATCTGGTTCCAGGTGTAGGAGAAGGTGCGGGTGGAATACTTATCCACTTCACCACCTGTGGAACGGCCATCACCGTGCTCGGGGTTGTAGTAAGAAGTGATGTAGCGGCCAGTGATGTCAGCACCGAAATTGGTGGACAGGCTCAGGCCTCTGAAGATACCCATCACATCCTTGTCGCCACCCAGAACGCCATAGGCGCGGATGCTGGAGTTGTCGCGAAGGGTCTCGTACTTGTTGTCATACAGGTCACCGATAGCGTTGAAGTTGGCAGCCTTGGGACGGCCCCAGACATCACCGTAGTCGTACTGCTTGTTACCGAACTCGTCAATCACGTCCTTACCCTCGGCATCCTTCAGGAAAGCCGGGAAGACGGGAGCCATGAACTGGGCGGTATACCAGGCATTACCCGTCTGGGTGCTGGAATACTGGGAGCTGTTCTGGTTGGTGTAAGCATAGCTGGCGCTGGCACCGGCATTGAACCAATCGGTAATCTGGTGATCCACGTTGGCGCGGATGGAATAACGCTTGAACAGAGTGGTGATGAGAACACCCTTATCGTCCAGATAACCCAGGGAGAAAGCGTACTTGGTCTTGTTGTTACCACCGCTTACACCCAGCTGGTATTCCTGACGGATAGCCTGCTTGTTGGTGAGGTAATCCATCCAGTTTTCATTCCAAGCGGACTTGGCATCGTTCATGATCTTACCAGTATTGGGATCAATGACGTTAGCCCAGGTGTAGTTCTTATAAGGGTTATAGCCTTCGCCACCCAGATTGGCACCCAGGTTTGCAGAAGCAAGGGCGCGGGCCTGCTCGTCGGAATAGTTACCGTTGAGCATATAACCGTTCTTCAGGGCTTCCCAGGTGAGTTCTACGAATTCGTCCTGGTTCACCACATCGTAATCCTTGATGGAACGGGACTGCCAACCCACGGTAGCCTTGAAGTTGATATTGGCACGACCTTCAGAACCGCGCTTGGTGGTGATCATGATAACACCATTAGCAGCACGGGCACCGTACAGAGCGGAAGCGGAAGCGTCCTTCAGCACAGTGAGGCTCTCGATATCGTTAGGGTTAATGGAAGCCAGATTACCATCGAAAGGAATACCGTCCACAACATACAGAGGGGAGCTGGAAGCATTGATGGAACCCGTACCACGGATCTGGATGGAAGCACCGTCACCAGGCTGTCCGGAACCGGACGTGGTGGTGATACCGGTCACCATACCTTCCAGGGCCTTGGATACGTTGGAAACGGTACGCTGCTGGAGTTTTTCACTCTTCACAGTAGAGGCAGAACCGGTGAAGGAAGACTTCTTGGCGGTACCATAAGCTACCACGATGGTCTCATCCAGGGCTTCTGCGTCCGGATCCAAGGTAACGTTGATGGTACCGCGACCATTGACGGTCTCAACTACCATAACGTAGCCGATGGCTGAAAATTCAAGCGTGGCATTGGTCGGAACATTGATGGTGTAAGCACCCTCAGCGTCCGAAACTGCTCCATTGGTAGTGCCGCGCACCACGACAGAAGCAAAAGGAATGCCCTCGCCCGTTGCTGCGTCCTTGATAGTACCCTGCACGCGCATATTCTGCGCAAAAGCAGCGGAAGCTACCAGAAGCATCATAGATGCAAGGAAAAGCTTAATTCTTTTCATAAGCTAAAGACATTAGTTAAACATAAATATTGATACAAAAAGTAAATTCTGCATCGAATACACTACAATAATCCCGTAAAAAAACGAAACTTGCCTGCAAAGATTGAAAAACAATTTCAATTTTGCAAATGCCTTAAACGTACAAATAGTGCTATTATTTAAAGGTTTTCACCTCAAAATCCTGAATTGAACGCCTTGAAACCTAATATTGCTTACAATTTTACCTAAAAAATTGAATTATTATAAAAAATATTAAATTTTGCAAAAAGTTTCAATACTCGCTATTTCCATATAATGAGGTAGAATAATACCGGCGACCTTTTTTGAAGGCCGCCGGTACTTACAAATTAAAACTTGCTTACTCGCTGAAACGGGCCTTCAAATATTCTCTGTTCAGGCGGGCAATGTGGTCGATGGTTACGTGCTTGGGACATTCCATCTCGCAGGCGCGGGTGTTGGTGCAGTTACCAAATCCCAGCTCGTCCATCTTGGCCACCATGGCTCTGGCGCGGCGGGCAGCTTCCGGTCTACCCTGCGGCAGCAGGGCCAGGGAACTGACACGGGCCGCTACAAACAGCATGGCCGATCCATTCTTACAAGTAGCCACACAGGCACCGCAACCTACGCAGGCGGCTGCATCCATCGACAGTTCAGCGTCGTCGTGCGGGATAAGGATAGCGTTACCATCCTGGGCGCTACCGGCACGTACGGTGATGAAACCACCGGCCTGCATGATCTTATCAAATGCGGTACGGTCTACCACCAGGTCCTTGATCACCGGGAAAGCGCCGCTGCGCCAAGGCTCCACGGTAATGGTAGCACCGGGTTTGAAATGGCGCATGAACAGCTGGCAAGTAGTAACCTGATCGTCCGGTCCGTGGGCACGGCCGTCCACATACAGGGAACAGGCACCGCAAATACCCTCACGGCAGTCGTGATCGAAGGCGATGGGTTCAATACCCTTGCGAATCAGTTGGTCATTCAGGATATCCAGCATTTCGAGGAACGAAGCATCTTCCTCCACATCCGTAACGTGGTAGGTCTCGAAATGGCCTTTTGCTTTGGCGTTCTTCTGACGCCATACTTTCACATTATATTCCATAGTCGGGATTAGTCTTTATAGTTACGGGTGACGATCTTGATGTTTTCGTAAACGAGTTCTTCCTTGTGCAGTTCGGGTTCCACACCTTCTCCCTTGTACTCCCAGGCTGCTACATACATGAAGTTCTCGTCGTCGCGCTTGGTTTCACCTTCCTCGGTCTGCATTTCCTCACGGAAGTGACCACCGCAGGATTCCCGACGGTTGAGGGCGTCGCGGGCCATCAGTTCACCAATGTCGAAGAAGTCAATCAGACGCAGGGCTTTTTCCAGTTCCTGGTTGAATTCAGCGTTGGTACCCGGCACACGGACCGATTTCCAGAATTCTTCGCGAAGTTTGCCAATCTCTTCAATGGCTTTCTTCAGGCCGGCCTCGTTACGGGCCATACCTACATATTCCCACATAATGTGACCCAGCTTCTTGTGGATGCTGTCCACGGTTTCCGTACCCTTGACGGAGAAAACCTTGGCAATACGCTCTTCCACCTTCTTCTCCGCCTCTACGAATTCAGGGGCGTTTATATCGGTCTTGGGTTCTGCAAATTTACGGGAAAGATAACCGCCGATGGTGTAAGGCAGGATGAAGTAACCGTCGGCCAGACCCTGCATAAGGGCCGATGCACCCAGACGGTTGCCGCCGTGGTCGGAGAAGTTGGCTTCACCGATGGCGAACAGGCCGGGGATGGTGGTCTGAAGGTCGTAGTCTACCCAGAGGCCGCCCATGGTATAATGGATGGCCGGATAAATCATCATAGGCTCTTCCCAAGGAGAAACGGAGGTAATCTTCTCGTACATCTGGAACAGGTTGCCGTAACGCTCTTCCACTCTCTGGTGACCCAGACGCTTGATGGCATCGGCAAAATCCAGGAACACGGCCAGGCCGGTCTCATTGACACCGAAGCCGGCGTCGCAACGCTCCTTGGCGGCGCGGGAAGCCACGTCACGGGGAACCAGGTTGCCGAAGGCCGGATAACGGCGCTCAAGATAATAGTCACGATCTTCTTCCGGAATCTGGGAAGGCTTGATCTGATGGGTACGCAGTTTCATTACGTCCTCTTTCTTCTTGGGCACCCAGATACGGCCGTCGTTACGAAGAGACTCGGACATAAGGGTGAGCTTGCACTGCTGGTCACCGTGTACGGGAATACAGGTGGGGTGAATCTGGGCAAAGCAGGGATTGGCGAAGAAAGCACCCTTGCGGTATGCCTGCATAGCGGCCGATCCGTTGGAGTTCATGGCGTTGGTGGAGAGGAAATAGGTATTTCCATAACCGCCGGTAGCCAGAACCACGGCGTGGGCGCCGAAACGCTCAATTTCACCGGTAACCAGGTTGCGGGTGATGATACCCTTGGCCTCACCGTTGATAATAACCAGATCCAGCATCTCGTGACGAGGATAGCTCTTCACGGTGCCATTGGCAATTTCTTTGTTCAGGGAAGCGTAAGCACCCAGCAGCAGCTGCTGACCGGTTTGTCCGCGGGCATAGAAAGTACGGCTTACCTGCACGCCACCGAAGGAACGGTTGGCCAGATATCCGCCATATTCACGGGCAAAGGGAACACCCTGGGCCACGCACTGGTCGATAATGGCGGCGCTAACCTCTGCCAGACGATACACGTTGGCCTCACGGCTGCGGTAGTCACCACCTTTCACGGTATCGAAGAACAGACGGGACACGGAGTCATTGTCGTTCTGGTAGTTCTTGGCAGCATTGATACCACCCTGTGCAGCAATGGAGTGTGCACGACGGGGGGAGTCGCTGATGCAGAAAATCTTGACGTTGTAGCCCATTTCGCCCAGAGAGGCAGCGGCCGATGCACCGCCAAGACCGGTACCTACCACAATCACTTCCAGCTTGCGCTTGTTGTTGGGAGAAACCACCCGGATGGAGCTTTTACGCTTGGACCATTTATCCTTGAGCGGTCCTTCCGGAATCTTGGAAATTAATTTAGGATCTGACATATAAATATTAATAGGTAGTTATTGTCTGGATTTTGCAAAGATAAGCATTTTTACGGAATAAGTTAGGACATTTTATAACTTATAAGGTAAACAGGGCACTTTATCGGGTTTTCCAAGGGATGCCCACATGATATTTCCTTCGAAAGTAATGGCACAGGAAGTAATGTCCCGAAGGATGGGTTTTCCCGAGCAGGAAATGTTCTTCACAAGGAAATTATGGTCCCATTCTTCCATGGGTACATAACTGGAAGCCAGAATTTTATGGGCTTTTATATACCTGTCAACGCCTTTTCTGTCTTCCATCCGGCCGGTCATGGTAAAATTGGTAACCACCCGGTATCCCAGAGGTTCACGGTTTACATCAAACTTGACCCAGCTGTGATTGTTGACTTCATAATAAGCAGCGCCTCCCTGATTGTCAATAACACCAAAATTGGCTTCCACATACATGGGACGGGACAAAGTATCCAGAAAATGCTCAAAATCCTCCAGGGTGGCACAAATCTCCAGAGCCCTGTACATGAGAATACCTTCCCGGTCCATCTTCTCATTAGGAATATCGTCATCCTTCAGATCATACGTAGCCGTATTCATGATGGCAAACCCCGTCTCATTCTCTCCGGCCCAGGCCTCACGGGTTCCCTTGGGAACATTCGCTAAAGGATTGGTGCGCCAGTCTGCATTCACCAGGCACATCATCCGGTACTTTTCTCCGGTAAAATACTCAACCGCCACCTCCTGACAGCTGGAATCCCGGTGCTTGAACATCACCGCCTTCCCGTCTTTGGTATACTTACCACTAATAATAACAGAGGTACACGCAAAAGCAGGAACGCTTAAAAGCAAAAAAAGCAGAACGCTAAAATAATGAGCCGCTTTCATCTAATGAATATTTACGTTGGTTCATATAAGCTTCCATACCCAGGTGGGAATAGGCCAGATCGGTAGCAACGCGGCCTCTCTGGGTACGGACTATAAATCCCTCCTTGATAAGGAAAGGTTCGTAAACTTCTTCCAAGGTTCCGGCGTCTTCACTTACGGAAGTAGCCAGGGTGCCGATACCCACCGGACCACCCTTGAAAGTAAGGATCAAAGTTCTAAGAATCTTGTTGTCAATGGCATCCAGGCCGCGTTTGTCAATCTTGAGCTTGTTAAGCGCAAAGCGGGTAATCTCCAGATTGATGCGTCCGTCTCCCAGCACCTGGGCAAAATCGCGGACACGCTTGAGAAGCGCATTGGCAATACGTGCCGTTCCGCGGCTGCGCAGAGCAATCTCATAAGCGGCATCGTCGTCAATTTCCAAGGCCAGGATACGGGCCGATCTCAAGACAATCTTCTTAAGATCCTCCGTATCATAATACTCCAGGGCACAGTTGATGCCGAAGCGGTCCCTCAGCGGCGCCGTGAGCAAGCCGCTTCGCGTAGTAGCTCCCACCAGCGTGAAAGGATTAAGTGAAATGCGCACGGAACGGGCACCTGGACCCTTATCAATCATAATATCAATCACATAGTCCTCCATGGCGGAATAAAGGTATTCCTCCACCTCAGGAGAGAGCCTATGGATTTCATCGATAAAGAGCACATCCCCCGTCTCCAGGGAAGTGAGAAGACCCGCCAGGTCTCCGGGCTTGTCCAGCACCGGGCCGGAAGTCACCTTCATGTTTACTCCCATCTCATTGGCTATGATATGGGCCAGCGTAGTCTTACCCAGACCGGGAGGGCCATGGAACAGGACATGATCCAGGGCTTCGCCACGAAGCTTGGCAGCCTTTATATAGATTCCAAGATTGGATACAATCTCCTTTTGACCGGTAAAATCGTCCAACCCCTGCGGGCGGATAATTCCGTCAAATTCATTATCTTTGCGCTCTATTGTATCGTGAGGATCGAATTCGTTCATAGCGGACCAGATTCAATTCAGATACAAATATAGTTTTTTTATTTTTAAGAAAGTTGTTTTTGTTACGGTTGTTAAAAAGTTGATAACTTTTACAAGTAATTAAAAACCAATTTCTTAAGAGTAAATTAAGTTGTTGAAAAAAGCTGGAAAACCTGTAGAGAAATTGTGAATGGCCGTGGCGCCCTTTTTATTCCACCGTAAAAAATGAGTTATTAACAGGGTTATCAACAGCTTTTCAACAGGGAAAATATAGGAAATGTTGATAAGTCAAAAATCCTCCGCCCTGCTGCAAAAAAAACTTCAAAATTGTTCTGAAGTATTTTGCAGTGGGCTGTTTTTGTCTGCCCGCTGGGCCATTGTCTCCCAGGTTGCTTCCAATAATATACAGTTAATAGTACTCCCTACCCGCGAATCGGCCGAATATTGCAGTGCAGACCTTTATAATATGGCGGAAGGTGACTGCGTCTTTTTCCTTCCCGAATCCGGAAAAAGCGTAGAGAGAAGCAATTATAAATCTTCTCTTGGGGTCCAGCGAACGGCAGCCATAGGCAAATTGCTTCAGAAGGCCGATGACAGACTCTTCATAGTAACATACCCCGAAGCCCTGGAAGAGAAGGTACCTTCCCAGAAAAAACTGGAAGGCGCCCTCTTTACCATCAAGACAGGGGAAAACCTGGCCTACGAAGCCCTCCGTTCCCGCCTTCAGGAAGAAGGTTTCGAGAAAGTGGATTTTGTATCGGCCCCCGGACAATTTGCAGTAAGGGGTGCTGTGATTGATATTTTTTCCTATTCCCTGGAAAAACCCTACCGCATTACCTTCTTCGGCAACGAGGTAGATAAAATCAACACCTTCGACTGCAACACCCAGCTTTCCATAGAAAAACTGGAAAGGGCCGATATTTACCCCGACATCGCCGCCAGGGAGGCCGATGAAGAAGAAGGTGTCTCTCTCATCAGCCTTTTCCCTTCCGACTGCACCGTCTGGCTGGATTCTTCGGATATGTACAGGGAAAGGCCTTTCTTCCAGGAATTATCGGCCTTCCAAAGGGTTTATCTGGATATTCCTCTCAAACGGCAGGATGTAGAGTCCGTGGCTTTCCACATTGCTCCGCAGCCGGTTTTCAACAAAAACTTCGAACTCCTGATTTCGGACATCCGTTCCCGGATAGACAACAGTTATAAGGTATATATCTTCGGGGAAAAGGAAAGCCAGCTGGAGCGTCTGCGTTCCATTATGATGCAGGACGAGCACGCCGCTATGCCCGAATTCGTGAAAGGAAAGAACATCCATTCCGGATTCATAGACCATGACGACAAGGTTTGCTGGTATTCGGATCACGAAATCTTTGACCGTTTCCATCGCGTACGGCTTAGAAGGACGGTAGATAAATCCGAGCAGCTTACCCTCAATGACCTGAATTCCTTCAATTTAGGAGATTATGTGGTCCATATAGACCACGGTGTAGGCGTTTTCGGGGGTCTGGTCAAAATGAAGGACGACTATGGCCGGGTACGCGAAGTAGTTAAACTTATTTACAGCGGGGGAGACGTAGTATTTGTCTCCGTACATTCCCTGCACAAGATTTCCCGTTTCCGTTCCAAGGAAGGGGAGGCTCCTCGCATTAACAAACTGGGTTCCAAGACCTGGAGCAACCTCAAGAGCGCCGCCAAATCCCGCGTCAAGGACATTGCCAAGGAACTTATCCAGCTGTATGCCAAGCGCCGCGCCTCCACGGGCTTTGCCTTTTCGGCCGATACTTACCTCCAGGAAGAGTTGGAATCATCCTTTATGTATGAGGATACTCCGGACCAGGAGAGGGCTACCAAGGCAGTGAAGGAGGATATGGAGGATACCTGCCCCATGGACCGCCTTATCTGCGGAGATGTGGGCTTTGGAAAGACGGAAATCGCCATCCGGGCGGCTTTCAAGGCTGTTACGGATTCCAAGCAGGTGGCGGTTCTGGTTCCTACCACCATCCTTTCCCTGCAGCATTACGAGACTTTCAAGGCCCGCCTAGCCAATTTGCCGTGTACGGTGGAATACGTAAGTCGCCTGCGTACGGCCAAGCAGATCACCGACATCAAAAAACGCCTCAAAGAGGGAAGTATAGATATTCTCATCGGCACGCATAAAATACTGGGTGGAGGCTTTGAATTCAAGGATCTGGGGCTCCTGATCATTGACGAAGAGCAGAAATTCGGCGTATCGGCCAAAGAAAAACTGCGCCAGTTCAAGAATTCCGTGGATACGCTTACGCTTACGGCTACTCCCATTCCCCGTACGCTTCAGTTCTCGCTGCTGGGTGCGCGCGACCTGTCCATTATCCAGACTCCCCCGCCCAACCGCATCCCTATTCAGACGGAAATCATCCTGTTCAACGAGGATGAAATCAAGAGCATCATCAATTATGAACTCAATCGCGGCGGGCAAATCTTCTTTCTACATAATAAGGTAGAGGAACTTCCGGCCATTGAAGATATCCTGCACCGGCTGGTTCCGGATATGAAGATTTGCGTGGCGCACGGACAGATGGAAGCCAAGGACCTGGAAGACCGCATGCTGGCTTTCATGAGGGGAGATTACGATCTGCTGCTCTGTACCACCATCGTCGAAAATGGTCTGGACATTCCCAACGCCAATACCATTATTGTAAACCAGGCCCAGAATATCGGCCTGAGCGATCTGCATCAGCTTCGTGGCCGTGTTGGCCGTTCAAATAAGAAGGCTTTCTGCTATCTGATTGTGCCGCCGCTCATTTCCATTACGGACGATGCCCGCCGGCGCCTGAGGGCCATTGAAGAATTCTCAGACCTGGGCAGCGGCTTCAACATTGCCATGCAGGATCTGGATATCCGCGGTGCCGGTAATCTTCTGGGGGCCGAACAGAGCGGCTTCATCTCCGATATGGGTTATGAAACTTACCAGAAGATTCTGTCCGAAGCTATGGAGGAACTGGGAATGGAAACCCAGGTTGCCCAGCGTTCCGGTCACGAAAAATACGTGGACGACTGCACAATAGAAACCGACCAGCCCGCCCTTATACCGGACGATTACATTGATATTACGGCCGAAAAAATCCGCCTCTACAAGATGCTGGACGCCCTTACCGACGAGCGGGAGATAGACCGGCTGGGCCAGCAGGTGGCCGACCGTTTCGGCCCGCTTCCCCTGGAGGTGCAGAACCTTCTTTTCGTGGTAAAAATAAGGAACTTAGGAACCCAGATGGGCTTCGAGAAGATCATCATCAAAAACGGCATGCAGATTATGTTCTTCGTGAACAATCCCATGTCGCCGTACTATAAGTCCAAGCGTTTTGAAACCATCCTGGCCCGTGTAAACGAGCATCCGGCCGATTTCAAGTTCAACCAGGACGGCGGCAAGCTGCGCACCGTTTCCCGCGGGGTGAATACCCTTTCATCGGCCCTCCATATTTTGAAAAAACTCCAATAATTGGTAAATTTGCGGGCTATGTCCAACCTGCTCATAGAAATAGGAAATACCGCCCTCAAGGCCGCCTGGGCCCAGGAAACAACCCTTGGAAAGACTTTCCGTTATCAGGGGGAAAAATACCTGGACTTCATTCTTTCCCTTACCCGGAAGGAAAAACCGGCCGTGATGGTGATTTCTTCCGTGTATCCTTTCACAGGGGCCGAAATTGAGTTGTTGGAAAAAGAGTGCGACAAACTGCTTCTTCTGGACCAGAATCACCGGGAGATGCTGCTGTCGCACGGATTGCCCTCTTACCTGTCCTATGACCGTGCCGCCGCCATTGTGGCCGCCCGCCATCTGTTTAGCGGAAAAGGCTGTACCATAGTGGATTTAGGCACCATCCTTTCGGTAGATTTTACCTCTCCCGAGGGGCTCTATACGGGCGGAAACCTGTCTCTGGGTTTCCGGACCCGCTTCAAGGCCTTGAGCCGCTATTCCCGTTCCCTTCCGCTGGTGGACACCCCCGAAAATCCGGACCTCGTGGGCCTTTCCGAGAAGGCTTCCATGGAGAGCGGAGTGGTTTCAGGCATCATATTTGAAATGGAGGGCTACCTGAACCTTCATCCGGAAAACGTGGTTGTCTTCACCGGAGGTGACGCGAATTATTTTGCAAAACGGATGAAAAGTTCGATATTTGTAATTTGTAACCTCGTTTTGATGGGGTTGGCATTAATGGCTGAAGAGTATGTTCGCAAGACTGAGAAATAGTTTGTTTGCACTGGCTTTGCTGGTGTTTTCTGCCGGCTCCCTGGGAGCCCAGACAGACGGAACCTATGGCGGGTTCTCCCCTTATTCCGTCTTCGGTCTGGGGCAGATGCACCAGGGTGGTACTTCCTGGAACCGCGGTATGGGCGGGGTAGGAATAGCCGCCCGCAACCACCGCTTCATCAATATTCTCAATCCGGCCTCCATGACGGCCCGCGACTCCCTCTCTTTCATGGCCGATATGGGCCTCGGCGGCCGTATTTCCCTTTTCCAGGAAGGTTCCAAACGGGCTTTAAACACCACCTTCAACATCGACGACGTGGCCATGTCCTTCCCCATGTGGCGCAACACGGCCTTCATGGTTGGTGTTACTCCGGTGAGCGACGTTGGATACAACATTTCGTACCGGGATATGGATGTCTATACCCAGGAGAGCAAGTTCACCTCCATAGGAAACGGAGGTACCTATCAGCTGTTTGCAGCTGCCGCCGCCACCTTCTGGAACCGCCTGTCCGTGGGTGCCCAGTTCAATTACGTATTCGGCAACATCAGCAAGAAATCCTCCGTTGTGTACGGGGACGATTCCTATCGCACCAGCGTATACGGTGACTCCCTGCAGGTAAACAGTTTCAACGGAAAATTCGGCATCCAGTACGAGCAGCCCCTCTCCGGCCAGTATGTCTTGACCGCAGGTGCCACTTACAAGCTTTCTTCCCGCATCCTGGGCCACAGCGTCCATTATTATGAGCTGGGCAGTTATGAGCGTCACCGCGAAGCTTCCGAACTCAAGGACAAGGGTCTCCGCATGGGAGACGAACTGGGAGTGGGTGTAAGTTTTCGCCACGGAGACGATTTCCTGTTAGAAGTGGACTACACCCGTACAGACTGGAGCAGGAGCAAGCTGGATCAAGTGAGCGGTTTCTCCAATGTGGGTGACGTGGTATTTGCCCAGTCCGTGGGACAGTCTTTCCGCGTGGGTGGAGAATTCACCCCCAACCGCAATGACATCCGGACGGGCTTTGTCCATTTCCTCCGCCGCTGCACTTTCCGGGGAGGAGCCTATTTTGACCAGTCTTACTATACAGTAGACGGCGCCCATGTTAATTCCGTAGGGGTAACATTGGGTATGACCATGCCCGTTTTCCGTTGGTACAACGGCCTCAGCATAGGTTTGGAACTGGGTCGCAGAGGTCTTGCCACCTCTCAGGTTAAAGAGAATTATTTTGGTTTTAACCTCGGATTCAATATCTTTGACATCTGGTTCCAGAAACGAGCCTACGAATAGTGTGGCATAATGCTTGTAAAATGAAATAATTCAAAATTCTTAAGATATGAAAAAACTAGCTCTGATGATCTTCGCCGCCCTGGCTTTCATGGGTCAGAACGCCTTTGCCCAGACCTCCCGTTTCGGTCACGGTAAAGACAGCGCGGACTGCGTTCTGTATCTCTCCTACTATCAGGAGTACTACAAGCAGAAGAATTACGACTCGGCCCTGCCCAACTGGCGTAAGGCCTATGCCGTATGCCCTCCTACGGCCTCTCAGAACATGTTCATTCACGGCACCACCCTCATGACGCGTCTGTATAACCAGACCAAGGATGCTGCCGCCAAGAGCGCTATCGTAGATACCATCCTCACCCTTCAGGATCAGCGTATGGCCGCTTATCCCAAGAACCGTGCTTCCATCCTGAACAACAAGGGTCAGCACATCATCAACTATCGCAGTGCCGACGCCGCCTACACCTATAAGAACCTGGGTGAGATTGTGGACGAACTGGGTCCTCAGGCCAACGGTCCCCTGCAGGTGAACCTGCTTCAGGCCGCCATCGCCATGTATCGTGAGAACCAGCTCACCGCCGACGACGTGATTGCCACCTACGACAAGGTAACCGCCAACGTAGAGAATGCATCGGCCAAGAACGACGCCGAGAAGGAAGACAACCTCAAGGTGAAGGCCACCATCGAGTCCATCTTCGCCGACAGCAAGGTGGCTTCCTGCGAGAACCTCCTGGCCATCTTCGGTCCCCGTTTCGAGGCCGATCCCAACAACCTGGCCCTGGTTTCCAACATCGTGAAGCTCATGAACTCCGCCGAGGACTGCGCCTCCAACGACCTGTACCTCAAGGCTGTGACCGCCATGTATAACCTGGATCCTTCCTACCGCAGCGCCTACGGTCTGTACCGTCTGAACGCCGCCCGTGACAACGTCGCCGACGCTTGCCGCTACCTGGAGGAGGCCATCGCTTCCGACGAGTCCGACGCCGCCACCGACGCTCAGTACTATTATGAACTGGCTGCCTTCGCCTACAAGAACAACATGCGCAGCAAGGCCAGTGAGGCCGCCAAGAAGGCCATCGATATGGACTATGGTTATGCCGGCAAGGCCTACATGATCCTGGGTAACCTCTGGGCATCGGCCTCCTGCTCCGGTGAAGTGGACAAATACGCCCGCTACTGGGCTGCTACGGACTACTATCAGAAGGCCCGCAGCGCAGATCCCAGCATTGCCGACGACGCCAACGCCTCCATCTCTTCCGTGAGCCGTTACTATCCGGAAGCTTCTGAGATCTTCATGTACGACCTCAGCGCAGGTCAGTCCTACACCGTCAACTGCGGCGGCCTGTCCGCCTTCACCACGGTGCGTGTCAGCGGCCGCTAGTGAGATCCCGTCACATATTTACGATGATAGCAAGCGCTCTGGCGCTTGCTTTCGTCGTATATTCCTGCAAGGGTAATTTGTCGGAAGCCGAGAAACTGGACCTGAGCCGGATTCCTCTGCAGACCGTGGATGACATGTTCTTCGTGCAGTCGGAGAATGGTCGCCTGAAAATGCGTGTAGAGTCCCCCAGAATGGAGGTTTACGAACACGACACCGTAGCGTACGACCTTTTCCCCAAGGGCATCCGCGTGTTTGGTTATTCCGAGGAAGGCATGCTGGAAACCACCATCGTTTCCCAGAAAGCCCGGCACGATAAATCGGCCGGAAAGGAGCTTTGGTCGGCCTTCGGCAAGGTGGTGGTGAAGAATATCATGAAGCAGGAGACCATGGAAACCGATACCCTTTACTGGGATCAGGCAGCCAAGGAAATCTGGACCGACTGCTACGTCAAGATGACTTCTCCCTCCGGACATATGCAGGGATATGGCATGCGATCGGACGAAATGGCCCGCAATGCCATACTGCTCAAACCTTTCGACAATGAGTTCATAATTGACAATGACAGCACCAAGGTTGTCATCGACTCGGTGAATTTTATCGGCCCTTTGTTAAAAAAATAGTGGTATTTAGAAGAAAATTAGTAACTTTGCAGCCCTTAAGCTAAAAAAATCGAAAATATTAAAAAACTAATAATAAAATGGCAGCTCTTGAGACCATCAGAACTAAGTTTGGCATTGGTGCATCCCTCATCATTGCCTTCGGTCTTTTACTCTTCCTTGTAAACCCGTCCGACATCATCCAGACTGTACAGTCCACTTCTTCCAAGAACGATGTCGGCAAAATCAATGGGAAAGCTATCTCTTATCTTCAGTTTGACAGCGAGACCCGTCAGCTGGATGAGGTGCGTAAGATGATTACCGGCACTTCTTCCACTTCTGACGAGGATCAGACCAACCTCCGCAACATGACCTGGCAGAGCCTGGTAGACCGCTACCTGGTTGTTCCCACCATCGAGAGCGCAGGTATCCGCGTTGGTCAGCAGGAGCAGGAGAACATGTTCGTGGGTGACAACCCCTCCCCGATCGCTTCCAGCTTCTACGGCTTCTATGACGAGGACGGCAACTATTCCGTCGATCGCGTGCGCGAACTTGTAGAAGGTGCAGAGACCTCCGAGACTTACCGCATGATCCGCGACTATCTGTTCGATGCCGCCCGCACCAACCGCTTCAACGAGAAGTACATCTCCCTGTTCAACGCCGGCACTTATGTGAATGCCCTGGAGCGCAAGCGCGCCATTGAGGAGAACAACGCCACCGCCAACGTGAGCTTTGTCATGTCTCCCAACATGTACTATCCGGAGGATTCCACCGTTGTGGTGAGCAAGGCCGATGTCGAGAAGTTCTACAACGACCACAAGGAGAGCTTCCGTCAGTTAGCCAACCGCGACATCCGCTATGCCGTGTTTGAGCTCAACGCTTCCCAGCAGGATATCGCCAATTCCAACGACAAGTTCGTCGGCCTGTATGACGATTTCGCCAGCACCGACAACATGCGCAACTTCCTTCAGAAGAACTCTGACCGCAAGTGGGACGATGCCTGGTACAAGGCTGGTGAACTCCGCAGCGTCAACTCCGATATCGATACTTTCGTATCCGAGAACAATGCCGGTGTTTCCCCGGTTTATCAGTCCGGCACCACTTTCTACGCCGCCCGCATCATGGACAGCGCCAACATCCCGGATTCCGTGTATGTCCGTCACATCATGCTGGTGGGCAATGACGCCAAGCACCTGGCCGACAGCCTGGTGAACGTGGTGAACAAGAACAACTTCTCCACCCTGGCCAACCTCTATTCCGCCGACAAGGGCAACGCCCAGGACGGTGAGATGGGTAATATCGGCTGGATGTCCAAGAACATCATGATCAAGGGTTTCGAGCCCGTTCTGGAAGCCAAGGTGGGCGTTCCTTTCGTCCTCAATACCCAGTATGGTTCCCATGTGGTTGAGGTGACCAAGACCACCAAGCCCGTCGCCAAGAAGAAGGTCGCTATCTTCGAGAAGGAAACCACCATCTCCAAGGAAACCGAGCGCGCCATCTCCGAGCAGGCCCGCCTGCTGGCCGTCCGTTCCCAGGGTAAGCTGGACAACTTCAAGACCATCTGCGACACCACCGGTATCTATGCCCGCAGCCTCAACATCACCGAGGCTACCGAGAACTACGGTGCCATCTCCCACGCCAAGGAAGTGACCCGCTGGGCCTTCAACAACAAGCCCGGAAAGGCTTCTGACGTGATTCCCGTGGACAACAAGTATTACTTCGTGGTAGCTGTGGAAAAAGCCCACAAGGAAGGCATCGCCTCCCTCAACGAGGTTTATTCGGATATCCGCTCCCAGGTCTATCGTGAGAAATATGCCCAGAAGCACGCCGCCGACGTAGCCGCCCAGGTAGAGGGTCTCTCCTCTCTGGAAGCCATCGCCGAGAAGCTGAACGCCACCGTGTCCAACCTCTCCGACGTTACCTTCTCCACCACATCGGCCCCTACCACCGAGCCCGCTTTCGTGGGTGCTGTGGCTTCTGCCAAGGAGGGTGCCATTACGGGTCCTGTCGCCGGCATCATGGGCACTTACGTGTTCCAGGTGAACGGCCGCGATATGGGTTCCTACTTCACTGAGGACGACGCCAAGGCCGCTCAGACCCGCTTCGTCAACTACTACGACCAGATGCTCATGGCCGTCATGGCGGACAAGGCCGTCAAGGACAACCGCGCCCGTTTCTATTAATAGAAAGGACAATCCATAAAGTCATGCCCGGCCCCCTGACCGGGCATCTTTTTTAGAAAAGAACAATCTATGTCACTGAAATGCGGAATCGTAGGTCTTCCCAATGTGGGCAAGTCTACTTTGTTTAACTGCGTAAGTTCCGGAAAGGCCCAGAGCGCCAATTTCCCCTTCTGCACCATTGACCCCAATGTGGGCTCCACCAACGTCCCCGACAAGCGCCTGGAGGTGCTTACGGAGATTTGCCAGCCCAAACGCACCATTCCCGCCACGGTGGAAATCGTGGATATTGCCGGTCTGGTAAAGGGTGCTTCCAAAGGGGAAGGCCTGGGTAACCAGTTCCTGGCCAACATCCGCGAGACCGACGCCATCCTGCACGTGCTCCGCTGCTTTGATGACGGCAATATTGTGCACGTAGACGGCTCTGTAGACCCCGTTCGCGACAAGGAGGTGGTAGATACCGAACTCCAGATCAAAGACCTGGAAACGGTGGAAAACCGCATCAAGAAGGTGGAAAAGATGGCCACGACCGGCGGCGACAAGGAGGCTAAAAAGCTGCTTTCGTTACTCCTTCGTTACCGGGAGGTGCTGCTCAAGGGTCAGTCCTGCCGCACCGTGGTGCCGGAGAACGCCGAGGAAGAGCAGATGGCCAAGGACCTCTATCTCCTTACCAACAAGCCCGTCCTGTACGTTTGTAACGTAGATGAGGCTTCGGCCGCCAGCGGAAACGCCTATGTTGATGCCGTGCGTGCTGCCGTAGCTTCCGAAAATGCCCAGATTCTGGTCATTGCCGCCAAGACCGAGGCCGAAATTGCCGAGATCGAGGACTACGACGACCGCCAGATGTTCCTGGAAGAAATGGGCCTGGAAGAGTCCGGCGTGGTGCGCCTGATCCAAAGCGCCTACAAGCTCCTGGGCCTTCGCACTTTCTTTACCGCCGGGGCCGATGAGTGCCGCGCCTGGACCATCGTGGCCGGCGACAAGGCACCCCGCGCCGCCGGTGTCATCCACACGGACTTCGAGCGTGGTTTCATCCGCGCCGAGGTCATCAAGTACGAAGACTTCGTCCATTACAAGACCGAGGCTGCCGTCCGTGCCGCCGGCAAAATGGGCATCGAAGGCAAGGATTATGTAGTCCAGGACGGCGATATAATGCACTTCCTCTTTAACGTCTAGTACGTTGTTAAGTGAGTTTATCCGGAAGAAAATTATTTTTTGTGCAGTAGCCCAAAAAACCAATTTTCTTCCGGGTTTGCTATTCTTGCGCCGGCCCCCAAAAAAACAATTTTCTTCCGGATTTGCTATACCTATTCTGGATAGATTTCGAGCCAGATTGGGCAGTGGTCCGAGACGCCGCCCAGGTAGCGGGGGCCGGAATAGGTTCTAAGGGGCTTTTTACCCGCGTGACCGCTGTCTTTGGTCATTAGAAAGGGAATGTACTGGATTCTCATTTCCGAGGTTTTTAAGGCCCCGGAAACGAAGAATAAATCGATGAGTTCCCAGGCACCGTCGTATTTGATGGTGCCCAGCCCTTTTTGGTAGAGGGGCGTGGCCAGATTCTTAAGCGTGGGCTCCAGAAGTTGGTAAACGGGGTTGGCGGGGGTGTCATTGAAGTCTCCCATGGCCACAAGATCCGATATGCCCAGGGTTTGCAGGGAGTCGGCCAGGAAACGCAGCCTCTCCACGGCGACACGCCGCCGGGGTTCCGATTCCTGAACGCCCCCGTACTTGGAAGGGTGGTGGTTAACCAGAAAGGCGACCTCCTGTCCCTGGACAGAGCGAAAACGGGCCAGCAGGATATCCCTGGTGGCCATTATGGCCGAATCCCGGCCATAAAGATGACAAGGTTTGGCGCTAACCGGAAATAGGCGGGAATGGCGGTAAAGCAGCGCTACGTCAATACCACGAGGGTCCGGCGAATCGAAGTGGACCACGCGATAATCCAGTTTTCGAAGGGTGGTTGTCCGAATCAGGCGCTTGAGAACAGAGGCATTCTCCACTTCGGCCAGGCCGATGACGTCCGGCAAGCCGCCGTTCTGCGAGCCGGCCCATAAGATACCCTTTGCCACGGCATTGCACTTGGCCTGGAAGCGTTTTTGGGTCCAGTGGCGGGCACCCCGGGAAGAAAACTCCCCGTCTGAAGTGCTCAGGGAGTCATTTTTGTGGTCAAAAAAGTTCTCAAGATTCCAGAACAGGACCCGGAGGGTGTCTGAAGGGGGCGTCGTCAAAAGCCATAACGAGCACCCGAAGGCGGCTAATGCATTCATATCCAAAGATAAGGGTGAATAGTGTAAATGACCGATAAAAACGAAAATACTTTTCACCACTATTTTCTATAAATAAAAAACAGTTTTTGTGTTGTACGGGGAATCGACAGGAATTTACGGGTGAATGAGACCGGCCAGCCTTTTTTAAGTCCCCGGCTTTCTTATAAAGGAGGTTTTCCGAAAAAATCCGTATATTTGTGTGATAGACACAAAATAACACTAGATATGAAACAGAAAATCCAAGAAAAATTTGAAACCCTGTTCGGGGAAGAAGGAATCCTTTACGCATCGGCCGGCCGCATCAACCTGATCGGTGAACATACGGACTACAATGGAGGTTACGTGTTCCCGGGTGCCATCAACTTCGGCATCATGGCCGCCATCAAGCCCAACGGAACCGATACCGTCAAGCTGTTCGCCATCAACCGCGACGAATACGTGGAGTTTGACTTGGAGGAGGAGAGCCTCCCGGAGCAGCACTGGCCCCGCTATGTTTTCGGCGTCTGCCGGGAAATCATCAAGCGCGGCGGCACGGTGAAGGGCTTCAACGCCGTCTTCGCCGGAGACGTTCCCATCGGCGCCGGCCTCAGCTCGTCTGCCGCCCTGGAGAGCACCTTCGCCTACGCCCTCAACGACCTTTTCAACAACAACCAGATAGACAAGTTCGAACTGGCCAAGATTGGCCAGAGCACGGAGCACAACTATTGCGGTGTCAAGTGCGGCATCATGGACCAGTTCGCTTCCCTGTTCGGCAAGGAAGGCTCCCTGATCCGCCTCAATTGCAAAACCGGGGAGTACAAGTACTTCCCCTTCCATCCCCAGGGTTACAAGCTGGTGCTCATAGACACCTGCGTAAAGCATAGCCTGGCCGACAGCGCCTACAACAAGCGCCGCGAATCCTGCGAAAGGGCCGCCGCCGCCATCCGCAAGAACCACCCCGAGGTGGAATTCCTTTCGGACGCCAAGCGCGTCTGGCTGGATGAAGTGCGCGAAGAAATCACCGAGGAAGACTTCCTGAGGGCCGAATATGTGATTGGAGAGGTCCAGCGCGTGCTGGATGTGTGCGACGCCCTGGAGAGGGACGACTACGAAACCGTGGGCGAGATGATGTACCAGACCCACTTCGGCCTCAGCCGCCTGTACGAGGTGTCCTGCGAAGAACTGGACTTCCTCAACAAGCTGGCCCGCAAGTTGGACGTTACCGGCTCCCGCGTCATGGGCGGAGGCTTCGGCGGCTGCACCATCAACCTGGTGAAGGAAGAGCTGCACGACCGCTTTGTGGAAACCGCCGTGGAGAAGTTCACGGAGAAATTCGGCCACGCCCCCAAGGTTTACGAAGTAGTGATCAGCGATGGCGCTCGCAAGCTGTAGCCATTGCGGAAAACAGACGGAGGTAGAACTCCGCCAGAGCATCAACGTCGCCCTTGATCCGGAACTCAAAGACCGGGTCAAGGACGGCTCTTTGTTTGTGTGGGAATGCCCTTACTGCGGACATCGCAACCTGGCCCGTTATCAGACGCTTTATCACGACCCGGACGCCAAACTGATGGTGTGGCTCCTTCCAGGGGACGAAATGCCGCCAAAAGCCGTGGAAGAGGCCGTTAAAGAGCTGGACGGGTATACGCTCAGAAGAGTCCGCGAGGTGGGGGACCTCATAGAGAAGGTAAACATCCGCGACGCCAACCTGGAAGACACGGTCCTGGAGATGTGCAAATGGGTCACCCGCCGCGAACTGGCTGCCAAAAACGCGGAAGCCGCCGAAGCCCCCCTGAGATTCCTTCGTCTGGAAGGGGCCGATAACGACCTGGTGCTGGCGCTGCCCTTAGGTGGCCAGATGCAGGTGCTCAACGTGGGATTCAACGTCTACGAGGACGCCCGCGGCATCCTGGCCCGCAACCCCGCCGTCAAGCCTGCCGAAGGCTTCGCCGAAGTGAACCAGGACTGGATAGACCAGTTCTTCCGTTAAATATCAAAACTGAGAATTAACGAAACAGAGTACGGCTTCCGTTGCTCTGTTTTTTCGTAGATATTCCCTCCCAGCCAGGAGAAAGAAACGCCCAGCTGGATGTCTGCGGAGAGGAAGAAAAGCTGTCCCACATCGGCCACCAAATCGGCGCCGGCGCTCCACAAGTTGTCTTTCCCCAGTCCCAGGAAGTCTGCGTGGGGCGTAAGGACGAATTTGCGGATATATGCGAAGGGGAGGTTGAGGTCTCCAAAATAAAGGGGGATGGCGTAATCGGCCGTTACTCTCCATTGGGTGCGGTAATAGGCGGCCAGATAAGAGTTGGTGGCCGAGTTGAAGCCCCGGGGCAGCACCGCGATGCTAAGGTCTCCGAACGGCGCGTTACCCAACTGGCGCTGGATGAGTCCCGTGAGTTTGAGGCCCTGCGTGCGCCAGAAACCGGGCAAATAGGCATAGGCATAACCAAACACCACCGGGCGGAAGTGGGAGGCACTCCAAGGGTGGTAGCTCAAGCCGCCCTCCAGACCCAGGCCGCAGCGCGGATAGATCATGGACTTGGCGGTGGGCAGCATCACATACCCGCGGGCCGATACCGAAAGGCTCTGGGCAAAGACATTACGGGCATCCGGATCCATATCGGAAATGGAATAGATGGAAGGAAGCTCCAAAACCTTTCCGGAGGTGGAATACTGGACGGGATTCAGCCCATATACATTGTTGGAGAAGGAGTATTTGATTTGCGGGATAAGGCCGTAAAGCAAGCCTCCCTTCCGGGTAGCCAGCGGGACATAAGCCCTCACGTGTCCGCTAAAGAGCGGAGCGTCCCTCAAGGTGGCGATATGGGTAATGCTCTTGTAGGTCGGAGTAACTATCTCTGTATAAGTGTATTGGCGGGCCCGGCGGTCACCCAGGTCCAGCTGTGCCTCGATGGCCGGATACAGGCCGGAATAAGTGAGCTTGGCGTGGAAGGCGCTCCGCCAGCCCTTGTCCTGGTCCGGATTGGGGTGAATGGCATAGCCCACCTGCCCCGAAAGGGTTCCCAGCGTATTCTGGAAAAAGCCGGTCAGACCGGGAGACAAGTTTTCGTACGTTAACTCGAAGGAGCGGTTCATAATGGCGTCCGCATTCACATAGGCGGGCATCCAGGTATGAAGCTGCAGGGGATGGGTCAATTTGTAATAGCGCTTGGGGGCCGACAGGGAAACCTCCTGCGAAAAATCAGGTCCGGGGCCCAGGGCACGCTCCTGCGCCGTAAGGGTGTCCTCAATACGATAGGAATGAACTTCCGTAAAACTCACTTCCCGGGGCTCCAGGGAGCTCACCGGTGTGGAAAAGACCAGTTTGCCGTCCAGAGTCTGGGAAACGCAGTAGAGCTGGTCGCCGGCCCGGCAGAAGTCCGTGGCGCCGTAGCGGGTGCTGGTGAGCTGGACCAGCCCGCCATCGGCCAGGTTAAAGCGGTACAATTCGTTTACTCCGGTGCGGTCCGACACCCATTCCAGGCAGCCCTCGCCGCTTTCCAGGTTGACCAGTTTCTGGTGGGAAGGAGGCAGCACCTCCTCCCATTTCCCGGAAGGAAGGGCCCGGTAAATACCGTAACCGCCCATGGAAATGCCGGCGCAATAGACGTCGTCTCCCTGCCACGCGCTTTCCGTAAGCTGAATACCCGTAGGCGCCTCCAGGCGATGAAGAACAGTCCCGTCATCGGCCGATAATACCACCTGATAAGTCTCTCCGGTGGTAGCATATTCCGTTACCGCCAGCCGCTTTCCATCGGCCGAAGGCTGGGGGTTGAAATACCGCTTACCCCGCACCAGGTCGTGGATCTTGCGGGTTTTCATGTCCATATAGCGGACGGAGGAGGAGCCGGAAAGGCTCCAGCGGATATCGGGAATAGATTCGCTCCAGTAGAGTCGCTCCCGCACCGGGTCATAGAAAAGGTGGGAGGAAGAGGCCGAAAACAGATGCTCGGCCTTGACCTGGCCGTCGCGGATGCTCACCAGTTCGCAGTTGCGCAGATACCCTTCCCGCAAGGCGTACAGCGTGCCGTCCACCCAGCGGGGAGAAGAGAAGTTGAGGGGGAACTTTTCGGCCGATGTAATCTGCTGCAGGCTCAGGAAGGGGGCGCGGGCGGCGGCATCGGCCTGCCAGACGTCGTTGAAGGCGCGCATCACGTCCTGGAAGCTGTCATTTTCCTTTTTGCCCGAATAACTTTTGATAACCCTGCTGAAATTGTAAGGCGCAAACAGCCAGGGTTTTTTCACCTGAATCTCCAGGCCTTCCTCCGTAAAGGAAGGCTGCTTATACAGGTAACGGGTGCCAGCCATGAGCATATAGCCGGATTTGTAATGGTCCGGGGCAAAATGCTGGTAGGAGCCTTTGCTCCAGCGGGTGATGTCTCTCCAGTCTCCCTGGTCGAAGGCCACCCGCATGTATTCCAGGAAATCGGCCGTGCGGGCCCTTGTGCCATAGGCGAGGCCCGTTTCGGCGGCTACGGCGTCGCCTTCTCCGCGTACGCTGGCCAGATAAACCATCCAGGCCAGCGGGGCGGCACCCTGCCCAATCACATAGGAGACGGCTTTGGGCAGGCCGGCACTTTCCAGTTTCTCCAACTGGGCCTGGTGACGGGGCTCATGGGCGGCCAACTGGACCGGCCAGGAAACGGGATCCGAGCCAAAGGACTCCGGTGTGGTGAAAAAGTCCATCCGGACGGGGGCATAGCCCACGGAACCGTTGGTGGTGATGTGGTGTGTATGTAGCACAACGGGCATTTTCTTGCCCCACCTCCCGCTTTGGGGAATGTGGTCGATGGTCCGGCTTATGGGAACGCGGAATTGCTCCAGCAGGCGGGCATAGCTGCGGGCCAGGGAGTCGGCCCCCTCGGGATAGATTATGCGATAATACGGACTTTCCACGGAATACCAGCGCAGGTAGCCCGGATCGGAACCCCAAGTATAGAACTGGCCCCTGGCGCTGATGGAAATGGCCATCAAAGCGATCAGGGACAGGAAGAACTTTCTCATAATCGCTGCAAAAATAGCGAAAAAACCGTAAATTTGCGTAGTATGAAAAGACGTTTAAGCATAGGATTGTTGCTGGCTCTGGCGCTTTCTTGCGGTCAGCCCAAAAAACAGGCGCCCCAGGCTCCCGCCACGCGGGAGTTCCCCATGGCGGAGATTCCCATGATGATTACCCAGCCCGAGCAACGCGCCGAGTGGCTTGCCCAGCATTTCTGGGACCCGTTCACCCAGCCTGACAAGCTCTATTACTGCGACTCCCTCACCGTGAACGGCGTGAATGTCGAAAAACTGGAGCAGCAGGTGGGCCTTTTCGCCTCCATCCTCCAGCAGATTTCCATTCCCGTCGGCCAGGAGGCCATGAAGGCCGCTTTCGGGCGCCTGGAAGCCTTCCAGAGGGTCCATCCGAAGGGAAATACCTTTGCCCGGACATCGGCCCTTATTTCGCGTTATTTTTACGATCCCAATTCTCCCGTGCGCTGCGAGGACCTTTACCTTCCCTACGTGTCACTTCTGGCCGCGTCCGATCTGGTGAGCGCGGAAGACCGCGGGCAGTATGCCTGGGACACCAAGGTGTGTGAGCTTAACCGGATGGGGACGCCAGCGGCCGATTTCACCTTCGTGGACATCGCGGGCCGCCGCCGCACGCTCTACGGCGTAAAGGCCGATTATACCCTCCTCATCTTCGGCAACCCCGACTGCAGCGCCTGCCGGGATATTATGGAACAGATGGCCTCCTCGCCGGAAATATCGGCCCTCATTGCCGAAGGCCGGCTCAAAGTGGTGGACGTATATATTGACGAGGACCTGGACCTTTGGAAAGCGAAAAAAGACACCTACCCCAAGGAGTGGATCAACGGCTATGATCCCGACTACGTTATCCGCACAGACCGCCTGTATGCCGTCCGCGCCGTTCCCTCGCTCTATTTGCTGGACGAAAAAAAGAACGTCCTTATGAAGGACGCTCCTCAGGAACAAGTTCTGGCTGTTCTTCCCAGTCTTTAATCGAATACCCAGATAATGGCTTCTTCCATCACCTCTCCGGGACGAAGGACCGTGGAGGCGAACTTAGGCTGGTTGGGTGCATCCGGGCAGTGCTGGCACTCGATGGCTACGGCATCGTAGTCTTCGTACTCGCGGCCGGTTTTGCCCACAGGGCAGCCTTTGAGCCAGTTTCCGGTGTAGATCTGTACTGCGGGCTGGGTGGTGAGAACCGTCAGGTGCCGGCGGGAAGTGGCGCCCCACAGCTGTGCAGCCTCCGAGAGCTGGCCGGGCATGGCACCGTCAATGAGATAGCAGTTATCATAGCCCTTTCCGTATTTGAGGGCAGGGAAATCGGCCTTGATATCCTGGCCGATGGGCTTGGCCTCCACGAAGTCCATGGGGGTGCCGGCTACGTCGGCGGGTTCTCCCAGCGGGATAAGGGTTTCGTCCGTGGGGAGAAACTGGGAAGCGTTGAGCTCCAGCTTGTGGTTGAGGACGGAGCCGGAATTCTCGCCGTCCAGGTTGAAATACACGTGGTTGGTGAGGTTTACCACGGTGGGCTTGTCGGCCTCGGCCGTGAGGATGAGCTTGAGGGAATTGTCTTCGCCCCAGGTGTAGTGGGCCACGGCTTTCAGGTTGCCGGGATAACCGGCCTCACCGTCTTCCGAGAAATACATGAATTCTACGGAATCTCCGTCGATCCGGCTTTCCCAAACCTGGTTCTGGAAGCCCTCGGGGCCGCCGTGCAGGTGGTTGGGGCCGTTGTTGATGGGAAGCGTGTACTCTACGCCGTCCAGGGTGAATTTGCCCTTGGCGATGCGGTTGGCATAGCGGCCGGGTACTTTTCCGGAGCAGGGACCGTCGGCAAAGTAATCCTTGGCATTTTTGTAGCCGATGACGACATCGGCCAGGTTGCCGGCCTTGTCCGGTACTACGATGGAGACGATGGCGGCGCCTACGCTGCAAAGCTGGACATACGCGCCGGAGGCGTTCTTAAGGGTGTAGAGGAAGATTTCCTTCCCGTCGGGCGCAGTGCCCCAGAGTTCTTTGGTAATCATTATTTCTTCTTGTAAATGACGAATTCAAAAGCAAAGCCGGTCTCGGGGTCCACGTGGGTCTCGGAAGTGCTTTCGCGCTCCCAAATCTCAGGGTCAATCTCCGGGAAAAAGACATCGGCGTCCGGAAGGACGGTGTGGACGTGGGTGATATACAGCTTGTCCATATCCGGCATGGCGGCCCGGTATACGGAGGCGCCGCCCATGACGAAGCACTTTTCGGCCCCGGTTGCCTCGGCCTCTTGATAAGCCTCGTCGAAGGAATAGACGCATGTCACCTCCGGGATGTCTTCCCCTCCCAGATTAAGCACAATGTTCTTTCTGCCTTTCAGCGGGCGGAAGGGCAGGGAGAAATAAGTGGTGCGGCCCATGATGACGGGAAAACCCTTGGTGGTTTCCTTGAAATACTTGAGGTCTTCCGCAATGTGCCACGGAAGCTGGTTCTTGATGCCGATGCCCCAGTTATCGGCAACGGCGACTATTAAACATTTTTCCATTATACAGCGACGGGAGCTTTGATGGCAGGCCAGGGATCGTAGCCTTCCAGGGTGAAATCTTCATATTGGAAGTCGAAGAGGGACTTGACTTCCGGATTCAGGCGCATGGTGGGAAGCTTCCGGGGTTCGCGGGAAAGCTGCAGGGCCACCTGCTCGAAATGGTTGCGGTAGATGTGCGTATCTCCGGTGGTGTGAATGAACTCGCCGGGTTCCAGGCCCGTGACCTGGGCTATCATCATGGTCAGGAGGGCGTAGGAGGCAATATTAAAGGGAACTCCGAGGAAGACGTCTGCGCTGCGCTGATACAGCTGACAGGAGAGTTTGCCATCGGCCACATAGAACTGGAAAAGGCAATGGCAGGGCGGCAGGGCCATCTTGTCCACCTCTCCGGGGTTCCAGGCGCAGACCAGCATGCGGCGGGAATCCGGGTTGTTCTTAATCATGTCCACCACCTGGCCCAACTGGTCGATGGAGCGGCCGTCCGGGGCGGGCCAGGAGCGCCACTGATGACCGTAGACGGGTCCCAGTTCTCCGTTTTCATCGGCCCACTCGTCCCAGATGGTGACTCCGTGCTCCTGGAGATAACGCACGTTGGTATTTCCGGAAATGAACCAAAGAAGTTCGTAAATGATGGATTTCAGGTGCACCTTCTTGGTGGTCAGGAGAGGGAAACCATCGGCCAGGTTAAACCGCATCTGGTAACCGAATACGCTTTGCGTACCGGTTCCGGTGCGGTCTTCCTTCATGGCGCCGTTGGCGCGGATATGTCTTAGGAGGTCCAGATACTGTTGCATATATGCAAAAATACGTAGAAATCATTATCTTTGCAAACAGTAGTGTATTTGGGAACCCCCTAAAAACGTCGTCTATGAGAACCAAACGCGAAAACTTTGGCGGTCGCATGGCCGTTATCGCCGCTTTTGCCGGCAGCGCCATCGGCCTGGGCAATATCTGGCGTTTCCCTTACCTGGTAGGTCAAAACGGAGGAGCCGCCTTCATCCTTATCTACATAGTTTTCACGCTGTTGCTGTCTCTGCCCATTTTTCTGGCCGAATCGGTGATCGGCCGAAGCAGCCAGGCCAACTGCCGGGCGGCGATAGGTTTTCTCGTCCCCGGCCGGGCCGGTCAGCTCTTCGGCCTGCTGATGGTGTTTACTCCGCTCTGGCTGGTTTCCTACTACTCAGTGGTGGGCGGATGGAGTGTAGATTATCTGGTGCAGGCCTGTCACCTGGATTTTGTGCGTGCCACACCGGAGCAACTGGACGGCGGTTTTGAGCGCTTCATTGCCAGACCCTGGCTTCCCGTGCTTTTCCACATGGTATTTCTGGGCGCAACGGTGGCCGTGGTGGCTTTCGGGGTCAAGTCCGGTATAGAAAGATTCTGCAAATGGAGCATCCCCACCCTGTTTGTTCTCATTGTGTTTCTGGTGGTTTATTCCCTCACTCTTCCCGGCGCGTTCAAGGGCGTGGAGTACCTGCTGAAACCCGATTTCTCCAAGGTGACGGCCCATACCTTCATTGACGCCTTGGGGCAGTCCTTTTTCTCTCTGTCCCTGGGAACCGGCATCATTATCACCTATTCTTCGTATGTTAAAAAGAGCGAGAATCTGATGGTAGCGGGCGTAGGTACCGCCATAAGCGACCTTGCTTTTGCCCTGCTGGCGGGATTCGCCATCATCCCCGCCGTATTCTCGGCCGGAATTGAGCCCGGAACGGGCCCTACCCTCATATTCGATACACTTCCCTATATCTTTTCTTCTCTGGCACAGCACGCCCCTATCCTCAGTGCCGTTGCGGCCATCCTGTTCTTCCTGGCCATTTTCATCGCCGCCCTCACCTCCTCCATCTCCCTGCTGGAGGTCGGCGTCGCTTATCTGACGGAAGAGAAGGAAATGAAGCGGGGCTGGGCCAGCCTGCTGCTGTTTGTGATTTGCGGGGCTTTCGGCACCCTTTGCAGCCTTTCCTTCGGCCCGCTTTCCCAAATGAAGATTCTGGGAATGAAGCTGTTTGACTTTGCCGACAGTACCGCTTCCAATGTCTTCATGGTCATTGGCAGCCTGATTTCGGTCATTCTGGCCGCGTGGGTGATGCCGCGCAGCGTGCTCTTCCGTGAACTCACGAATGGCGGTGTCCTGCGCCGCAATGCCCACCTGTTCCCCATTGTCCGCTTCCTGCTGCGGTATGTGGCGCCCTTCGGCATCCTGGTGCTTATCCTGTCTACGGTACTATGATTAAGCAGAGAGAGAACTTTGGCAGCCGCTTTGCGGTCATTGCCGCCATGGCCGGCAGCGCTGTCGGCCTGGGCAATATCTGGCGTTTTCCCTTCGTTCTGGGAGAATACGGTGGCGCCGCGTTCATCCTGGTCTACATGATGGCAAGCCTGGTGCTGGCCCTGCCCATCTTTTACGCGGAGTCCATTATAGGCCGACGTTCCCGTTGTGACACTTTCGGAGCCATGAAGAAACTGGCTCCGGGCACCGCGTGGCGCTGGGCGGGCCTGCTTACCATTGTATCCCCGCTGCTCATCCTCAGCTATTATTCGGTGGTGGGTGGATGGAGCGTGGAATACCTGTTCAAGTCGCTCTCCTTCAGTTTCACCGAAGTTCCGGCCGAGAAGATTCCGGATTTCTTCGGCCGGTTCATCTCTTCTCCCTGGCAGCCCATCTTTGCCCATACGGCTTTTATGCTCATTGTGGCGGGCATTGTGCTGGCCGGCGTTTCCAACGGGATTGAACTGTTTTCCAAACTGGCCATGCCGGCCCTTCTGGTGCTCATTCTCGTGATTGTGGGGTATTCCCTTACTTTGCCCGGCTCCATGAAAGGCGTGGAATACCTGCTTAAACCGGATTTCTCCCGCCTGACCCCCCAGGCGTATGCCGCGGCGGTAGGCCAGGCCTTTTTCTCGCTGTCACTGGGTGTAGGAACCATCCTTACCTATTCTTCTTACGTCAAAAAAGACGAGAATCTGATGGTCTCCGGCCTGGGAACGGCGGTGAGCGACCTGGTGTTTGCCGTAATATCGGCCTTTGCTGTGATGCCGGCCGTGTTTGCCGCAGGGCTTCAACCCGGAGCGGGTCCCGGCCTGGTTTTCGAGACGCTTCCCTACATTTTCAACAAGATGGGCGAAGGCCTGCCCATGCTGAGCACCCTGATTTCTTCCGTGTTCTTTGCCGCTATCCTGGCGGCGGCGCTCACATCGGCCATCTCCATGCTGGAAGTGGGCGTGGCTTTCCTAACGGACGAAAAGGGGATGAAACGCCGCAGCGCCACTCTCTTGCTGGCTTTCCTCTGCTGGGTCGTGGGCGTTCTGTGCAGCCTTTCCTTCGGCTCGTTGTCCAGAATTAAAGTACTGGGACTGAGCTTCTTCGACTTCCTGGATCACCTCTGCTCCGACTGGCTGCTGCCACTGGGCGGCCTCATCTTCACCCTTTTCGTGGGTTGGAAGATGTCAAAGGCCGATGTCCGCGACGAATTCACCAACGGAGGCACGCGGAATGTGCGCATCTTTGGCGCGGTGTATTTCCTGATGAGATATGTGGCCCCGGTGGGGATCGTGGTCATTTTCCTGACCAATCTTTTCCTCTAGATTCCCAGCTCGTCTTTCATGGCGCGAAGCAGGTCAAAAGCCTGCAGGGGCGTCATGTTGTTGAGGTCTGCGGCCTTGAGGCGGTCGCGGAGGCTTTCCAGCAGGGGGTCATCCAGCTGGAACATAGATAGTTGCAGGGAGCCGTCTTTCTCTATGCGACCCTCTTTCACATTGTGCGGCTTCACGGGCGTAAGGGCGCCGATGGCATCCAGTTTCTGGCTGTTTTCCAGGGCTTTCAGCGTGCGCTCGGCACTTTCCAGCACCGCCTGCGGCATGCCGGCCATACGGGCCACATGGATACCGAAGCTGTGGGCCGTGCCGCCCTCTTTGATTTTGCGCAGGAAAATGACCTCGCGGCCCACTTCCTTCACTGTTACGTGGTAGTTCTTGACCCGGGGGAAGAGGCCCTCCAGGTCGTTGAGCTCGTGATAATGGGTGGCGAAGAGCGTCTTGGCGCCCTTGCCGTATTCGTGGATGTATTCCACGATGCCGCGGGCGATGGACATGCCGTCGTAGGTGGACGTGCCTCGCCCAATTTCGTCCAGCAGCACCAGGGAACGGGCCGATAAATTATTGAGGATCATGGCCGTCTCCAGCATCTCTACCATGAAAGTGGACTCGCCGCGGGAGATGTTGTCCGTGGCGCCCACGCGGGTGAAGAGCTTGTCGAACCAGCCGATGTGCGCCTCGGAGGCAGGCACGAAGGAGCCGGCCTGGGCCATAAGCACGATGAGGGCCGTCTGGCGCAGCAGGGCGCTCTTACCGGCCATGTTGGGACCGGTGAGGATGATGATCTGCTGCTTCTCCGTATCCAGGTACACGCTGTTGGGGACGTATTCCTCTCCGGCGGGCATCAGGGTCTCAATGACCGGGTGGCGGCCTTCGCGGATGTCCAGCGCCTTGCCCTCATTCATGTCCGGGCGGCAGTAATGGTGTTCGCGGGCCTGCTCGGCAAAGCCGGCCAGCACATCCAGCTTGGCAAGGATGCGGCTGTTGGTCTGGATATCCGGAATCTGCTGCTGGATGCGGGCGATGAGTTCTCCGTAAAGGCGCGATTCAATGGCGTAGATGCGGTCCTCGGCCGTCAGGATCTTTTCTTCGTACTGCTTGAGTTCTTCGGTGATGTAACGCTCTGCGTTGACCAGCGTCTGCTTGCGGATCCACTCCGGCGGAACCTTGTCACGGAAGGTGTTGCGGACCTCGATATAATAGCCGAAAACGTTGTTGTAGGCAATTTTGAGCGAGGAGATGCCGGTTCTTTCGGCCTCCCGCTGCTGCATTTGCAGGAGGTAATCCTTGCCTCCGGCGGAGAGGTTGCGCAGCTCGTCCAGTTCGGCGTCCACGCCGGGGCCGATGACAGGGCCCTTGCCCACCTGGATGGCGGGTTCGGGGGCCATGACGCGGAAAATCTCGGCCTGCAGCTTTTCGCAGTTGCGGAGGCCCTTGAGAAGTTTTTCGAGGGCCGATGAGCCGGAGAGGCGGGTCTTGATGGGGCCGGTGAGCGACAGGCCGCGGCCCAGCTGCATAACCTCGCGAGGATAGGCCTTACCCGTGGCGATGCGCCCCAGGATGCGGTCCATGTCTCCCAGCTTGCCCAAATCTATCTGGGTTTCTTCCAGGATGGAGGGCTGCTCCATAAAGTACTGAACCACGTCGTAACGGGCATTCAGCTCTTTCAGGTCCATGATGGGCATGGCCAGCCACTGGCGCAGCAGGCGGGCACCCATGGGGCTGGAGCACTTGTCCAGCGTCTGCACCAGAGAGACGCCATCGGCCCCCGCGGCACTCTGGAACACTTCCAGGTTGCGGAGGGTGAATTTGTCCATCCAGACAAACTTGGCCTCGTCAATGCGGCCGATGGAACAGATGTTCTTGAGGCCGGTGTGCTGGGTCTGCTCCAGATACACCAGCAGGGCGCCGGCGCTGCAGATCCCCAGCGGGAAGGGGTCTATGGCAAAGCCCTTGAGGCTCTCTACCTGCAACTGCCGTTTGAGGCGTTCTACGGCGGAGTCGTACACAAAGGCCCATTCGTCAATGGAAGTGGTGTAAATGTCTCCCAGGCGCTCCCGGAGGCCTTTTTCATAGCCTCTTTGAACCACCAGCTCCTTGGGCTTGAGGGAGCCCACCAGCGTGGCAATATAATCCAGGGAGCCCTGCGCCACCTGGAACTGGCCCGTGGAGACGTCCAGGAATGCGGCGCCGCACAGGTCCTTTTCCAGGGTGAGGCCGCAGAGGAAGTTGTTCTCCTTGGTTTCCAGCATGTTTTCCCCGAAGGAAATGCCCGGGGTGACAATCTCCGTTACGCCACGTTTGACCAGCTTCTTGGCAAACTTGGGGTCCTCCAGCTGGTCGCACACGGCCACCTTGTAGCCGGCCCGAACCAGTTTGGTAAGGTAGTTTTCCAGGGCGTGATGGGGGAAACCGGCCATGGCCACGGGGCCCTTGTCCCCGTTGGATTTCTTGGTCTGAACCAGGCCCAGCACCCGTACGGCCGTAATGGCGTCATCGGAATACATCTCGTAAAAGTCTCCCACTCTGTACAGCAGCAGCGCCTCGGGGTGTTGTGCCTTCACCTCGAAGTAATGCTTCAGCATGGGAGTATCTTCCGCCATTTTTGCCATAGGGATTACAAAGATACAATAATTTGGGGCTATTTCCACCAGGCGGGGCGCTCATAGGAGAACGCCTCGCGTTCTGCGGCCCAGGCCTCGTTCACCGTAACCGTATCGGCCCTGTCAATATACAGGATGCCGTCCAGGTGGTCGCACTCGTGCTGGAAGATGACGGCCGAGTAGCCCTCCACGTTCTCGGTGACCGGGGTGCCGTCGGGCTTGACATAAGAGATTTGGATGCGCGGATAGCGGCGCACGATTCCGCGGTAGGGAGGAACGGAAAGGCAGCCTTCGGGTCCCGGTTCCTTTTCTCCCAACAAACTGTCTATCTGGATGTTGAGGTAGGGTTCGATGGGCTGTCCGGGCTTGTCGTAACGCATGACCAGCACCATGCGGCGGTTAATGCCTATCTGAGGGGCGGCAATGCCCACGCCGTCCTGGGAAGGGTCGGTGAGGGTGCGGTACATCTTGTCCAGCAGGGTCTTGAGTTCGGCCGATTTGAGCTCTTCCGGGCCCAGATTTGTGCTGGTGGCCCTCAGAATGGCGCTGTCCTGGGGCATCACGCATACGTACATCACGGAGTCGGACTGCGCGATGACGGTCTTTTCCCATTCCGACCATCCCTTGGGGGTGCAACTGCAAATAAGGCCGACCAGTACCAGGGTCAGGCAAATCGTTCTTCTAGCGGAGTTCATAGAGCAAAGATAGCAATTTTTCGTATCTTTGTAAGTTATGAAACGCGTATTGGTCATAGCCTATTACTGGCCGCCGTCCGGAGGGTCGGGAGTACAGCGCTGGGTTAAATTCGTGAAGTATCTGTCGGCCGAAGGCTGGGAGCCCGTGGTGTTTGCCCCGCTTAATGCCGATTACCCTTCGCTGGACCCGTCTTTCGAGGCCGAAGTGCCCGCTTCGGTGGAAGTGTTGCGCGGCCGCATCTGGGAGCCTTATGCCGCTTACCGCAAGCTCCTGGGCGGGAAAAATGCCAGTACGCAGGTCACGGAAATCTCCTCCGGGAAGAAGTCGTGGAAACAGAAACTCAGCCTGTGGATCCGTGCGAATCTCTTTGTGCCGGACCCTCGCGTGGGTTGGGTCAAACCGTCGGTCAAGACGCTCAAAAAGTATCTGGCCGATCATCCCGTGGACGCCATTGTCACCACCGGGCCGCCCCACTCGGTCCATCTGATTGGACAGAGCCTTCACAAAGCCCTGGGAACGCCCTGGATTCCGGATTTTAGGGACCCGTGGAGCCGGATGTATTACCTGAAATACCTGCCCATGACCAGCAGGACCTGGCGCCGGCTGCGCGCCCAGGAGCAGGCCGTGCTGGACCAGTGTTCCACCGTGCTGGCCTGTACGCCGCTGGTGCAGGAGGACTTCCGCACGCAAACCAAAACGCCCGTTGCATGCATCACCAACGGGTTTGACGAAGAAGATTTCCTGGGCCCCGCCTCCGAGGGAGACGGCCTGTTCAATATCACCCACACCGGCCTTTTTGCGGCCGATGGCAACCCGTTCACCCTTTGGAAAGTCCTGGGGCAGATGGCCGCCGAAGATGCGGAATTCAAGGCCGCCCTGCGCCTCCGCCTGGTAGGAAAGGTGGACCGGGAAGTGCTGGAGGCCCTTTCTGCCGAAGGCCTGGCAGACAACGTGGTGGCCCTGGGGCCGCAGAATCACGCCGCCGCCGTAAAGGAGCAGCGCTCCGCCACCCTGCTTATCCTGCCTCTGCGCAACGACCCCGAATATCGGCCCATCCTGCCCGGAAAACTCTTTGAATACCTGGCCGCCCGCCGGCCCGTTTTGGGCATAGGGCAGGTTGACGGCGCCATGGCCCGGGTGCTCCGGCAAACGCAGGCGGGCATTACGGCCGGCTGGGCCGACGAAACCGCCATGCGGGAGTTCATCGGCGAGGCCTGGCAGCAGTACCGTAGCGGCGGCGTACCCGCCACCACGGGCGAAATCGGCTCTTATTCCCGCCGTGCCACGGCACACGCGCTGGCCGAACTTTTAGATAACGTATCCCAAAATGAATAAAAGTCTTCTTAAGAAACTGGGCATTGCCCTGGGCATTGTGGCGCTGTTCCTGGCGCTGAGTTACGGTTTTGTACCGCAGGTGCTCCAGGGAAAGATTGTGAATCAGAGCGATATTTCCGGTTATCTGGGCATGTCGCACGAGATGAGCGAATGGAACCAGGCCCATCCCGACAATCCCACCTACTGGACCGATTCCATGTTTGGCGGAATGCCCACGACGGCCATTTCCACCCGGAACGGGGGCGACTACACCCAGCCGCTGTACAACCTGCTTTTTGCCGGCAAGCGGCCGGCTCCGTGGCTCTTTGTGACGCTTCTGGGGGCCTTCCTGCTGTTCCTGGCCTTGGGCGTAAGCTGGCCCGTGGCCGTGGGGGGAGCCATTGCCGTAGCGTTCTGCAGCTACAATTTACAGATCATCCAGGTGGGTCACAACACCAAGATGCAGGCCATCGCCCTCATGCCCTGGGTCCTGGCGGCACTGGTATATACGTATAGGAATTCCAAAAACATTTGGAAAACGCTCCTGGGCGCAGCCCTGTTTGGCATTACGCTCAGTTTCCAAATCAAGGCCAACCACCAGCAAATCTCGTATTACCTGGCCATTATGGTGCTTATCTATGCCATCGTGGAGCTGGTGCAGACCATCAGGGGAAAGACCTGGAAGCCTTTTGTGGTGGCATCGGCCCTCTTGCTGGTGCTGGGCGTGGCGGGCATAGCCACCAACACCAACAAGCTGCTTCCGCTGGCCAAATACACGCCTTATACCATGCGCGGCGGCTCCGAACTGTCCAAGGACGGCGGCAGCCAGAAGGGCCTGGACCTGGATTATGCCACATCCTGGAGCTATGGCTGGGAGGAACTGCCCAACCTGATGATCCCCAACTTTAACGGCGGCGCATCTGCCGGCGCGGTAAACCCCGACAAATCGGAGACCATCCAGCTCCTTAAGCGGGCCGGCCAGAAAAACCTCAAGGAAACCGCCAAGCACCTGCCGCTCTACTGGGGCCCCCAGCCGTTTACGGCCGGCCCTATGTACATGGGAGCCGTCAGCGTGTTCCTCTTTGTCCTGGGCCTTTTCCTGTACAGGGGAAAGGAAAAATGGTGGCTGTTGGCGGCAACCGTTTTGGCCATCCTCATGGCCGTAGGAAGCCATTTCATGGCCTTTACCAAGTTCTGCTACAACGTCTTGCCGCTTTATAACAAGTTCCGTACGGTATCCATGGCGCTGGTGGTGCTGCAAGTGAGCCTGCCGGTGCTGGGCTTCCTGACCGTGAACCAGCTGGTGAAGGAAAAACTGGACAAGAACGTCTTCCGGAAGGGCTTTATGTGGGCCTTGGGCCTTACGGGCGGCTTCTGTGCGCTGGCCTGGCTGGCTCCGGGCCTTTTCGGCAGCTTTACCGGGGGCTCGGATGCCCAGATGCAGGATGTCCTGGTGGACGCCCTCATCGTGGACCGCATAGCCCTTTTCAAGGCCGATGTAGTCCGTTCCTTCCTGTTCATCTGCTTTGCCGCTGCCCTGGTGATGGTAATCCAGATGAAAAGGGAGCGCAAGTGGATTGCGGTGACGGCCATGGGCCTTTTGGTAATCCTGGACCTTTTCATGGTGGACAAGCGTTACCTCAACGCAGACCATTTCACCACCCCCAAGGACTTCAACAAACCCTTCGCAGAGCGTCCTGTAGACCAGATGATCAAGGCCGATGAAGACCCTCAGTACCGCGTACTGGATCTTACGGTAGACGTGTTCAATTCCTCGGTGCCCAGCTACCATCACAAAAATATCGGCGGTTATTCGCCCGCCAAGCTCCAGCGCTACCAGGACCTCATTGAGCACTACCTCGCCGGAGAAATCAACGCCCTTTACAAGCAGCTCAACCAGGCCGAAGACCTGGAGGCCGTCAGTGACTGGATGGCAGGGGGAACCCCGGTTTTGAACGCCCTCAACACCCGGTACATCATTTTGGGAGGAGAGTATCCGCCCCTGGAGAATTACTCCGCCTTCGGAGCGGCGTGGTTCGTAGATTCTGCGGTGAAAGCGGCCAATCCCGATGAAGAAATTGCCCTGCTGGGCGCCGTGGATCTCCGTCACCAGGCGGTGGTTACGGATCCCGTAAATGTGGCTCCCGCCACCTCCGACGGCACCGGGGACCTCATCGAAATGACGTCCTACGCCCCCAATGAACTGCATTACAAGTATTCCTGTGCCACGGACCGCCTGGCGGTTTTCAGCGAGATTTACTATCCCGACGGCTGGCACGCGACGGTGGATGGCCAGCCCTTAGACCTTATCCGGGCCGACTGGACGCTGCGCGCCGCCCTTCTCCCGGCCGGTGAGCACGAGGTGGTGATGACCTTCCTCCCGGACAGCTACCGCACGGGAGCCGCCGTTTCCCGGGTTACATCCATCCTCCTCATCCTTCTTGTCCTGGCCTCCATCGGCCTCCTTGTTTACTCTGAAAATAAGCGCAAAAATGAACAATAACGAGATACTCCAGTGGCTGCGAGAAGTGCAGCATCCCGCCAAGGAAGACCAGAATGTGGTAGACCTGGGCATAGTAGACAAGATTGAAGTGTCCGAAGGGCACATCCACGTAACTTTGGGCTTTCCCAAAAGGCCGGATCCGCTGAAGACCTATCTGGTGGGCGCCGTTCAGGCCTGCCTGTACCGCAATGCCCCCGGCGGAACGGAGATAGAGGTGGATACGGTGGTTAAAGACCCCGCCAAACCCGCTCCCAAGGGCATCCAGTTCAATCTGGACCAGCTGCGGGAAGTGAGCCACATCATCGGCATAGCTTCCGGCAAAGGTGGCGTTGGCAAGAGCACCGTTACCGTGAACCTGGCCGTAGCCCTGGCCCGCCTGGGATATAAGGTGGGCGTGGCCGATGCCGACGTATACGGCCCCTCCATCCCCACAATGACAGCCACCGAAGATGTTGTCATAGAAATGTTTGGCGAGGACGAGAACGACAACCTCTTTGTCCCCGTAGAGAAATACGGCGTCAAATGGCTTTCCGTAGGCCATGTTTCCGGCGCCGGGCAGGCGCTCATCTGGCGTGGTCCCATGGCCTCTACGGCCCTTAAACAGATCATTCTGCAGACTCTCTGGGGTCCGCTGGATTTCCTGCTCATAGACATGCCTCCGGGAACCGGCGACATCCACATCTCCCTCATCGGCGACATTCCGCTTACCGGAGCCGTCATTGTGACCACGCCCCAGCAGGTGGCCCTGGCCGATGTCCTCCGCGGCGTAAACATGTTCCGCAACCCGCAGGTGAACAAACCCATCTACGGCCTGGTGGAAAACATGGCCTGGTTCACCCCCGAGGCCCATCCCACGGAGAAATACTACCTCTTTGGCAAGGACGGCGGCACCAGGATGGCGACCGACCTGTCCATCCCGCTCCTGGGCCAGATTCCCCTGGTGCAAGGCATACGGGAAGGGGCCGATGCCGGCGAACCTGTCGCCTTAGGCACCCGCCCCGATTCCCTGGCGTTCTTGGACTTGGCCAAGAAACTCGCCGAAAAGGTATAAAAAAAGTCCCGGAAAAACCGGGACTTAATTTTTATTTGGCGTAAGTGAGTTCGTTGATGATATTGGTGGCGCCTCCCACCTTGTCAACCATCCACAGAACATAGCGGATATCCACGCAGATGCAACGCTGCAGGGCGGGCTCAAACATTACATCGGAGCTCATGCTCTCCCAGTTGCCGTCGAAGGCCAGGCCGATCAGGTTGCCCTTGGCGTCCAGGACGGGGGAACCGGAGTTGCCGCCGGTGATGTCGTTGTTGGTGAGGAAGCAGGTGTGCAGGGTGCCGTCGGCATCGGCCCAGCGGCCGTAATCGCCAGCCAGGAGCAGGGTCTTCACGTCGGACGGGAGGATGAATTCGGGATTGTTGGGATCTTCCTTCTCCAGCAGGCCCTGGGCGGTGGTGTAGTACTTGTACATCAGGGCGTCCTTAGGGGAATAAGGCAGCACATTGCCGTAGGTCAGACGCATGGTGGAGTTGGCATCCGGATACAGGGCCTTGCCTTTCTGCCATTCCAGCAGGGCTCCGGCGAAATGCTTGCGGGCCTCGTTGTACTTCTCGGTGGCAGCGTTGGTGGCAGCGGCGCCCGGACGGGGACGGCGGGGCCCACCGTAAAGAGCCTCGTAGTGCTTCAGGAGAGGGGCGACGATGCCGGCATAAAGGCCCGAGACAGGGTCGGTGGCGATTTCTTCGGCCGTCTTTGAGGACAGCTTCTCATAAGAGGTAAAGGCGCTGTTGGCGAAGAGGTCCTCTACATAGGCCGGGATGTCCATGGTGGCAAAATCCTGTCCGGGAATCTGCAGGTAGTCTTCCTGGTTGGCGCGTTCGCGGTAGAATTCCAAAAGGGCCACGGCCTCTTTCTTGTCCAGTTCCACCACGTAGTCACGGTACTCGTCCTTGATACGGGGAAGAATGGACTCCATCTTGGCGGTGCTGTCTTTCTGCAGCTCGCGGCCATAGACACTCATCACATCGGTGTACAGGCCCATGAGTTCAATGCGATAGGGGGCCTCGGTGAGCAGGGAGACGGCGCGGTTGGCGGCCGAGTTGGCGGCGACGTATTCGGCAATGTCCTCAATGGGGGTGCCGTACTTGGCGGCGCGCTCGGGGTCGGCGGCGATCCAGGCTTTCAGCTGGGCCTCTTTCTCCTCTTCACGGCCGATGATGTTCAGGTTCTCGAAGGCCAGTTCTTCACCCTGCCACTTCTTCCAGCCGTTGGCGCTGCCGGCGTATTTGTCGGCATACTTGAGCTGTACGGAAGGATCGGCGCACATGGCCTCCCACATGATGTCCTGACGCACGGTGCGGGCATCGATGCGGATGCGGTTGACGGCAATCATCTCCTTGAGCTGGGCGGCCGTCTGGTAGCGCTGGGTGCTGCCGGGATAACCCATGATCATGGCGTAGTCGTTCTCCTTAACGCCCTGGGTGGCGATTTTCAGGCTCCTGGCGGGCTTGTAGGGCACGTTGTCGGGGCTGTAGGCGGCGGGCATGTTGTCCTTGCCGGCATACACGCGGAACATGGAGAAGTCGCAGGTGTGACGGGGCCACATCCAGTTGTCGGTCTCTCCGCCGAATTTGCCCATATAGGCCGAAGGAGCGGCCACGAAGCGCACATCGGTGTAGGTGCGGTACACGATGAGGTAATAGACGTTGTTGTTGTAGAAGGAGGAAACCTGGGCGCGGCAGCCGGGGTTGGCCTCTTCGGCGGCCTTGCGCAGCTCGGCGCTCTTGGCCTGCGTGTCTTCGGCGCCTTCAACGAGGTCGGTCACGTCTTCCATGCTTACCAGGAAGGTGACGGAAAGGCCCGGGCAGGGGATTTCCTCGGCATAACTCTTGGCCCAGTAGCCGTCCATGAGGTAGTTGTGCTCGTCGGTGGACAGGCCCTGGATGCTGCTGTAACCGCAGTGGTGATTGGTCACCAGCAGGCCCTGCTGGGAGATCATCTCTCCGGTGCAGCCGCCGCCGAAGTGGACGATGGCGTCCTTCAGGGAGGTCTTGTTGATGGAATAGATCTCTTCCGGGCTCAGTTTGCAGCCGGCGGCCTTGATGTCTTTTCCATTGAGTTGCTTGATGAGCGGAAGCAGCCACATGCCTTCATCGGCAAAGGCGCTAACGGAGATGGCCAAGGTGGCCAGAATCGCTAAAATTCGTTTCATTCTCTTTAAGGTTTTTGTGCTAGGTTACAAAGATAGTTAAAAAAGGGTTGGCTCAAGCTCTTTTACGTGAAAAGATTTTCTGTGCCAGGGAGTAAAGCCATATTGCCGGATGGCTTCGATGTGTTCTGCGGTGGGGTAGCCCATGTTGCGCTCCCAGCCGTACTGGGGATATTCTTGGGCTATTTTGCGCATAAAATCGTCGCGGTAGGTCTTGGCCAGCACGGATGCGGCGGCAATGGATGCGTAAGTGGCGTCTCCGTGCACCACGGTCCGGTAATCCTTGAACCCATACGGGCCGAAGGGACGGAACTTGTTGCCGTCAATGAGGAGAAACTCCGGGGCGGGATTCAGCCGCAGCACGGCGCGCTGCATGCCCGTCACGGAAGCCCACAGGATGTTGAGCTGGTCAATTTCTTCGGCCGATACGGCCTCTACCGCCCAGGCGAGGGCCTCTTTCTCGATAATCGGCCTCAACTCTTCGCGGGCCTTCTCGCTCATCTGCTTGGAATCGTTGAGGAGGGGGTGGTGGAAATCGGCCGGCAGAATGACGGCGGCGGCATATACCGGTCCCGCCAGCGGACCCCGGCCCGCCTCGTCGCACCCGGCCTCCAATCGGCCCGGCTCAAGATAGGGTTTTAACTGCGGTATCAATAGCGGAAAGCCAGCCCCACGGAGACGGTCTGATTCTTCTTGTCGCTTACCTGATGAGTGAAGCCGATGGGCTGGTAGCGGACCATCAGGCCCATATCCTCATGCCAGACAACGGCTTTTAAGTCCAGACGGAAACCGGTGCGGTGATGGATGGGGTAATAACTGCTTCTATAGTGGACGTCTCCGTCGATGTAATTGTTGTGATAACGCACCAGGCCCAGACCGGGAGCCACATACACGCTGGCCGACCAGCGGCTGGCCAGTTTCTGGGTAAAGCCGAAGGGGAAGGAGAATACGACGTCCGTAAAATTAGCTTTGGCACGGGCGTCTTCAGATGCTTTGACAATAGCATCCCACGGGCCGTCGGTGACCAGACAGCCCTCCTCAATGACGCGTTGTGAGAAAATATATCCTTTCTGCAAATAGCGGAAATCGATTTCCAGGTTCAGCACACCCAGGGAAACCATACTGTTCTCCGAGATTCTGTACTGGCCTTCGAACAGGCAGATATCCAGGCCCAGGCCGTTGTGGGTCATATGCTCCGGAACGCCGGTGACAAAATTGTAGGTGACGCCGAAGCGGCCGGCTATGTTCCAGGCTGTGTCTTCAAATTTATAGTAAGTGGACGTGGTTTGGGCCAGAGCGGAGAGGCTGATGACAGCCAAAATGGCCAAGGCGAACAGTTTTTTCATCATTTCTGGTTTTTCTAAGGCAAATATAACTAAAATTCCTTATATTTGTGGGCTACGACGATTAATATCAAAATAATCAATAACACAAATGAAAACTTACACTACTAAAAACATCCGCAACATCGTCCTCATCGGTGCTCCGCGTTCCGGTAAGACCACCCTGTCCGAGGCCATGCTTTTCGAAGGAAAGCTCATCGACCGCCGCGGCTCCGTGGAAGAAAAGAACACCGTCTCCGATAACACCGAGTTCGAGCAGACCAACCAGAAGTCCATCAACGCCACCCCTCTGTACGCAGAGTTCAATGGCTGCAAGATCAACTTCATCGACGCTCCCGGCTCCGACGATTTCTCCGGAGGTGCCCTGGCCGCCTTCAAGGTGGTTGACGCCGCCATCATGGTGATGAACGGCACCGCTGGCATCGAGGTGGGTACCACCCTGTTCGCCCGCTATGCAGACCAGTACGGCATTCCTATGGTTATCGCCGTCAACCAGCTGGACCACGACAAGGCCAACTGGGAAGGTGTGCGCAACGCCATCAACGAGGAGTTCGGCAAGAAGGCCGCCATCTGCCAGTTCCCGGCTGCTCCCGGCGCCGGCCTGGAAGGTTTTGTGGATATCATAACCATGAAGTTCTACAACAGAAAGAACGAGGAAATGGACATCCCCGCCGCTTATGCCGACGAGGCCGAAGAACTCCGCGCCGAACTTATGGAGAAGGCTGCCGAGGGTTCCGACGAGCTCATGGAGAAGTTCTTCGAGACCATGGAACTCACCACCGACGAAATCCGTGAAGGTCTCCGCATGGGCCTGCAGAAGGGTGAAACCATCCCCGTGTTCTGCACCGCCGCCAAGGAGAACATCGGCGTAAGGCGCCTCATGGAATTCACCGTGAATGTGGTTCCTTCCCCCGAAGGAAAGGAAGAGCCCACCGTGGACGGCGGCACCATCAAGTGCGATCCTGCAGGTCCCGTGGCCCTGTTCATCTTCAAGACTTCCGTAGAGCAGCACCTTGGTGAGGTTTCCTACTTCAAGGTGATGAGCGGTACCCTCAACGAAGGCGCCGACCTCGTGAACCCCGAGACCGGTAACGGTGAGCGCCTCAGCGCCATCTACGCCGTCGCAGGTGCCAAGAAGGAAAAGGTTGCTTCCATCAGCGCCGGTGATATCGGCTGCGCCATGAAGCTGAAGGCCGGTAAGACGGACGTCACCCTGGCCCAGGCCGGTGTGGAGGCCATCAAGCACATGGTGTTCCCGGATGCCAAGTACCGCTGCGCCGTCAAGGCCGTGGACAAGAACGACGAGGCCAAGGTTGGCGACGCCCTCAACAAGATTGCCGCACAGGATCCTACCATTGGCGTAGAGTACTCCAAGGAACTCCGCCAGACCATCCTTTCCGGTATGGGCGAGCAGCACATCAACTATGTGAAGTGGAGAGTGACCAACGAGTTCAAGCAGAACATCGAAATCTACGCC
>JAFPGC010000072.1 GCA_017423025.1 Bacteroidales bacterium
CCTTAGTGTCAGGCCAGTGCTCGGCTTTGGTCCGGCAAAGCTGCTCTCTGCCGCTACAACATCTGACGTCGGCAAGGTGGTGTGCGCCGATGGTCATCTGCGCGACGCGAAGACTGCCGTTCCCGCAGGCGGCACCGCCGTGGGCATCCTCGGCAAGGTGACGGAGACGGGCCACGGCCTGATTCTCGCCCTGCAGGACGCAACGGCGCAGACCGGGAACACCATCATCAACGTCTGGACTTCCACGACCGATTTCGCCGGCGGCACCACGCTGAAGGTGCTGCCCGACAATGCCGCACGTGGCAGCCTGACGAGCTACACCACGCTGGGCACTACCGCCGTGTCCGACTGGGCCGTGGCGCAGAAGAGCGACTACGAGGCGATATTCACCAACCTCGGCTCGACGACTGGTGACAGCGCCGGCATGACTTACGACGCCAACGTGAATGCCTATATCACAGGTGTAGGCGGTACTTCAATAGATGGCTACTATTGGTCTGCTACGAAGTTCGATGGCGATTACGCTTGGCTCTTCAAAAAGGCTTGGTGGGCCAACATCCCTATGACTTATACCCTTTATGTCAGGCCAGTGCTCGGCTTCTAACCTATTTATCCATTCACCCGTTAATCGAATTTAACCGCGACAGCGGCAGTAGATACCACAGGGGAGGGCGGCCCAGCAAGGGCCGCTTTCTCTGTTTAACACATCCTGCCATCCCATGGACAATGCATCTCCCACGGAACTTTGCAGGTGAGCCCCGAATTGCCCAGGGGTAAATTCGTAAGCATTTGTTACAGAGCTGTTTGTCTCCACACGAAAAATAACTATATTTGTAACATAAACCTTATTCTATATGAAAAAGCTATCTCTTATTGTCCTGTTGCCGCTCCTCAGCTTGTTCTCCTGCAAAGGTTACAAGGACCTTTCCGTTGAGGAATTCCAGAAACGGCTGGACGAGGACGGAACGGTGCAGCTGCTGGATGTACGCACCCCTCAGGAGTTTGTCGAGGGACACATTCCCGGCGCCATCAACATTGACTGGCTGGCCGATGGATTCGTGGAAGCCGCCAAGGCAACCCTGGATCCGGAGCGCGAAGTCCTCATCTATTGCCGCCGGGGCCGCCGCAGCGCCGAGGCCGCCGATACGCTGGAAACCCTGGGCTTCAAGATCCACAACCTCAAGGACGGATTCAACGCCTGGAAGAATGCCCATATGCCCATAACCACCTTTGAGACCGAACGTTTCCGCGCTCCCGGTGGGGCTACCATTGAGATTTCCCTCATCAAGCATGCCAGCCTGGCCATCTCCTACAAGGGCCTTTCCATCCAGATAGACCCGGTGGTTACCCTTGGTAACAACACCACCGATTATGCGGCCTGGTTCCCCGAGGCCGATTATGTACTGGTCACCCACGAGCACGGAGACCATTTTGACAAGGAAGCCCTGGGCATCCTGGGTGGCCAGGTGGTCACCAACGCCAATTGTGCCAAGATGATGGGCAGTGCCAAGATGAAGAGCAAGGCCAAGGTGCTGGCCAACGGTCAGTCCGTAGAGTTGCAGGAAGGCATCCGCGTAGAGGCTGTCCCTGCTTATAACACTACTCCGGAGCATCTCCAGTTCCATCCCAAGGGCCGCGACAACGGCTATATCCTGAGCCTGGACGGTTTCCGCATCTATATAGCCGGAGACACTGAGGATATCCCCGAGATGGCCGATATCAAGGACATCGACCTGGCTTTCCTGCCCTGCAACCAGCCCTACACTATGACGGTGGAGCAGTTGGTGCACGCTGCACAGGTCATTAAGCCCCGCGTCCTCATTCCGTACCACTTCGGCCAGACCGATGTTTCCGGTATTCCGGAGGCCCTGCCGGGTATTGATGTACGCCTGAGGCAGATGCAGTAATCCAGACCGTGGACGTAACAGTCTGACTAGCTGAAAGATAAGCATTTACCCCTAGGCTTTTTGGCCTAGGGGTAAATGCTTAATAAGTAGATAATCAGCGCTTTATGTCCACGCGCTGGTAAGCGCCCATGCAAGCCTTAATAGGTAAGGCGAAGAGTTTACTCTATGTTGAAGGTCTCTTTGAAGGGTCCGTCGTGGCCGTAGGCGGGCCAGCCCGGGTTCCCGAACTTGCAGAAGTCCGTCCAGGCGTCCAGCATGCGGGAGCTGAGCGCGTAATCGGCCTCGGTGAAGGGGCGCCAGCTGCGGCCCAGCGTGCCGAACATATACCACAGTTCCGCAGAGTGGAAAGCGCCGGAGGCCGATGCGGGATGGGCCTCGTCCGTGGGGAGGTCCCGCAGGAACTCGTACTCGTACACAGGACAGCCCAGGGAATCGCGCACGGCGCAGAAGCGGTCCACGGACGCGCCGCCCAGTATGCCCATGTCGTCCTTGTTGTAACCTATCATGACGGGAACCTGGGCGATGGAACCATCGTAGAGGGCTTCGTCGAAGGTTTCGGTGAGGGAATAACCGTCATTGTGCGGGGAAAGCATCACGAAACCCTTTCCGGCGGCCATGTACTTCCCGGAAGCGTCGAAGATCTCCTGGGCCGATGCAGCACGCATATCGGCCAGCGTGGGAAGTCCGGCGTTGTCCATGATGTCCTTGCCCTGCGCGTCATAGAAGGACTGGGGAATGCCCTGGGCCGGAGCCAGTCCGCGTGTGCCCAGACCGCCGCCGCTCTGGATGATGGCGCCGGCCATCAGATCCCGGGAGAGGGGAGAGATCAGGAGGGTCTTGACACTCATGGCACCGGCACTCTGGCCGAAGACCGTGATGCGGGAAGGGTCTCCGCCGAAGGCCGCGATGTTGTCGCGGACCCATTGCAGCGCGGCAATCTGGTCCAGAAGTCCATAGTTGCCGCTCTGGCCCTGCTCGGCCGTGAGTTCCGGGTGGGAGAGGAAGCCGAAGGTTCCCAGCCGGTAATTGATGGTGACCAGGATGACATCCCTTTGGGCCCACTGGTCTCCGTCCATGGTCACTTCATAACCATAACCGTTCATGTAGGCGCCGCCGTGGATCCACAGGGCTACGGGGAGTCCGGCCTTTTTACCCAGGGACTTGGTGGGGGCCCAGACGTTGAGGTACAGGCAGTCCTCGTTGCAGTCCGGCGTTCCCTGCCAGTAGAACTCGTCCCCGTAAAAGGTTCCGGGTGCATTCCCGGCCTGCCAGGCGATGGGGCCGAAGGTGTCGCAGGTCCTGACGCCTTCCCAGGGCGTCACCGACTGGGGAGCTTTCCAGCGGAGGTCTCCCACCGGTGCGGCGGCGTAGGGGATCCCTTTAAATACAGTAACACCGGGGGCTTCGGAAGGAATGCCCTGAACTTTTCCGCCCTCGACGGTGAGGACGGGGTTCTGCTGCGTGCAGGAAGCCGCCAGCAGGAGAAGGGGAAGGATCAATCGCTTCATTTTACGTATTTTTTGGTTCTTTCGTCAGAGATGGGACCGGCCCAGTTGAGGCCGAAGCCGAAGTTCCAGGCATTGCCGTCGGCATCCACCAGCGGACGCATGTCGTGGGGGACGTCCTCGCACTGCTCTTCCACCGTTTGCATATCGGCCGGCATCTGCATAGGGAGAAGGGCCGATGGCTCCGCGGCGCCGCTCACCAGGTCCAGGATGGCCTGGTTCTGCACGCCGAAGGTGATGAGGAGGGCATCGGCGTAGGGCTCCATTTCGGAAAGTACCACCGGGCGGGAGACGTTCACCACTACGATAACGGGCTTGGAGCCCATTTCCTGACGGGTTTTGAGCACCAGGTCCAGGTCGCTCTCGTTATAGGTTGTCACGCTCTTGCCCTTGTAGGAACGGTTGGTGAAAAGCTCCTTGGGGTCCCCGCCGGCGAGCGAGGTGGCGCGGGCGAAATCGGCCTTATACGGCCTGTACTGCAGGCTGATGGGCACATAACCGTTGCCGCCTTTTTTGCGGTCGTTCACGTCGTAACCGCTGCCGGGGAAGGGCTCCTGCACCATGACCAGGGCAAAATCGGCCTCCTGAGGGTCCTCTACCCAGTCATAGTACTTCTCTACCAGGGCGCGGTCCACGGGATAATCCCAATGCGCCTCGGGGCCGCGGAACAGCCCGAACATGCCGGGCGTCTGAGGATAGAAACGTTTGGGAACGTAGACCTTGGCCCGCTGGCGGGGAAGGACGTTTCCGTGGTTCTTGGCCAGGACCACGGATTTGAGCTGGGCTTCGTAACCGGCCTTCATGAAATCGGCATTGCCAACCAGTTCTGTGGCGTAGGCGGGATCCGTGTAGGGATTTTCGAACAGTCCGGTGCGGAAGATATTCATCATAAGGCGCACGGCCGAGGCCTCGAAGCGCTGGCGGGCGCTTTCCTCGCCGAATTCCTTCACCCACATCTGGTAGGCCTTGAGTACGGGACCCTTGTCGTTGTTGCCGCCAAACTGGTCCACGCCGGCCTTGAGCACTTCGTAATGGCGCTCCGCCACGCTGAGGCCTTCCACGCCCCAGCACTTGCCGTCAAAGCTCTCGATGGCCTTGTTGTCATAAGTGATGTTCCAGTCCGTGCAAACCACGCCGTCATAGCCGTATTTGCCACGGAGAAGGTCCGTAATGATATACTTGCTGTAGCTGTTGCCTACGTTGTCTCCGGAAGGGTCGATGCCGTAGGAAATGGTGTAGTAGGGCATTACGGCGCTGGCTTTTCCGGTACCTCCTTCCAACTTGAAGGCGCCTTCGGTGAAGGCTTTCAGGTGGTCTTCGAAGTTGTTTCCAGGGTATACTGCATACTTGCCGTAGTTGAAGTGGGCGTCACGGCCGGCTTCCTCAGGGCCGCCGGAGGGCCAGTGCTTGACCATGGCGTTCACGCTCTGCCGGCCCCAGCCGCCTTCCTCGGAGGTCTGGAAGCCGTCTACATAGGCGCGGGCCATGTCCGTATCCAGGGCCGGGTCCTCGCCGAAAGTGCCGTTGAAACGGCTCCAACGGGGTTCACTGGCCAAATCTATCTGGGGACTCAAGGCGGTGGCAATGCCCAGGGCGCGGTATTCCTGAGAGGCGATGGTGCTGAACTCCTTCACCAGCTGAGGGTCGAAGGTGGCGGCCAGGCCCAGGGGAGTGGGCCACAGGGAGATTTGCCCGCCGGCACCCATGTTGAACTCGGCCGTGGCGGCCGTCTCGTTGCGGGGATCGGAGGAATTGTTGGCGGGAATGCCGTGTCCCAGGCCCTCTACGTAGGCCTGCACTTCATTGTTCCAGCGGGCGGCCACCTCGGGGCTTTCCACCGTGGTGACCAGGACGGCGCGCAGGTTGTCCTCTTTCAGGAACTGTTGCTGCTGGTCCGTGAGGTCCCAGGTCTTGTGATTTGTCTTGCCGGTATAAGTGGCCTGTCCGAAGCCATAGGCCGATCCGGGAATGGCCTGGTGGCTGCTGTAAAGCATGAGACCGGCAATTTCCTCAATGCTCAGCTGGGCGGCGAGGTCGCGGGCGCGGACATCGGCCGGAAGCCTCCAGTCTTCGTACGGATCCAGCTTGCCGTTGCGGTTAAGGTCTTTGAAGGCATAGCCGTCATCGTACAGGATAGCGGCCGATGTATACCCCAGCGTGGGGCCGTCCTTCTGGGTGATGTATAGGTACCCGTCGCCTTCGTGGGCTTCCCATTTGGGACCGCAGGCGGCGGCCAGGATGAGCAGGAGAGGAAGAATCAGTCTTTTCATATTCGTGGTTCTTATTGTCGTTAAATTTACGACAAAAAACCCACAAGTCCAAAGAATGGTACTTGTGGGTAAACAATTGAACAAAAAGACTAATGTTTGTAAAGGGTGAAGCGCCAGGTGATGCCCAAGTCTAAATTGTAGAGGTCGTCGTGGTTGTCGCGGAAATAGACCACATGAAGACGCAACTTGTCGTTGCCCAGGGGAAAGTATTCCACGCCTACGCCACCATAATAATAGTTGTGGCCGGCCAGGAGGGTGAAGTCGTAGGACACGCCGTTGGCATCAACGTTGGCGGCATCGTTGCGTTCATAGCCCACCTTGGTGCAGAAATTCCATTTTCCCAGCGAATAAATGGCTTTTCCGATGATAGACCAGTCAGAGAAGAACCAGTTGCGCTGATGGGCGGAATGCCGGTTGATGAAATCGACATCAACCACCAGCTTTCCCATCAGGAACTTGTTTCCGAAAACCTCGTAGTTCATCCATCGGCCCAGTTCGTCTCCTACCAGGTTATAACTCCAGGTGGTGCGCCAGTAACGGCCGATGTGGCCGTTCCAATATAAGTTGTAGGAATAGGCGTCCTGTGTGCCGGGAGAGATGGGGGAGGGACAGAACTGGAAGGAAATGTTCTGCTCCGGAGCCGGGGTCCAGGTTCCCGTGACGCCAAAGGCATAATACTGATACAGGTTGTTGGAAAAAGCCCCGTAATAATAGACGTCGATGGGCGGAGAGTCAATCTCATAGCCGCCGATGAGAATGGCCTGTTTGCCTGCGGTAATGGCCCATTTGGGATCGATCTGCCATTTGAGCCAGAGGAAATCGGTCGCGTTGAAGGGGTTCTTCTCGTCGATCTTCTTGTTGAGCCGTTGCCGGACGCGGAGAGTGATGTTGTCAGTCAGGTGCCCGAAAATGTGCAGGTTGAGATAATCTCCCTGGAAATGCGTATCATACTTCCCGGCCCGTATTTCCTGATGGAAAGTGGCCCTGGTGTCAATGGAAATCTCGTCCACGTGCGATTTAAGCACCTCCAGGGCCTTATTCTGTGCCCCAAGCTGTCCTCCGCACAGGACCAAAACCGAAAAAAGTATCAGCCGAAGTTTCATTTAGTAGTTTTTAAGCCCACAAAGGTAATACTTTTTTCGGCAAGAGAAACTACGAAAGGCTGGAAAGATATGCGTCGAAGGCGGGCCGATAACCTTCCGAGACGTGGAGAAGGGCCTCGCCTACCTTGACATCGGCCTGGGGCGTTACGCTGGCGATTTGGGAAAGGTTCACGATGAAGGAGCGGTGGATGCGCATAAAACGGTCGGCCGGGAGCATATCCTCGGCGGCTTTCATCGTAAGATGCGTCACCAGGGGCTGCCGGGCCGATGCCAGATGGAACATCACGTAGTCCTTCATTCCTTCGACGTATTGGATATCGGCCAGTTCCACCTTGCGGAGAACGCCGTCCACCTTCAGGAAAAGGGCGGTTTTCTCCTGGGCCGGGGTGGTGGAAGAGGCTGCTTCCTTGAGCGCAAACCACTCGCGGGCTTTTTCGGCCGCCTCCAGGAATTTCTGGTAGCGGATGGGCTTGAGGAGGAAATCCAGTGCACTTACCTCATAGCTCTCGAAGGCGTACTGCTTGAAGGCCGTGGTAAAGATTACGCGGGTTTCCGGAGGCAACATCCGGGACAGCTCCATCCCGTCCAAATCCGGCATCTGGATATCCAGGAACACGAGTTCGGGGCCGATGTTGCGGATTTCAGAAAGGGCCAGCACGGGGTCATTGAACGACGCTGCCAGCTCCAGGAACGGAGTACGCTCCACAAAGCCTTCCAGCATCTTGACGGCTAGCGGCTCATCGTCGACGATAATGCATCGCAGCGTCTTCATACTTTCAAGGTTACTTCAACGGTATACGCGTCCTCATCGGCCTTCTTCGTATAGGAATACTTGCCGGGATAGAGGAGGTCGAGGCGGCGCTTCATGTTTTCAAGGCCGATTCCGGAGCCTATGTGGTCGTTGCCCTGCTTTTCGAAGAGGGAGTTGGCGCAGCGGAATGTGATAAGGCCATCGGCATATGCCATCTCTACTTTGACGAAGGAAGGATAACGGGCATTCACTCCATGCTTGAAGGCATTCTCTACCAGCGAGATAAACAGCAGCGGCGCCACTTCCACGGAGGCCTGCGGCACCTTCAAGTCCTTGGTGACCGTGGTGAGCTCGTTGCAGCGAAGGGCCATGAGGTCGATATAATTGTTCATGAAGTCGATCTCCGAAGCCAGGGGCACTTTCTCCGCCTCGCTGTCGTAGAGCGCATAGCGCAGCAGGTCGCTGAGCTGCCCGATGCTCTCCTGTGCCTTGTCGGGGTCGATCTGCGTGAGGGAGGAGATGTTGTTGAGCGTGTTGAAGAGGAAATGGGGGTTCAGCTGGTGCTTGAGCCAGTCCAGTTCGGCCACCATGGTCTCGTTGGCGCGCATGATCCTGCGGATGCCCACGGCAATCAGGATCATGATTACCTGCACGAAAAGCGCGGTCAGAACGCCGCCCAGATAGAATGCCCACATATTTTTCTCCCCGAACTGTTCCACTACCTCGGGCGGGAACTCGACGGGCTCGCGGGGGATGAAGTGCCTGAGATTCCATCCCACCACCAGGATTATGTTGGCAATGTAGAACCACTTCTCTTTGCCGGCGTGCAGCAAACGGGGAACCAGGACATAATAGTTAAGGCCGTACAGTACAAAAAATGGCAGAAGGAGCCTGGCGCCGGCTACAAAGACTTTGAAGGCCTGGGCCGATGAGCCGGTGACCGTCCAGGACACCAGCGCCGGAACCAGGAAAATACCCACCCAGACCAGAAGCTGGGTGGTATTGATGATGAGATTCCTGCGATTCTTCGTTTGCATAAGTGCAAAGATAGTAAATTTCTACATCTGCATGATTCCGGACATGGATTCTGCCGCGGTGCTGCTGTTCAGTTGGGAATCGTTGTCGATGCTGCGGCGGGTGCGTTTGGTGCTGTAGTTACCCTGCTTGCCGAAGGTCCAGCTAATCTGGAAGGTGATAGCGCGTATGGGAATCTGGGTGATGGTGCTGGAGGTGAAGCCCTTGCCGGCAGTATAGGATTCCATGCTCATGTTCAGGTCTTTCATCAGGGGCAGGATGCCGTTGAGGGAGAGGCTCAGGCGGTCGTCCAGGAAAGTCTTGGTCACGCCCAGCATACCGGCACGCATGCCGCTGGACCAGCCCTGCAGGCTCACGCGATTACCCGCCATGATGAAGTTGGCGCTGAGGCGGAGGTCCCAGGGCAGGGTCTGCTGCACACCGGCCATGAGGTTGTAGGTCCAGCCGCTGTTCTTCTGGTTCAGCTGTTCGCTGCTCAGGCTCACGTAGCTGACGCCGCCGTTGAGCATGATGCGGGTCTTCTTGCCCGGATTCAGCATCACATAACCGTTGAGGCCGGTGTTGCGGCTGGTTACGATATTGCCGTAAGTGGTATTGAGAAGGTTGTCTTCATCGTAGAAGCTGTAGGACTCGATACCGTTGCCGGTGTAGCTGTGGCGCAGGGTGGCGTTCACCATCACCAGAGGCGAATAGAAGTTGTAAACCAGGGAGATGTTGTGGCCTTTCTCGGTATCCAGGTCGCTGTTTCCGTAGGTACGGGCGGTAGGGTCGGAGGTGTCCACGTAAGGGTTCAGGTAAGAGATGCCCGGACGGCTGATGCGCATGTTGTAGCTAAGGCCGATATTCTGGGTGGCGGTGGGGCTCCACTGGACGCTGGCGCTGGGCACCAGGTTGCCATAGTTCACGCTGAAGGGGCTGCTCATGGCCGATGAGTTGTAGCTCTGCCAGGTATGCTCGTAGCGCACGCCGGCCTTCACGCCAAACTGGCCGAAAGTACCGTTGAGTTCGGTATAGGCTGCGCCGATGCGGTTATAGAAGTCGTATTTCAGGCTGCCCAGGGGGTTCTCCACATAGGATGATCCATTCCACAGGTAGTCGGTCTGGTCGGAGGAATTGTGGCGGGAGATGAACTTGGCGCCGGCCGAAAGGGTGAGGCTGGAGCCCAGCGGGGTGGTGAAATCGGCCTGGAAGGTGTGGTCGGTGGAACCGGTGCGGCCGTCGCTCTTGCGGTTGGTGAGGTCATAGCCGGGGATGGTACTGCCGTCGAAGGTGTTGAGGCTGTTGTTCACGGACGGGGCTCCGTTGAACTGATAACTGAACACCAGGCTGCGTCCGGGGGCATTGGCCCAGAGGTGCTGGTAATCGGCCCCGACGGAAAGGTTGGTGCGGTTGTTGACGCCCTCGGAGGTGCCGTTGTAGCCGAAAGGATCGGCCCCGGGGTAGGCGAAGAGGGTGTTGGTGATGCCGCTGGACTGCTTCATGCCGAAGTGCATAACGCCCAGGGTGGCGCTCACCAGGTTCAGGGAGTCGATGTCGTAGCTGGCGGTGGCGTTGAGCATACCGATGGGTATGGTCATCTTGGAGGAGGAGTGGGTCTGCATAGTGAAGCCGCCGTCCTGCACGCGTTCTACGTCGGTAGTGGTGTTGCCCATGCTGTTGTACATTACGTTGGCGTTGAGGCTCATCGCGAACTTGCCTTTCTGCAGGCTGCCGCTCACGCCGCCACCGCCGCCGCGGGTGGAGGCCATGCCCATCACGGTTCCATAGAAGCCATCGGCCATGGAAGAACCGCCTGTAACATCTTTGTTGGTAGTGATGTTGAGCACTCCGCCCACGCCCTCGGCATCGTATTTCACGCCGGGATTGGTGACCACCTCGATATTCTTCACACTGCTGGCAGGCATCATCTTGAAGATGGTGGATGCGTTCTGGGACAGCATCTGGTTGGGCTTTCCGTCCACATATACCTGGAAGCTGCTGCTGCCGTTAACACTTATGTTATCCTGGCCGTCCACGCTTACCATGGGGACTTTTCGGAGCATGTCCAGGACGGTGCTGGTCTTGGAGTCGGCGTCATCCTCTACATTATAGGTCATCTTGTCCACTTCCATTTTCACCAGCGTGCGCATGGCGGTGACGGTGCCGGCTTTGAGCATCTCGGCGCTGTCCTGGGCCAGGATCTCGCCCAGATCCACCTCGGGCGTATCGGCCGGGACGGTGAAGGTGCGGCGCTGGACTTTTCGGCCCATATTGTCAAAGACCATGACATAGTCTCCCGCCAGGGTGAAGCTGTGGGAGAAGCGGCCTTCCTCGTCGGTGGTGGTGAAGGCTACGGCCTTTTCCAGGTCCGGAAGACGGTAGAACTGAAGGATGGCGGCGGGCTCACCTACGCGGGTGAGGGAATCCAGCACGACTCCCTTGACAGTGGTTTTCTGGGCAAAGGCGCTAACACTTAAAAGCGCTGCGGTAAGAAGGACAACTAAATTTTTCATATTCGGGTTCGTTTTTGTTTCGCGTATTTCGACAGCAAAAATACCCTATGGTTCAAAGCCCCGTTCCCGCTTTTCGACCAATGCCCGCTTTTCTTCGACGAATGTCCCGTTTTTTTTTGTAACTTTGGAAAAAATCTGACCACTATGAAACGAATCCTATGCCTTGTGGCCGTTGTTTTCGGCCTTAGTTCTTGCGGTGTGGTGTCTCAGCTGAACACCGGACGTCTGATCCAGGGAGGTGTGTATGCCGCCCAGGCCCTTACGCTTACGGATGCCCAGGTGGAGAATTATGTGAGCCAGTACATCCAGCAGTTGGATGCCCAGAGCCAGGTGCTGCCGGAATCCAGTCCGTACACCCAGCGTCTGCGCAAGATTATCAACAGCATGGACGGCGTGAACGAGCTCCCGCTCAACTTCAAGGTATACAAGGAGGACCAGGTCAATGCTTTCGCCTGTGCCGATGGCAGCGTCCGCGTGTACAGCGGCATCATGGATGTGATGACGGACGAGGAACTGGCCGGCGTGCTGGGGCATGAGATGGGGCACGTGGCTCTGCACCATACCCGCAAGCAGATGCAGAAGCAGATGCTCACATCGGCCGCCATGCAGGGGATTGCATCGGCCGGGGACAACATCGCCGCCCTTACGGATTCGCAGCTGGGCGCCCTGGGAGAGGTTATCCTGAACGCCAAGTTCTCCCGCACCATGGAGACCGAGGCCGATGATTACGGCTACAACTTCCTTTGCGAGGCCGGCAAGAACCCCTGGACCATGGTGATGGCTTTCGAGAAACTGCAGCAGCTCTCCGGAGAAAGCCAAAGCAGCAGCCTGGTGAGCAACATCTTCTCTTCCCACCCGGATACGGCCACCCGTATAGAACACATAACCCGCCGTTGCATCAACGACGGGTATAGCAGGCCGGCCGGTAAGTAGCCTTTAATATTCCTTAACCACTTCCAGCAGGCGGTCGGGGTAGTTGGAGATGATAGCTTCCACGCCCAGGTCGATGAGCCTGCGCATCTCATCCTTGTCGTCCACCGTCCAGGTGACCACCTTCATGCCGTCGGCGTGGGCGCGGTCCATGAGTTCCTGGTTTACATTGTCATGCTCCGGGCTAAGCCATTCGGGCGTGAAGTCCAACTTGGACATATACTCGTCGTAGTCGGTTTCCCAACCCTCCACCAGGTAGGCCAGGATGTGGCCGGGATAGGCCTTGTGGATGTAATTGAGCACACGCTCGTCAAAGCACTGGATGATGAGGCGGTCTCCCAGGTTGCGCTCTTCCAGCATTTTCATGCAGAGGTCTGCGAATTCGTGGTATTCGGGCCAGTGTTGGCCTTCTATGCCGTCTTCGAAGTCCGGGTCGCTCTTAATCTCTATATTATAATGCATGGGGACCAGGCCTTTTTCTTTGGTGTAGGCCTCGACGGCGTCAATGACATCGGCCGCCAGGGGCTTGCTTACGGGGATGCACTTTTTCTCCGGCCAGTCGGGGTTGGGCTTCTGACCCACGTCCCATTTCTGGATTTCGGAGTAGGGAAGCAGGTACAGGTACACCCTTTCGTCTTCCTTCATTACGGGCGTGCCGTCCGGACGCGTGGCATAGCGGTGATGGAAGTAGCGGTCGTGCGAGAGGATGACTTGCTTGTCTCCGGTTACGCACAAATCCATCTCCAGGGTGTTGACCCCCAGATCCACCGAGTTGAGCATGGCCTCCAGGGATTCCTCCGGATATAGTCCCATACCTCCGCGGTGAGCCTGTACGTCCGTAACGTATTGCGGGGCTTTCTTAGGCCCGCAGGAAGCCAGTGCCAGCACGGCACCCAGTAGCAGAAGCTTTTTCATAATTATTAAAATTTTTGCTAAGTTAATCATTTGGGCCGATAAATACAAAACGGTAAAATTCGGCCTTTAATCATTCTATAATATTAAAATAATTTATAATCTTTGACGGAATATATTAAAAGATTTATTCTGCGATTTCTATAAATTTTATAGTTACGGGCGCTTCTTAAAGCTTCAATAAGAGAGGTGATCCCTCAAACGACTTTGTCAAAAATTAAAGTTTCTTTAGCAAAATGTTAATTCAAGCGCACGTGTAATTACTTAACTTTGCACCAAGTACTAAAAACTGGTAACCATAATGGGTCTGTTCCCATTATTTCTAGTTTGTGGGACGTTGGTTAATTAAATAGGTCGAAAACGGGCAGAATTGTCAATTCTGCCCGTTTTTCCTTTATTATTTATTTATCGCTTGTTTATTTATAAATATCTTTATAAACCTTTTATTTGAGGTCTTTCCTTGATGCGTACTCTTTGGGTGATAGTCCTGATATACGCTTGAGCTCCCGTGAAAGGGATTTGTACTCAATGCCCAGTTCCATGGCTGCTTTGGTGGGAGGGAGACCGTTGTGGATGAGCTCCTGGAAGCGGGAGACGCGCGTTTGGATAATGTATCGGTATATGGAAGTCCCCATACTTTTTGCAAAAGTTTCTTCCAATGTGCGGCGGCTCATGGGGACCAGGTCCACCAGATCGTCCACGCGGATAGGCTTGCCGATGTTGCTGTCTATGTACTGGAGGACCCGGAAAATGTAGGGGTTATCATTTACGAGGGCGTCCGTGGACTGTCGTGTTACAATATGAGTAGGGCGTACGATGATATCCGAATAATGTTTGCTGCGTTCCTGGGGCGGGATTTCCAATAGGTATTCTATGAGAGTGGCTACTTGATAGCCGGCGTTTTCTACGTCCAGTGCGACGGATGAAAGCTGGGGAAGGCAAAGCTGGCAGACGGTTTCGTCATTGTCGGTACCCAATAAAAGAATGTCTTCCGGGATGCGAAGGCCCGTCTGTTGGGACTGGGCACAGGCTTCGATGATGTCGTAGGCCTTGTTGTCGTCGCAGCAATAGATGCCCACCGGCTTGGGAAGGGAGCGGAGCCAGTGGGTGAGTTTGTCGGTATTGTACCACCAGGACGTTTTCAAATTCTTGATCTCCCGGATGTCACTTTTCCGGAGAAAAACGCCGGTGTCCCGGGCTGCCACCTCCATGAAGCCGTTCCTTCTGCCGTCCGACCAGACAACTCCGTTCATTCCGTAGAAAGCAAGATGCTTGAGTCCCTTGTTCAGAAAATACCGGGCAGCCATACGGCCGGCTTCCAAGTAATCTCCTGTGATGTTGACGATGCCCGGGAAGGTCTGCAGGTAGTCTTGAGCGACAGGGATGATACCCCGCTCCTGGAAAGGGCGGATGTCTTCGAAAGAACGGAACTGCCCAATTATGGCATCTGCCTTCCAGTGGGATGCAATATCGGCAGCGGTTTTGAGCTGGTTGCCGTCACGAAACGACAGTGGGATTTTTCCCACCACCCAGGGAGAGTGCTCGTGTGAATACTTGATAATGCCCTGAAGCAGTTTGTTTCCGTAAGACTCCGTAAAGTCTGTCATCATGAGGACTCGGGCCATAATTGTGCATTTTTCACCGCAATTTACGCAAAATACATCATTTTGCAAAAAATAAGAATTGCTTGTAAGGTGTTGAGTTATAATTAAAAGTTTTTAAGAAATTTCTTTCACATTTTGCGCGATTTGGGTAGTTGATTGCGCAAAATTGTCTTGTTGTAATCGAGTCTGTTGTTAAATTTGTGCTTGGATAATATGTGCTAAAACAACCAATATTAACTAACTATCTTAAAATCAACTATGAAGACCAACAAACTGTTTGGTATGCTCGCTATTCTTTGCGGAATGGTGGCATTTTTGCTGGGCGGTGCTAGCGCCAATGCCCAGAATCTGACAGTGCGTGGTACCGTGAGTGACGCCGTGGGACCCATCGCGGGTGCTGTGGTGCTCTCCGGCAATGCCAACGCCGTCACGGACCTGGATGGTGCTTATACCATCACGGTTCCGGCCAACGCAGTCCTCGAGGTTTCCTGCCTGGGTTACACCACCCAGCAGGTGAGCGTCAATGGACGTACTACCATCAACATCGTCCTGGTGGAAGATGTTGAGATGCTTCAGGAAGCCGTGGCCCTCGGTTACGGTGCCCAGACCAAGAAGAAGGACCTGTCCGCTTCCGTGGGTATCGTGAACAACGCCGATGAACTGGCCGCCCGTCCTGTGACCTCCACCGAGGCCATGCTCCAGGGCCAGATCCCCGGTGTGACCATCTCCAACAACGGTGGCTCCCCGGATTCCAACCCTCAGGTGATTATCCGTGGCCAGGGTTCCCGCAACGGTGACTCCGTGCTGTGGGTCGTTGACGGTGTCCCCGGCGCTCCCATCACGTCCATGAACGACATCGAGAGCATCGTCGTCCTGAAGGACGCCGCCTCCGCCGCTATCTACGGTGCTACTTCCGGTGCCGGTGGCGTTATTCTCGTGACCACCAAGAAGGCTAACCAGGGTATTCACATCGAGTATGACCTGGTTGCAGGTATTCGCGCCGCATCCAATGTTATTACTCCTCTCAATGCCCAGCAGGAAATTGAGATGCGCAAGCTCTCCTATGCCAACGCCGGTCTCACCCTGCCCATGGGTTGGGATACCACCAGGAACCCCTGGGTGGCCACCAACCGTACCAACTGGATGGATGAAATCTTCCGCACGGCTTTCTATCAGCGCCACTCCGTTACCCTCAACTACGGTGGCGAGCACCTCAAGAGCCGCCTCACCTTCAGCTACCAGGACAATCCCGGTGTGCTGATTAACACCTACAATAAGAATTTGGGTGTTCGCTATAATGGTGAATATGAGATCAACAAGTGGGTCAAGATTACCGAGGTGATGTCCTACGCTGACGACAACAGCCGCGGTACGGATACCGGTTCCGCTTACACGGGTACTATCCTCTCCGCCATCTATATGCCTGCCAGCGCCGAGGCTTATGCCACGGCCGGTCCTTACGCCGGTTCCTATGGCGGTACTACCACCGAGGATCCCGCTTATATCGCCCAGTACGGTAGCAACTTCGCCGACATCCACGGTGATGCCGTGAACCCGCTGCGCCTGTTGCTGGCCGATAACCGCTACTACCACAACAGCTCGTTCTGGTCCACCACCGGTCTGCACATCACTCCCGTCAAGGGCCTGAAATTCAGCAGCCTCTTTACCGTCGACGTGTATAACCGCTGGTACAAGAACTTCCATCCCGCCCGCCCCGAAGTGGGTAAGCCCGACGGTGGCAACAGCCTCGACTACGACACCCGTCGCAATACCGGTTGGCGTAGTGAGAACATGCTTACTTATGATCGTACATTCGGAAAGCACACCATCGGTGCCCTGGCCGCCCTCACTCTCAACCGTGAGACAGCCAGAACCCTGACTGCCTCCGGTAAGACCTTCCAGGATGAGGCGTACAACGTGCAGTATCTGCGTCATGCTGCTTCCAAGGATGCCAACGATGAATTCGGCATCGATGCCAACGTCGCTCTGGTAGCCCGTGCTTCCTACAGCTATGACGACCGCTATTTCCTCACCGCTTCTTGGCGCCGTGACTATGCCGGCCGTCTGCCTGCCGCCCACAACTATGGTGACTTCCCGGCCGTGACAGCTGCTTGGAAGGTTTCCAGCGAACCTTTCTTCCCCAAGAATGACGCCGTCAACCTCCTCAAGCTCCGTGCTTCCTGGGGTCGCGTTGGTAATCTGGGTTCCATCGGCTGGACCTACAAGAGCGCCAACCTGAGCTCCTCTACCTGGAACGAAGGTGCTATCTATGGCGTTGAGAACGGCGCTTACTGGGGCACTTTCTGGTTCCCCAAGAACTCCGTGAACCAGAACCTCACCTGGGAGACCTCCGAGCAGTTTGACGCCGGTCTGGATATCGACCTCTTCAAGGATCGTCTCTCCCTGTCCCTGGACTACTATAACAAGCGTACCTTCAACCTCATTCAGGAGCAGACCATGGGTTGGCCCCAGACCATCGGCCTCAATGCCATGGTGGTGAACCAGGGTGAGATCCGCAACTCCGGTATTGAACTGATTGCTTCCTGGAACGATTCCGTGAACAAGGACTTCAACTACCATATTTCCGGTAACTTCTCTTACAACAAGAACAGTGTTCTCTCTACGGGTGTAGTTGATAACCAGGGTAATGCCGGTAAGTGGACCGGTGGCGGAGACTTCCGTCTGGTTCCCTGGATTTACCAGAGCGAAGCCGGCCAGCCCCTGAATTCCTTCTATGTGATTAAGACCGACGGCATCTTCCAGAGCGACGCCGAGGCCGCTGCCTACACCAAGGACGGCCAGCGCATCCAGCCCAATGCCGTAGCCGGTGACCTCAAGTTCGTGGATGCCAACAACGATGGCAAGATCGACGACAACGACCGTCAGTATGTAGGTTCTGCTATGCCCAAGTTCACCTTCGCCCTCAGTGGTGGTATCGAGTGGAAGGGCTTCACCGTGGATATGATGTTCCAGGGTGTCGCCGGAAACAAGATCGCCTATGTGGGTAAGCAGATGATTCTCTCCGACGTGGAAGGTAACTTCAACCGTTCGGCTGAAATCCTGAATGCCTGGAGCCCCTCCAACACCGGTTCCAAGATTCCTCGTCTGTCCAAGAACGATCCTAACGGCAACTTCTCCACTCCTTCCGATTACTACATCGAGGATGGCTCCTACCTCCGTCTGAAGAACCTCACCATCGGTTACGACCTCACCAACGTTCTTCGCAAGGCCCCTCACTTCGCCGGTCGCAACAGCACCTTGCGTGTTTATGTGAGCGGTGAAAATCTCTTCACCATCACCAAGTACTCCGGTATGGATCCGGAAATGGGTGGCTATGATACCATCAAGTACCCTGTTTCCCGCGTATTTGCTGTCGGTATCAAACTGAACTACTAATAGACTGTGGATATGAAAAAATATATCATTCTTGCTCTTATCGCCGCAGGCACCCTCAGCGTTGCCTCCTGTGCGAAATTCCTGGATGTGAAGGCCGAAGGTTCTCCTACCGCAGACCAGTACTTCCAGAACGACCAGCAGGCCATTGACGCCGTGGACGGTATTTATGCCCGTCTGGCCC
>JAFPGC010000052.1 GCA_017423025.1 Bacteroidales bacterium
ACAAAAAGCGGCCCCCATGGGAGCAGCGCTTCTGGTACGCGGCCGTATGTTAGGAATCCTCTAAATATTTATGCCTCAAATTTCTAATCTTGGCTCTCGGATGCCCTCATCCCCCATCCGAAAGCTCGCACCCCTTGCGGTTGCGGCCAAAAAAGAGGGAGTCAAAGTCTATCACCTGAACATCGGCCAGCCGGACCTGCCCACCCCGCAGAAGGGATTGGACGCCCTCAAGACGGTCACGCGCAAAACCCTGGAATACAGCCCCTCCGAAGGCTACCCCGACCTCCGCGAGAAACTGGTCGGCTATTATAAAAAATACGGCATAGAGGTAAAGGCCGATGAGATCATCGTCACCTGCGGCGGCTCCGAGGCCATCCTCCTGGGCTTTTTGACCTGCCTGGACCCCGATGACGAGGTCATCATGGTAGAGCCCGGCTACGCCAACTACATCTCCTTCGCCAAGACGGCTCACCTGAAGGTCAAGACCGTCACCAGCCGCATCGAAGACGGCTTCAAGCTTCCGCCCGTGGAAGCCTTCGAAGAAGCCATCACGCCCCGGACCAAGGCCATCCTGCTTTGCAATCCGTCCAACCCCACCGGCTACGTCTATACCCCGGAAGAGCTCCAGAAGATCAAGGAAATCGTCATCAAGCACGACCTCTTCCTCTTCTCCGACGAAGTCTACCGGGAGTTCGTTTATAACGGAAAACCTTATCTGAGCGCCATGCAGCTGGGCATTCCGGAGAACGTCATCATGATTGACTCCGTGAGCAAGCGCTACTCCGAGTGCGGCATCCGTATCGGCATGCTGGTCACCCACAACAAGCAGGTGCACGATACGGTAATGAAGTTCTGCCAGGCCCGCCTGAGCCCGCCGCTGCTGGGTCAGATTGTGGCCGAAGCCTCCATCGAAGGCACCGAGCAGTATTCCAAGGAATGCTTTGACGAGTACAAGGCCCGCCGTGATTTCTTCATCAAGGGTCTGAATGAGATACCGGGAGTGTACTCCCCCATGCCGGAAGGCGCCTTCTACACCGTGGCCAGCCTGCCCGTAGACGATGCCGAGGAATTCTGCCGCTGGCTTCTCACGGACTTCCGCCTGAACGGCGAAACCGTGATGATGGCCCCCGCCGCCGGATTCTACAGCACCCCCGGCCTGGGCAAGAACCAGGCAAGAATGGCCTACGTATTAAAGGAAGAAGACCTGGCCAAAGCCTTGAAGATCCTAAGGGCCGCCCTCGAAGCTTACAAGAAATAAAGAAGAGCGCTCAGTGAGCGCTCTTCTTTATTAAGTATATAGGCCTCCGTTTATGGAGATTACCTCTCCCGTCACATACGACGCCTCCCTGGAAGCCAGGAAGCCCACCACGGCCGCTACTTCTTCGGGATTGCCGAAGCGGGCCGCGGGGATGTCCTTCTTGAGGGCGGCTTCGTCCAGGCCGTCCACCATATCGGTCTTGATAAAACCGGGCGCTACGGCGTTCACGGTCACATTCTTACGGGCCACCTCCTGTGCCAGGGCCTTGGTGGCGGCAATGAGACCGCCCTTGGCAGCGGAATAGTTGGTCTGCCCTGGCAGGCCCTTGATGCCGCTCAGGGAAGCCACGTTCACAACGCGGCCGTACTTGTGCACCAGCATGGGCTGCAGCACGGCACGGGTGGTATAGTACCAGGAATTCAGGTTGGTGTCAATCACCTTCCTCCACTCATCGGGCTCCAGCCAGATGAGGAGATTGTCCTTGCGGATGCCGGCATTGTTCACCAATACCTCAATGTAGTCGTCCGGATGGGCTTTCTGCCACTGCGCCAGGGCCTCTTTCACGGCCCCGGGATTCCCCACGTCAAACTTGAGGAGTTCCCCCTGGCCTTCAATGACCTGGAGACAATCGGCCGCTGCCGCGTCGTTGGACACATAATTGATAAGCACATAATAGCCTCTCTTGTGAAGCTCTTCACAAATGGCACGGCCAATGCCGCGGCTTCCGCCCGTTACGAGTGCGATTTTCATTTCATGATAGCGTTAAAGGTGTTCAATGCGCTGATGCAGGTGCCCAATACACCGTGCAGGCCAATATTCTGGCCCGTCAGATAGAGCCAGGGAATAGGGGTCTCGGCAGGGAGATAATCGGCCGATGTACGTTTCACAATGCCGAAGGCCGTACCTCCGGGGGTGCCGGTATAACGTTCCCAGGTTTCGGGAGTACTTACCCAGAATCTGTCAATGGCATAGCGGATGTCCGGGATGCGCGTGGCGGCAATTTCCTGCAGCTCTTCGGTCGTGATGGGGGCAAAGCCCAGCAGGTCCAGGCTCTTGGCGAAGCCGTCCTCGTCCTTCTCTCCAAAATGGATCATCACCTTGTCCTGGATGAAGATATCGTGGTCTATCCAGCGCAACATGCCCGGCCGCAGTTTGCAGTTCATCGTCACAGCACCGGGGCCGTCCTCCAGCTTGTTCAGCCTCTTGATATAAGACCCGCGCACGTGATCCTTCACCAGGGAGAAGGTAACGCGGGGATGGATGGCCGATACAATGACATCGGCCCGGAAAGTACTGCCGTCAGAGCAAAGGACTTCGCGGTCCTCGATGCTCACCACCTTCTTACCCAGCCGGATGTCCTGCGTCTTCACCAGGGCATCCACCAGGGTTTTTCCGCCGCCCTTGAGCCGCCAGGTGCTGCCTTCGTAAGGCTTCACCACGTGCTCCATCTCGAACGGCGTTCCGGCCGATATGCGCATGAACGGGCCACCGTCAATGCATTCATCATCCCCGGTTTTCTCCCAGGGAAGATAATTGAGGCCGAAGGGTTCCATGATTTTGCGAAGCGGACCGCCCGGTTGCATTCCTCCGACGGAATGGAAACCCGTATCGAAGCGGATCCCATCCCTCACAAAAGTCTGCAGGGCACCGCCCGGCTGCATCCCCTGCTCCAGGATGGTTACATCCATCCTGCTGCGGCTCAATAACTTACCGCAGAACAGGCCGCCCAGACCGGCGCCGATGATGAGAACGTGTTTAGACATTCCTTACAATGAGCGTGGAATTGGTACCGCCAAAGCCGAAGGAATTGGACAGGAAGGTATCGAAGTGCGTCTGAATGGTCTGTGCAGGAATCCACAGATGGCAGCTGTCCTCGTCCGGATTCTCAAAATTGATATTGCCGGCGATGAAGTCGTTCTTCATCATGAGGATGGAATAAATGACCTCCGAAGCACCTGCCATCCACATTTCGTGGCCGGTCTGGCTCTTGGTGGAAGTGATGGGAACCGTCTTCTCGCCCAGCACGCGAAGCAGGGCCTTGGCCTCGTTGGCGTCTCCCACATGGGTGGAAGTGGCGTGCGCATTCACGTAGCCAATCTCCTTGAGGTTCACGCCTGCCCGGTGGATAGCCATCTCCAGCGAACGGGCCGGGCCGTCCACATTGGGAGAAGAAATATGATCACCATTGGCCGAGAAGCCATATCCAAGCACCTCAGCGATAATGGGAGCGCCGCGCTTGACAGCGTGCTCGTATTCTTCCAGGATCACCGTAGCAGCACCGCCGCCCGGCACCAGACCGTCACGGTCGCGGTCAAACGGACGGGAAGCCTTGGTAGGCGCATCCTCGCGGGTAGAGAAGGCCGATATGCCATCGAAAGAGCCGGTAGCCTCAGGATTCACTTCCTGAGCACCGCCGCAAACCACCATATCCTGCAGGCCATTCTGGATAAGCAGGGCACCCAGGCCGATAGCGTGGGAACCACTGGCGCAAGCGCCGGAAACCGTAAGGTTGATACCCTTAAGATGGAAGATCACTCCCAGGTTCATGGTCACGGTGGAGTTCATGCTCTGGAAGATGGCACCGCTGCCACAAAGCATGGTATCTTTCTTTTCACGGATCTTGGCAATGGCATCATACACAGCCTTGGCCGTACTGTCGTTACCATACAGGAGACCCACCTCGTGGGCATCCAGGTAATCCTGATCAATTCCTGCCTGATTCAAGGCATCGCGGGTGGCGCAGTAAGCATAAAGCGCCGGCTCCGGCATATACACGCGCTGAGCACGGGGAAGTTCTTTCTTCAGATCCGGTACCGGGACAAAAGACGTAAGTCCACTCCGGAATCCCATTTCTTTCCGGTCCTGGTCCAGCACAATGCCGCTCTTGCCACTATACAGTGAATCCTTAACTTCATCCAAGGTCACCCCCAGGCAAGACCAAATGCCCATTCCGGTAATAACAACTCTTTTCATAAAATATTATAAGTATAGGATTACAAAGATAGTAAAAATACATTATTTCTAAAATAATGCCCTCCAGGAAGAGCCTCTGGCCGGTACGGACCTTCGGTCCTATCCCTCCCACCCCTGCGGGGCGGGCCCCTCCCATTCACGAGCCATGGGCGGCTACGCCGTCCAGAGGCTCTTCCTTCCAAGCATTTAACCAATTAAAGGCCGTCTTCTGACGGCCAGTCCCTCCCCCGAGGGGAGGGATTTAGGGAGGGGGTAACGAAAGAAGGCGCAGCTTGCTGCGGTAAATGAAAAGCCCCATGCGTCATTGACGCACGGGGCTTCAAAGAACCGCAGCTACCTACTCTCCCAACTGGTGGGTCAGTA
>JAFPGC010000073.1 GCA_017423025.1 Bacteroidales bacterium
CACGGGTCTTACCCATTTGTGAAAATTGAGAACCGCCCGGCTCCATTGTCCTTTGTTAAACTTTCTTTATCGGCATAAAATTACTACTTTTGTCGTACAAACCTAGGCGCAGAGAACTACGCTGCAAATCTAAGGTTTGTGAAGAAAGTATTGTAGTATGAAACGAATTATAGCCATTTCCCTGGGCCTTCTTATGGCGATGGGCCTCTTTGCCCAGGAGCAGGACCTGGACCTGCAGTATGCCACCGAACTTCTGAAGCCCGGCACCCCTGCCCCGGACTTCACCCTTACGGATATCAACGGCCACGACGTGAGCCTGAGAGATTTCCGCGGCCGTCAGGTAGTGCTGGTGTTCTGGGCCTCCTGGTGCCCCGACTGCCGCGCCGAAGTTCCCGCCCTCAAGGAGATGCAAACCCAGGCCGATCCCCGCAAGGTGGCCTTCGTGGCCGTGTCCTTCGACCGAACCAAAGAGGCTTGGGAGAAATATGTGAAAGAGAATGAGATGACGGGTGTCCAGCTCTTCGAAACGGCTCCCCGCAAAGAGTCCGAGATAAATACTGCGTATCACGTGAAATGGATTCCGTCCCTGTATCTGATTGACGAGCAGGGTAAGGTGGCCCTGAGCACCGTGGTGCTGGAAAAAATAGCAAAAGCCCTGAATAGCAAATAAGAGTATGCTCAAGAAACTTATCCTCCTGGCAGCCGTGCTGGTGGCCGGCTCTTTCGTGTCTCTGGCGGATAATATCCGTTTTGCCTCTCATCCGTCGCTCTCCCCGGACGGAAAGCAGATTTATTTCAGCTACGATGGAGACATCTATTCCGTCCCGGTTAATGGAGGCCAGGCTACGGCGGTCATTACTATGCCCGGCGTGCAGGATTCCCCCCTTGTCTCTCCGGATGGCAAGTGGCTGGCATTCAGTTCGGACATTCAGGGTAATAACGACGTTTATATTGTTCCCGTGACGGGTGGCCAGGCGATACAGTTGACCTTCCACGAGGCCGCGGACGTGCCGGTGGGCTGGTCGGCCAAGGGAGATTGGATCTACTTCGAATCCACCCGCGAGAGTGCCCGTAAAACCACTTTCAGGGTGGCTGTAACGGGCGGGACGCCGCAGCTTCTGTTCGAAGGGTTTTTCAACACCGTCGTCAATCTGGCAGAGAATCCCAAGACCGGGGAGTTCCTCTTCAACGAGTCTATGGAAAGCATCAGCTTCCCCACCCGCAAGCGCTATGTGGGAGACCACAACCCCAATATCAAGTGCTGGAATCCCCGCAGCAAAACCTACCAGGAACTCACGGACTATATCGGCAAAGACCAGTGGCCGATGGTCGATAAAAACGGCAACATCTACTATGTGAGCGACGAACTCAACAAAGAGTCCAATATCGTCAAATACGTTAAAGGAGGGAAGCCGCAGCAGCTCACCGCCTTCGATAAGTCGGTGCAGTATCCCTCCATTGCCTTTGGAGGATCGGCCATCGTATTCCTGAAAGACTACGAAATCCACATCCTGGAGCCTTCTACAGGCCAGGTCTCGGTGCCCCAGATCCGGATTGCATCCGGCAGCGTGGAGGTACGGAGGTCTTTTGAAGGGCAGACACCCTCATCTGCCGATGTTTCCCCGGATGGCAAAAAAATCGCCCTCGTGATTCGCGGCGGGCTCTACGTTTCCGACACCAAGTGCAAGTTCCTCCAGAAATTGCAAACCCCTTCGGACGAACGCGTGGATGAGGTGGTCTGGGGCCCGGACAGCAAAACCCTCTATTATATCCGCACAGACAAGGGCTGGACCAATCTGTACAAACTGGCGGCCGATGGCAGTGCCGTGGAACAGCCGGTCTTCGTTTCCGAAAACAACAGCCTGTCACTGGCGGCAGACCGCAAAAGAGAGAAACTGGCCTTCATCGATGGGTGTCGCTCTGTAATGCTTCACGATGTGAAATCAGGCACCACTACCCGTGTGGCAGAGGCCGAGTTCTGGTCTTTCGAGGGGTACACGTTAGCCTTTTCTCCGGACGGCAACTGGCTGGCTTTCGATGCTATGTACACATTTGAGCCGGACATCTTCCTATACAACCTCCGGGACGGAAGTGTGCACAATTTGACGCATTCTGCGTCCGTGGAAAGCAGTCCTGTCTTCAGCCCGGACGGCAAGTATATGTTCTTTCTGGGCAGTGTGACCTCTTCTTTCCCCAGAGGTTCCCGACCGGCCCTTTACAAGCTCCCGCTCCAGAAATACGATGAGCCCTTCAAATCGGCCCAAGTAGAAAAACTTTTCCAGGACAAGAAGGCCGATGCCAAGAAAGATACTACCGTGCTGATAGACTTTAGGAATATCCACGAGAGGATGACCCGCGTAGAGCGGGATGGCTTCCAGGGAAGTCCGTATGTCTTCTCTTCCAAGGGGAAGGACTACCTCCTGTATAGGTCTATGGGTTCCGGCGCTCCCGGTGTCTTCTCTCTGGAGATTTCGGACCCCGAGGCCAAGCCGAAACAGGTTAAAGACCTTCGCGGAGGCTCTTTCTTCAGCTGTAAAGATGCCCTTTACTGTCTCTCCGGCGGCGCCATCTATAAGGTGGACCCGGCGGGAGGATCGGCCACCAAAACGGAAGTGAAAAAAGATGTGGAAGCCGTGCTGAATGACGAATTCCGCCAGATGTTCTACGAGACCTGGGGTACCCTGGAGCAGAACTATTACGACGTGAATTTCCACGGTGCCAACTGGCCGGCAGTACGGGATTATTACGCTTCCTTCCTCCCTTATGTAAGGACACGTGCCAACCTTCGCACTCTCATCTCTGACCTCCTGGGAGAGCTCAATTCTTCCCACCTGGGCTTCAGCTCCAATGGCGCGGAGGAGAAAAAGGAAACCCGTATTCGGACCTACGGAACCGGTATCCTCTTTGACAATACTTCCCCGTATAAGGTGGTTGGTATCCTGCCGGATTCCCCGGCGGACAAATACGAAATAGAGGTCCGGGCAGGAGATGAACTGGTGGCCGTGAACGGAGAGAAGGTGGACAGAAAAGTGAACCGGGAGAAATACTTCTCCGGTGCCGTCCCCAGGGAAGAGCTCATGCTCACATTCAACCGCAAAGGCAAGGAATTCAGCACCAAGGTGCACACCACCGGCTACACTGCCCTCAAAACACTGGAGTACAAGGAATGGGAGAATCAGAGGGCTGCTATGGTTTCCTCCAAGACCGGAGGCAAGGTGGGCTACATCCATATGAGAGCAATGGGAGCAGAAGATTTGGAGATGTTCCTGGTGAAGATGCATACAGAGGTGTTTGACAAGGAGGCTCTGATCCTGGACCTTCGTTACAACAATGGCGGTAATGTGCACAAAGAAGTTATCGACTTCCTTCGCGGCCAGTCCCATTTCGAGTGGTCCTATCGGGATTTTCCCCGCACCAGCCATCCCAACGTCACTCCCGCTGATAAGCCCATTGTGGTTCTGGTCAACGAGCACAGTCTGTCTGATGCGGAGGTCACTTCAAATGGCATTAAGACACTGGGCATAGCTAAGCTGGTGGGTACTGAGACGTACCGCTGGATTATCTTCACCTCATCGGTACGTCTGCTGGACGGCTCCACCTGCCGTATGCCTGCTTGGGGCTGCTACAGCGTCATCGATGGCTCTGACCTGGAAAATACCGGTGTAAAGCCCGACATCTATATTAAGAATACCTTCAAGGATCGGCTGGAAGGGAAGGATCCCCAACTGGACGCCGCTATCGCCGAGGTCCTGAAGGAAATGCGTTAGCAAAATGGCAACAACTGTAAAGAAAACCAAGTCCGTGTGGTTCTGCAGCCACTGTGGCAACGAGTACTCCAAATGGATGGGCCGATGCCCGGCCTGCGGCGAGTGGAACACCATGGTAGAGAAAGAGGTGGTGACGGGCAGTCCCAAGGCCGGCGCCATCTCGGTGCCCGGCGGCTCCCGCAAGCCCATGCCCCTTAAGGACGTATCCACCACGGTGGAGGACCGCATTTCCCTGGGTTCGGCCGAGGTAGACCGCCTGCTGGGCGGCGGCATCGTGAAGGGTTCCCTGGTGCTTATGGGCGGCGAGCCCGGCATCGGCAAAAGTACCCTTTCCCTGCAGTTGCCCCTGCACCGGCCCGAATTGAAGACGCTCTATGTCACCGGCGAAGAGAGCGTGAAGCAGGTAAAGATGAGGGCCGACAGACTGGGCGGCTCTTGTGAGAACTGCCTCATTTTCAGCGAGACGGATATGAGCGCCATCCTGGCCGAGGCCGAAGAAGTGGCACCCGACCTCATGATTGTGGACTCTGTCCAGACCATGTACTGCCAGCACGTGGACTCCACAGCCGGCAGCGTGAGCCAGATCAAGGAAGTGGCCGCGCAGTTGCTGCGCTTCGCCAAGTCTTCCGGCATTCCGGTCATCCTCATCGGCCATATCACCAAGGAAGGTACTATAGCCGGGCCCAAGATTCTGGAGCACATTGTGGACGTGGTGTTGCAGTTCGAAGGCGAAAACCGCGGCGCGTACCGCGTGCTCCGCAGCATCAAGAACCGTTTCGGCTCCACTTCCGAACTGGCGGTCTTCGAGATGACGGGCACCGGCCTCCGCGAGGTGGCCAACCCTTCCGAAATGCTCATTCCCATGCACGAGGCAGGCCTTTCCGGGACGGCCATATCGGCCATGCTGGACGGCAACCGGCCTTTCCTCTTTGAGGTGCAGGCGCTGGTTTCATCGGCCGTATATGGTACTGCGCAGCGCAGCGCCACCGGCTTTGACGTACGCCGCCTGAATATGCTTCTGGCTGTGCTGGAGCGCCGTGCAGGCTTTAAGCTGGGCCAGAAGGACGTGTTCCTCAACATGGCCGGCGGCCTCCGCATCACGGATCCCGCCTGCGACCTGGCCGTGATCTGCGCCGTGCTTTCCTCCACCTTCGACTATGCCATCCCCTCCGACGTCTGCTTCGCCGGTGAGGTGGGCCTGAGCGGCGAAATTCGCCCCGTATCCCAGGCCGCCCGCCGCGCCGTGGAAGCTGCCCGTGTAGGTTTCAAGCGCATCTTCGTTAGCTCGTACACCCACTTCGACCAGAAACCGGAAGGTATCGAGGTCGTAAAGGTGGCCGATATCCCGGCTCTGGTAAGGGCTCTATTTAAATAATCAGATTAAAATGCTGCAAAGGAGCTGTTGCCTTTCCCGGTGACGGCCATGCATTCCATTTCTACCAGCCAGGCGGGCCGGCAGACGGGGGCGAGGACATAGATGGGATCCAGCATAGGACAGTTGCGCTGGATAATCTCGCGAACACGGAGATAATCGGCCGTATCCCGCAGATAGACCAGGCAGTACGCAAGGTCTTCGAACCCGGCATCGGCCTCCTGGAGGAGGGCGTTCACATTCTCCAGCATCCTTTCCGTCTGCTGGACGGGGTCATCCACGTGGACTACCTTTCCGTCTTTGTCAATGCTGGCGGTTCCGCTGATAAACACGTGCTTGCGGTCGCCATACGTTACGGCCGTGCCCCGCTCAAAAGTAACCCCGTACAGGGCCGTGGGGCTCAGGTGGTCATAGGCGTGGAGGTATTGGATCTGCTCCTCCTCAAGCCCTCCGACGGCGTAAGCGTCCATCCTTACCAGTTGCTGCGGATTGGCACTGAACCCGGCAATCCCCGTACTGGCGATAAAGTGCGTATCAGGAGTAAGGCCGATGCCGTTGAAATGGTCCCGACGCCCCTTCACAACGCCACCGTAGTGGGTATCCACATCCCGGACAAAGAGCCAGGTGCGCAGGCAGTTGTCCGCCACCGTCATCCCCTTTTGCGCAAGAAACGCTTCATAGGCATTGAAGATATCGGCCGTCTGGGCCTCTGAACCGGCTTTTTCGGCCGTCATGCCGCCGGTCCACAGGTGCTTGTGTCCGTTGTGTACCAGGAGGCCGTCCTGGACCTCGGCACCCTCAACAGCATACACCCACGCCGCAAGCTTGGTTCCGTTCAGGGGAGGCTGGCCGATGAGGGAGGTGGCGGCCGCCGGCAACCTGCGAAGCTCAGATTCCAGCCGCGCCGCCTGGTTGGCCGGATCGCTCAAGAAGAAGCGCCGTAGCAATACGGTCTTGCCCTCGGTGACCTGGGTATAGGCTTTCAGGAGCGCCATAAGCTGCTCCTCGAACGAAAGCGTCCCGTCTTGCCCCTGCAGGGTAATATGATACTCTGCAAGGCCTTCCGAGCCCGCCGGAAAACAGAAACTCCGCGTTGAAACCCCTGACATATGAACCTTATTAAATAGAATCGTAGGCATTAATGGCTTTGGAGAAGCGCTGCTCTACGTCTGAGAGGAGGTAGAGTCCGTCGGCATTTTCCTCCAAACCCTTCAGCCGCAGACGGACGGCCATGGGCGGATTGGAGTAAGACATTTTGCGCTCTTCGCGAATTTGCGTGGTAGAAGCATAGACAAACCAAATATCGGCATATTCGGTTCCGTCTTTAGGGGATTTCAGGTGCAGTTGGTAACAATTTGATACCAACTCAAAACCTTCGGCAATCAACCTGCCTTTTAATACTTTCCAGTATTTTCTGGCGCCATCATAGTCTGGTTGCTCAGTTAAAACACCACACACATCCACAATTGAAAAGAACCATTCCTGCTTCTCTTCGTCCCATGCCGTCCGGACCTTCTTGTTCTCGAACAATTGTATTTTCTCCAAATCAGACATAGCTTCGTCGTTTTCCACAAAGATAATCCAAAAGAGGGGCGAATGCAAGTTTTGGCAAGCCTTGCCAA